>NZ_JAUDEN010000007.1:0-146792 GCF_030373775.1 Bacteroides gallinaceum | reverse complement strand
CTGTACGCAAAAATAATGGTTTTTCGGAGAATAACAAGGAGTATGGAGATTATTTTAAATGAAAGAGCCGTGCGCTGCCGTAAAAATAAGCATGATATTGTTGTGTTTCGCCATGTAAAAAGTGTACTTTTGTGGCTGAAAGGTCCTTTTTGTTTTTTTACAGGAAAATTATGGCAAACTATACATTTGAAATTTGTGCCAATTCGGCTGAAAGCTGTGTGGCGGCGCAGCAAGGCGGAGCGCAGCGAGTGGAGCTGTGCGCTTCGATGCCGGAAGGAGGGACGACCCCTTCGTATGGCGAGATCCGCATGGCAAGAAAACTGATTGACATCCGTCTGCATGTGATTGTCCGCCCGCGCGGAGGTGATTTTCTGTATTCTCCGATGGAACTTGACATTATGGAAGAAGATATCAGAATGGCCCGTGAGGCCGGAGCGGACGGAGTTGTGTTCGGCTGCCTTACTCCGGAGGGAGATGTGGACAGGGAGGCGATGCAGAAACTGCTGAAGGTTTCAGAAGGCCTTTCCGTGACTTTCCACCGCGCGTTCGACTATGTAAGGAATCCGGAGTCGGTTCTTGAAGAGCTGGTTGAGATGGGAGTAGACCGTGTGCTGACTTCCGGACAGCAGCCGACAGCTCTGCAGGGGGCGGATCTGTTGCGGAAACTGGTGACGAGAGCTGCCAATCGGATAATTGTGATGCCCGGATGCGGGGTGAACGAAACCAATATCGCCGAGCTTGCCACCCGGACGGGAGCGGAGGAGTTTCATTTTTCCGCGCGCGAAAACAGGCAAAGCCGGATGCTATTGCGCAATCCGGCTTTGTCGATGGGAGGGACGGTGAGTGTGGATGAATATTCGCATCCCGTCACCACCCCTGAAAGGGTGAGAAATACAATCAGAGCACTCACAGGCCGTGGATGACACGGAGAAGCTGCTCGCCCAGTCCGATTGTATATCCGTGCGATTCGAACACAACCCGGTTGAATGTATCGGCAACGATGAAAATCGGGAGCTGGTTCGGGTTGGAGAGTTTCATGCTCTCTGCAATGGCGCGCTGGATCTGCTTTCCGTTGTCGATGCCGAATACTACGTTGGATGGCAGATTGGGAAACTCTTTCTTGTCGAACTTGTTGTATGATGACTCGTCCGGGAAGAGCAGCACGAATGTGCGTCCCCATTTTTCCAGCGCATCCTTTCGTGCTTCCAGGTCTTTCAGCGCATGATTCGTAGGTTCTTCCCCTGCGCCCAATATGCCTATCACGAAATATCCTCTGCCTGTAGTTTTCAGCACGGAGGTCTGTTCGCCTGTTTCCGGAAGAGTGAACAGGCTTTCGGAATTGAAGTTTCCGATTACGCGGATATCTTCCGGATTGTCACGCATGGTCAGTGTGGCGGCTGTAGTCTTTCCCTTTTCTACATTGAAGAAAGCGATTTCACCCAGCACGCTTCCGCTTGCCATCCGGCTTCCGCTCACCATCATGTAGTATCCGGTTTCTACATCTGTCCCGTTCTTCAGCAGTGACATCCATGTGGTGCTTTCGGGGTAGTTTTGCAGGATGAATCTTCCGTCTGCATATCTTGAGATGGTGAAATGGCTGTAATACTTGGGATTGTCAAGCCGGGGAATCTGCCTGTAGTCTGCCTTCACCTTTCCTTTTTCCGGATGTCTGCTGGCTGCGGCTTCAAAGTCTGCAATCCGTATTTCTCCTTTTTGCCTGAAACATACGTTGCCGGTAATCTCGTCTATCCAGGCCGGGATGCCCAAACTTCGGGCCGAGGCTACGAAGAATATGTTTCTTGATGCGGAATCGGTGACGCGGCTTTTCCATACTCCTTCAGGCGATGTGGTGGTGAAAAGCGTATTCAGATCGTTGCGTATCGTAAGGCTGTCCCTGCACCAGTTGACAAGCTGCTGCGGATCGTTGCGGAATGTTTCGGCAAGAGAAGCCTGGATGTGCTTCTGCAGATAGCTGCGGTAAGGAGTCAGCATTTCGGATGCTATGCGTGGCGCAAGGATTTCAGTCACGTCAGCCTGTGGATCCGTGGCATAAAGGTGGTCTTCCAATACGCTGCACGGAGTGTCGCGCAAGTCTTTTTCCGACAATGTGCCCAACATGTCGAACGCACGGGTGGCCGAATTTCTTTCTGCGGCATGCGAAAGGAACCGCATGATTTCTTCGTAGTTTCCTCTTGCTCCGGTAATGTATTTTAGTGCTTCTTCTGTATTCAGTCCGCTGTCTTTGGCGAATCCTTCAATCATCTTCCTGTTCGGAAAAGTCTGTACATAGGCGTTGCGGATGGAGTCTTCTGTTTGCATTCTCCTTGCGTTTCGGACGACTTGCTCTTCTGTCGTTTGGGGATAAACGGCCTTTTCTGCCGGCGGTACGATCAGGATGCTGTCGCTGAACCGGTCGCCGACTTTGTGGCTTAGCGTGACAGTCACGTCCCTGTCTTTTCCGAAAGAGATTTTGCGATAGCCGAACAGGTTTCCGGCCGAGGCAAAGACCAGCAGGTCGCCGAGTCCGGCAGATAGCTGTGCCTGTCCGTTCTTGTCGCTGGTCTGGCGCGACACGGTATAAAACTCGGCATAGTTGTATAGCTTGAACTCCACGTTGGCATCGGGTACGGGTCTGCCTTCCGTGTCTTTTACCGTAACCGTAGTGTGCGCGCTCGTTCCGTAATTGTCGATGATGTTGATTTCCGTATAGTTGGCGGTGCGTTTCATTACTTCTTCAGGGCCGTTGTAGCTTCCGAATACTTTTGTGTGCATCAGCATGCTGCGGCTTGCCGGAGCATTGAACCATCCCAGGTTCAATACGGGTTCAGGTTCGCATGCACCGAGGAAATACCATTTCCCGTCTACCCATGCTTCTACCCATGCGTGGTTGTCGTCGGTATGTGCCCATCTTGGCGTATAGACCTGGCGTGCCGGAATGCCTACCGAACGGAGAGCTGCTACGAGCAGTGTCGATTCTTCTCCGCAGCGTCCGTATGCTGTCTTTATGGTTGCCAGCGGAGAGCTGGTTCGGCTGTCGGTCGGTGCATAGACGGCTTTTTCGTGACACCAGTGGTTAACCTCCAGCACGGCATCATACATGGAGAGTCCTTTGATACGCGGTGTCAGTTCTTTGAGAAACACCTCTCTTGAATTGTCCATGTTTTCATTGTTTATACGCACCGGAAGTACAAAATGCCGGAAAACGATGTCGGGAATGCTGGGCCCCCATGGCATGGACTCCCGTGTACCGAATGCAAGTCTGACGTTTTTCAGATAGAATTCGCCCGGATAGTCTGTGATGTCACCTGGGGTCATGTAGGCATAAAGGAAGGTCATGGCCTCGCGTTCTTCTGTGCTCATTTCCTGGCTGAACACGTTGAAAAGATTGCCGTACGGCAATGCTGTCTGTTTGGCCTTGAAGTCATTCTCCACCCTTGTCCGGTATTCTTTGTCTTTCAGAAAGTGACGGGAAGTGCAGGAGAATAGACTGATGCACAATGCGAAGCAGACAGTCTGCAAAAGATTCTTTTTCATGCGGATGGAAATAATAAAAAATGTCATTCCGGTAAAGGGCTGAACATACAGCCTGATTCCGGAATGACATTATCAGTTAGAATTAGTATTGTCAGATGGGTTTGTATTCAACAAAAGCTTCCATCGCCTCGTAGCTTGCAAGTCCAAGCTGGTCGTAGAGCGAAGCGGTTCCGCGGTTGCGGTCTTCGCTTCTCTGCCAGAACAGACGTTCGTCGTTTCCTAAGAAAGGAGCGCTTTCCATTTGCGACTGGTGCTTGAGGATGGAGTTGCGTTTCGCTCTCAGTTCTTCAGGACTGAGCGGGACGCACATTTCGATGTTTTCGATTTCCCATTCGGCCCATGCGCCGCGATACATCCAGATACGGCAGTCGTTCAGCCATTCGGCTCCGGCATTCTTCTCTTCATCGATGGCAGCGAATACGGCGTCCGTACATACGCGGTGCGTGCCATGCGGGTCAGCAAGGTCGCCGGCCACATAAATCTGATGCGGCTTGACTTCACGCAGCAGATTCAGCACGACTTCGATGTCCTTTTCGCTGATCGGATTCTTTTCGATTTTTCCGGTTTCATAGAAAGGCAAGTCGAGGAAATGGCATCTGCTCAACGGAATCTTGTTGTAGGTGCAGGCGGTGCGGGCTTCGCCGCGGCGGATCAGTCCTTTGATGGTCAGAATGTCGCGTGTGTCCATGTCGCCTTCTTTCTTGTTTGCGAAGAAGTTCTTGATTTCAGCATATTTTTCGCTGATAACCTTATCCTCACTGTTGGCAAACAGCTGGTTGAATCCGTTGATGAAGTGCATAAAGCGTACCACTTCTTCATCGCCTACGGCAATGTTGCCTGATGTTTCGTAAGCGACATGCACTTCGTGTCCCTGCTGTACCAGACGTCTTAAAGTTCCTCCCATTGAGATTACGTCATCGTCAGGATGCGGAGAGAATACGATGACACGCTTCGGGAACGGTTTGGCGCGCTCCGGACGGTACGTATCGTCTGCGTTTGGCTTTCCTCCCGGCCATCCTGTAATGGTGTGCTGCAAATCGTTGAACACTTTGATGTTGGCATTGTATGCAGAACCGTAAAGAGCCAGCAGTTCGCTGAGTCCGTTTTCGTTATAGTCCTTGTTTGTCAGCTTAAGAATGGGCTTCTTGAGCTTCAGGCAAAGCCATACGATGGCACTGCGCACCAGTTTGTCGTTCCACTCACAGCTTGTTACCAGCCAGGGACGCTGAATACGGGTCAGATGGGCAGCGGCAGCCAGGTCGACGCATATCGTAGCGTTTGAGTGCAGCTGGAGATACGAAGCCGGCAAAGTGTCGCTCATCTTGTCTTCAACGGTCTGTCTGATGATGTCAGCCTTGTTTTCACCCCATGCCATTACATATACTTTCCGTGCGCTGAGAATCGTGCCGATTCCCATTGTAATGGAGCAGGGAGGCAGGTTGTCTACGCCGATATTGTGCGATGCTTCTGCGCGTGAAGTTGAGTCTATCAGAATCAGACGGGTCATCGAATTGGCGTAAGAGCCCGGTTCATTCATTCCGATATTGCCTTCCCGTCCGATGCCCATGACTGCGATGTCAAGGCCTCCAAATGTTTGTATGCGCTGTTCATAAAGGCGGCAGTGCTCGGTTATTGCATCCTGAGGGATTGTTCCGTCAAGTGTGAATACGTTTTGCCGGTCAATGTCTATTTGCGAAAGGAACAGCTTGTTCAGATGATTGAAGCTGCTTCCGGCCTCTTCTGTCAGCGGATAGTATTCATACAGGTTGAAGAACACTACGTTGCGGAAACTTACTCCTTCGTCCTTATGCTTGCGTATAAGAGCTGTGAAGAGGTAACGCAGCGAAGCTCCCGTGCCGATGGCGATGGTGCAGAACTTGCCTTCTCGCTGGCGGTCCTGGATTTTTGCGACGATTTCGTTGGCGATCTGTTCCGTTCCCTCTTCTATGCTTTCATAGATATTGGTTGGAATTTTTTCCAAACGGGTCAGCACAGAACGTTCAATCGCATTTTCCGGCCTGTAGTAGCGGGGAGATACGCGGTTCAATGAAATTTGTGAACTAAGATTGGTTCTCATGAGTAGGGGTGTTAGTGGAGGCTTTGCAGCCTCGGTTTTTAATTACAAATTGTTCTTTTCAATGTCCTTGAAATATTTGTATGTGCCGACTTTCAGTTCGTCTGTAGCTGCTTCGTCACATACGATAATGCCGTGCTGGTGCATCTGAAGGGCACTGATTGTCCACATTTGAGTGATTCCGCCTTCAACTGCATGCTGCAGGGCACGTGCCTTGTTGTGTCCGTTGCAGATAATCAGCACTTCCTTTGCAGAAAGGACTGTACCTACACCCACAGTCAAAGCCGTTTTGGGGACTTTGTTCACATCGTTGTCAAAGAAGCGTGAGTTGGCGATGATCGTATCGGTGGTCAGCGTCTTTACACGTGTGCGTGATGAAAGAGAAGATCCCGGTTCATTGAAAGCGATGTGTCCGTCGGGGCCTATTCCGCCAAGGAACAAATCGATTCCGCCGAATTTCTCAATCTCTTTTTCGTAGTTGGCACATTCGGCTTCCAAATCAGCAGCATTGCCATTCAGAATATGGATGTTTTCTTTGCAGATATCAATGTGGTTGAAGAAATTGTTGAACATGAAAGAATGGTAGCTTTCAGGATGAGATTCCGGCAACCCTACATATTCGTCCATATTGAATGTGACTACATTCTTAAACGATACAACACCTTTTTTGTTCAGTTCAATCAGAGCTTTATACATACCCAATGGCGAAGAACCGGTAGGAAGACCCAGAACAAATGGCTTTTCTTGTGTCGGATTTGCTGAGTTGATTTTGTTTGCTACATAGTTTGCAGCCCATTGCGAAAGGGCTTGATAGTCGGGTTCAATTATAAGTCTCATGATAGGTTAGAATTTTGAAAGTTAAATATAAATGTTTGTTTTATTGTTCAAAATTTGCAGTTCAAAGTTCGCTTGCTGAACTTAATGCAAATATATCAAAGCTAAATCAGAAAGACAAATAAAAAAAAAGATTTTTCTTGCTTGATTTATTAAATAAAAAACTTATTTTTGTAAGCGTTTCTATAAAAAATAAGAATTGTTATGGGACAGACTTTATTGGCTGAAATACAAAAGGGGGTGAAGAGCGCGCTGATCAAGCGGCGCATCATCTCTCATTTCATTTATGCAGGGTGTACTACAATAACTGACTTGTCGAAGGCGGTGGGACTCAGCGTGCCTACCGTGACAAAGTTTGTTGATGAAATGTTGAAGGAAGGTTATGTGAATGATTACGGCAAACTTGAAACGAGCGGTGGAAGGCATCCCAGTTTGTATGGGCTGAACTCTGAGTCCGGATATTTTGTAGGAGTTGCCGTTGCAGTCAATTCATTGCGTTTCGCTCTTATTAATTTTAAGGGCGATGTCTTGCAGGTGAAGCAGAATGCTGGTTTCCGTCTTGAAAACAAGATGGAGTGTGTAGACCGGATATGCGGTGAGGTGAAAGACTTTATTTCCGGTCTTGAAGTGGATACGGATAAAATTCTGAATATATGTGTGGGAATTACCGGACGGGTCAATCCTGAAACGGGATGCAGCTTCACGAAGCTGACCTGCACAGACAAGCCTTTGGCTGAAACTTTGTCCGAAAAAATCGGAATCAATGTCTGCATCGACAACGACAGCCGTGCGATGGCATACGGCGAATATATCATGCGTGAGGATAAATGCGCCAAGAATCTTATATTCGTCAATGTGAATTGGGGATTGGGGCTGGCTATCATCATCAACGGCAAGCTTTATTCGGGCATGTCGGGATTTGCAGGCGAGCTTGGCCATAATTACGGCTACGACAACCAGCAGATTTGCGACTGCGGCAAGAGGGGGTGCATAGAAACAGAAGTTTCTTGTTCTGCCCTTTACCGGAAGTTCATCGAGCGTCTTCGCAAAGGCGAAAACTCGATTCTGCTGATGGAGAAAAACATCGATGAGATTACGCTGGACGATGTGATTTCTGCCGTAAAGCGTGAAGATGTCCTTGCCATCGAACTTGTTGAAGATATCGGTGCGAAACTGGGACGCCACATCGGCGAAATGATGAACATTTTCAATCCGGAGCAGGTGATTATCGGCGGTGAGTTTTCCAGAGTGGGAGAGTATTTGCTGCCTCCGGTGATTTCTGCGATACGCCGTTACACATTGAATCTCATGTATCGTGATTCGGACA
The DNA here is from genome assembly GCF_030373775.1 of Bacteroides gallinaceum. Classification (NCBI taxonomy): domain Bacteria; kingdom Pseudomonadati; phylum Bacteroidota; class Bacteroidia; order Bacteroidales; family Bacteroidaceae; genus Bacteroides; species Bacteroides gallinaceum. The sequence continues at coordinate 139,023 of NZ_JAUDEN010000007.1, read as the reverse complement.
TTGTGCTTTCTGAACTGAAGGAGAAAGCGAATGCTATCGGTTCAGCCCTGTTGGCGCGAAGCAAGTTTTTTGCATTGGATTAGTCTTTCTTTCGTGCCGCAGGCGGGGACTGGTTTCTGTTTTGAGCACAAAGGCACAGAGATGCGGGACTTCATGCCGGTTGATTTTCAAAGTGTCCTCTCTGTGACTTCGTGTCTTGTTCTTGATCTATAGGGTCGTATTGTAAAACGTTTCCCAACTTTCGTTGAATGCCTGCATGGAAGGAAACAGCAGGTCGGCTCCTTCGTCCAGCAATGCTTTGTCGGGCAACGGTCCTGTATTGAGCGCTACGGTGAATATGCCTGCGGCAACGCCGGCATGTACTCCAAGCGGTGCATTTTCCACTACAATCGCCTCGTTTGCTGCTATTCCGGCCTTTTGCAGCGCCATCAGATACGGTTCAGGGTTTGGCTTTCCGTATTTCACGTCAAAGGCAGTGACCATCAGTTCCCGTTTGAATACATCCGGGTAATAGTGGTTCAGTTTGTCTAAAAGCGACAGTTGGCCTGAACCGGTCACTACCATCGGAATGAGTCCGCCGGCCTTTATTTTTTGCAGCAGTCCGTATGCGCCGGACATCGGTTCAGCTTTGGGCAGACTGTTGAATATGTCACTTTTTGTCTGATAGATTTCCTTTACTTCCTGTTCGGTTGCCTGATGTCCTCTTTCGCGCTGGCTGACGATGTTTATCGTTCCCGCCCCGGTTCTTCCTTCGTGCAGGTAGGCTTCCTCGCGTGACATGTTCATTCCGTATCTTTTCATGGCCTCCTGCCAGGCAGCCGCATGGTTTTTCATGGAGTCGAACAATACTCCGTCCATGTCGAACAGTACGGCTTTCAGATTGATTTCGGGATAGTTGTGTCTGTTCAGATAGTTCTTGATAGCTTCTTGAAACATTTTAGAGTAATTACGTTAGCATTAAAAAAATCAGGCACGAGTTTCACGATGAAAAGATTCCGTGAAGCCCGTGCCTTGACTCTCATTTCAGATCCGGTTATTTCTTCAAGCGAGCTTGAATTGCTTCAGATTCTTTTTCGTAGCCCGGTTTGTTCAGCAGGGCGAACATATTTTTCTTGTATGCTTCTACGCCCGGCTGGTTGAACGGATTCACTTCGAGCAGATAGCCGCTGATGCCGCAAGCCTTTTCGAAGAAATAAATCAGTTCGCCGAGATAGTATTCGTTCAGTGTCGGGACGCTTACATGGAGATTGGGGACACCGCCGTCCACGTGAGCCAGCTGTGTGCCGAGTTCTGCCATTTTGTTTACTTCATCAATTCGTTTGCCGGCAAGGAAGTTCAGTCCGTCGAGGTTTTCCTCATCGCTCGGGAAGTGTAGTTCGTGGTTCGGAGTTTCAATTGAAACAACTGTTTCGAAAATGCTCCGTTCGCCCTGCTGGATCCACTGGCCCATTGAATGGAGGTCGGTGGTGAAGTCTACGGAACTCGGGTAAATGCCCTTGTGGTCTTTTCCTTCTGATTCACCGAACAATTGTTTCCACCATTCCATGAAGTAGTGGAGTTTCGGATGGAAGTTCACCAGAATCTCGATTTTCTTTCCTTCGCGGTAGAGTTCGTTGCGGGTTGCCGCATACAGTGCGGAAGGATTTTCATGCAGATTTCCGTTGGCGCATACCTTTTCCATTTCGCAGGCTCCTGCCACCAGCTTTTCGATATCATATCCTGCCACGGCAATCGGGAGCAGGCCTACCGGAGTCAGTACGGAGAATCGTCCGCCCACGTTGTCGGGGATAATGAACGATGTGTATCCTTCCTTGTCGGCAGTAGTGCGGGCTGCGCCCTTCTTTGCATCAGTAACGGCTACGATTACCTTGCGTGCCGTTTCCTTTCCGCGCTGCTCTTCGCACTGTTTTTTCAGCAGGCGGAAAGCCAGAGCCGTTTCGGTGGTGGTTCCTGACTTGGAAATATTGATTACGCCGAACTTTTTGTCTTTCAGGAAAGTGGTCAGTTCATAAAGATAGTCTTCGCTGATGTTATGTCCGGCAAAGATGATAGTCGGGTTTCCGGCTTTCTTTTCCTTCAGCCATGCGAAACTGTCTGAGAGCGCTTCGATGACGGCACGTGCTCCCAGATAGCTGCCGCCGATACCTGCCACGACAACCACTTCGCAGTTTTCGCGCAGCGTCTGTGCGGCTGCTTTCAGGTCAGCCAAATGTTCTTTTGTTATGGAAGAAGGCAGATGCAGCCATCCCAGGAAGTCATTTCCCAGTCCGGTTCCTTTTTCCAGCGTTTCCATACAAGCTCTTACTTTTTCTTCGTAAGAAGCCAATTTGTCTTTAGCGATGAAGTCTAAAGTTTTTTCGATGTTCAGTTTGATGTTTTCCATAACTGTAAATTTTATCTGAATGAATCAGTTAGTAGTTTTATTTCAATCATGGGTGATATGCGTTCATAGAGAATGTTGTATACAGCATCCACAATCGGCATGTTCACGTGCAAGTGTTTGTTGAGCTCTTTGATGCATTTTGTGCCGTAGTACCCTTCCGCTATCATTTCCATTTCGATCTGCGCGCTTTTCACTGAATATCCCTTTCCGATCATTGTTCCGAACACGCGGTTGCGGCTGAAGTTGGAGTAGGAGGTGACCAGCAGGTCGCCCAGATACGCCGAATCGTTCGTGCAGCGGTCCAGGGGGTGCACTGTATCGAGGAATCGGTTCATTTCCTGCAAGGCGTTTGATACCAGCACGGCCTGGAAGTTGTCGCCGTACTTCAGTCCGCTGCAGATGCCTGCCGCTATGGCATAGACATTTTTCAGCACCGAGGCGTATTCGATTCCCGCCACGTCCGTGTTGACCGATGTCTTCACGTAATGTCCTGCAAGCTGCCGCGCAAACATTTTGGCCTTTTCGATGTCCTTGCATCCCACCGTGAGGTAGGAAAGCCGTTCGAGCGCAATTTCTTCCGCGTGGCACGGCCCTGCCAGAACGGCGATGTTTTCTTCCGGCACATCATACACTTGATGGAAATAGTCGGAGATGATCATGTTCTCGTCAGGGACGATTCCTTTGATGGCGGTAACTATGAACTTATCCTTGAGCTTGACCTTTAGCTTTTTGAGGTGGCTTTTCAGGTAGGGCGAGGGAGTGACGAATATCAGCGTATCCGATTCCCTCACGATCTTGTTGATGTCCGATGAAAAGTTGATGCACTTGATGTTGAAGCGCACGCTGGTAAGATAAGCCGGATTATGGCCCAGACGCTTGAAATCCTCAATACGGTCGTCACGGCGCATATACCAGTTTATCGATTCGGCTTGGGTCAGTATGATTTTGGCGATTGCCGTGGCCCAGCTTCCTCCCCCCATAATCGCTATTTTCCCGGGCAGTTTCATACTATTCCTTTAATCCAACTGGCTACTTCGTCCACACTGGGGTTCTTCAGTTCGAGTTTGTATTTCTTGTTGATTCCGCAGATGTCCATGTGCACCTTCTGCGGGTTCACGTCTTTCATGTCAGACACCAGGTTGTATCCGGCTTTCTGAATCACCGGCACCCATTCTTCGGGCACTCCCAGTGCCGTGTATTTTGCCGCATTGTCTTTCGGCGTCACCTTTTCGGGGCGCATTTGCGGGAAGAACAGCACTTCCTGAATGAACGTCTTGCCCGTCATGAGCATAACCAGGCGGTCGATTCCTATTCCGATGCCGCTTGTCGGGGGCATGCCGTACTGCAGTGCGCGCAAGAAGTCCTGATCGATGATCATTGCTTCGTCATCTCCCTTGTCGGCAAGGCGCATCTGCTCCTTGAAGCGTTCTTCCTGGTCTATCGGGTCGTTCAGCTCAGAGTAGGCGTTGGCCAGCTCTTTTCCGTTCACCATCAGTTCGAAGCGTTCTGTCAGTCCCGGCTTCGAGCGGTGCATTTTGGTGAGCGGCGACATCTCTACGGGATAGTCGGTGATGAACGTCGGCTGGATGAACGTGCCTTCGCAGAATTCGCCGAATATTTCGTCGATCAGCTTGCCCTTGCCCATCGTGTCGTCGATTTCCATGTTCAGTTTCCGGCACACTTCGCGTATCTGCGCTTCGTCCATGCCGTTGAGGTCATAGCCTGTCTTCTCTTTGATGGCTTCAAGTATCGGCAGCCGGCGGTAGGGAGCCTTGAAGCTGATGATGTTTCCGTCGATTTCCCGTTCGGGCTTGCCGTTGACGGCGATGCACACCGTTTCGAGCAGCTTTTCGGTGAATGACATCATCCAGTTGTAGTCCTTGTACTGCACGTAGAGCTCCATGCAGGTAAATTCCGGATTGTGGTTGCGGTCCATGCCTTCGTTGCGGAAGTTCTTGCCGATTTCGTACACGCCTTCAAATCCGCCCACGATGAGCCGTTTCAGATAAAGCTCTGTGGCTATGCGCAGATACATGTCAGTATCCAGGGCGTTGAAATGCGTGATAAACGGTTTTGCGCTTGCTCCGCCGGCTATGTTCTGCAGCGTGGGCGTTTCCACTTCCGTATAGCCCGCCTCGTCAAGCACACGGCGGATGGTGCGTATCACTGTTGCGCGCTGCAGGAAAATGTCCTTTACGCCGTCGTTCACAATCAGGTCGACATAGCGCTGGCGGTACCGCAGTTCGGGGTCTTCAAACTTGTCGTATGCCACGCCGTCCTTGTACTTCACGATCGGAAGCGGGCGGAGTGACTTCGACAATACGGTCAGCTTCCGGGCGTGGACGGAGATTTCTCCCGTCTGGGTGCGGAACACGAAGCCTTCGATTCCGATGAAGTCGCCCAGGTCCAGCAGGCGTTTGAATACCACATTATACAGATCTTTATTTTCTTCCGGGCAGATATCGTCCCGTGTGATATATACTTGGATGCGTCCTTTTGAGTCCTGCAGTTCAACGAACGATGCTTTTCCCATCACGCGGCGTGACATGATACGTCCGGCTATGGATACCTTGCGCGGTTCGGCATCGTCTTTGAACTCGGCTTTGATGTCTGTTGAAAAAGCGTCGGTTACATACTCGGCGGCGGGGTACGGATCGATTCCCATCGCTCTCAATTCGTTCAGACTGTTGCGTCTGATAATCTCCTGTTCGCTCAGTTCTAATACGTTCATTTGTCAGTATATTAACTCATTTTCGGGACAAAAATAACAAACATTTTGCAATTTATCCCTATCCGTATGCTTCTTTTATGCAAAAACTTTATTTTGAAGGAGAAACCGGAGGGGATGCAGGCCCTGCCTGTCTGTTCTGCGGTATAAAAACCGGAACGGCCTTGCGCAAACTTCAAACGGCATCGTCGTTTATGCAAACCACACTGTGGTTTATACAAACCGCATCGTGGTTTATACAAACGGCAATGTGGTTTGAAGAATCTTTCCTCTCGTTTCGCTTTTCTGCTGCCGGCAGGAGAAAAGACGGTGCCGCATGGTGTCGGCTTGCGCCGGATGCAGTGATAAATAGGGAGAGAAAAGATGGCAAAGTGAATATTTTGCTTCATATATTGGGTTATAATTATTATTTTGTTACCTTTGGGCGTTTCTAAAATATGAAAAGCATGAAAGTAATCATACTGCAGACTGATATTTGCTGGGCCGATCCGGAGGAGAATCTGAAGCGGGCGGACAAGATGATGGACGCTTGTCCGGGGGCTGACCTGTATGTTCTGCCCGAAATGTTTTCGACAGGGTTCTGCACCCGGCCCGAAGGCGTGGCCGAGCCGGCGGGGCATGGAAGCCTCGAATGGATGAAGCGGAAGGCGGTTGCCGGAAACTGTGCCGTTGCCGGAAGCATCGCCACGGAAGATGGCGGAAAATACTACAACCGTTTTTATTTTGTCTGTCCTGACGGGACGGTGACATGGTACGACAAGAAGCATCTGTTCACTTATGGCGGAGAGCATAAGCGCTATACGCCGGGCAATGAGCGGGTGATTGTCGCTTTCCGGGGCGTGCGCTTCCTTCTGCAGGTGTGCTACGACTTGCGCTTTCCCGTCTGGTCGCGCAACCGGAAGGATTATGATGCCATCCTTTATGTGGCGAGCTGGCCTGCTCCGCGGGTGGATGCGTGGAAAACTTTGCTTCGCGCCCGCGCCATCGAAAACCAGTGCTATGTAGTTGCCGTGAACCGGGTTGGAAAGGATCCCGAATGCGATTATTGCGGAGGAAGTGCGGTAATCGATCCGTATGGTCATACGCTGGCGGCCTGTGAGGACGGAAAGGCGGAATGTGCCGGGGCGGAGATCGATATGGAACAGCTTGAGGCGTTCCGCAAGAAGTTCCCCGTGCTGGATGATGCCGACGTGTAGGGAAGCTGTGTCAAAATGAAAGGCCGTTTTTATTTTCATTCTGAGCAAATATGGGATGATTTCATTATATATAGTCTGCATCCGGGTGAGGAATTGCCTGCCCCTGCAATGGGGGGATTGCGGATTTTCAAGTAAATTTAAATATGAAGTTTAACTCGGGAAGCCTTCTTTCGGAGGAGGTTTGGAGGAGCTAAAATATGGAAAACAACGATAAACTTTTGTTATTGGGCGACCAGGCGATAGCCTTGGGAGCCATTCATGCAGGGATTTCCGGTGTCTACGCTTATCCGGGAACTCCCTCTACCGAGATTACCGAATATATACAGGATTCACCCTTGGCGAAGTCGAGAGGCCTGCACAGCAGTTGGTGTACGAACGAGAAAACGGCAATGGAGGCCGCATTGGGCGTTTCGTATGTGGGAAAACGTGCGCTGGTATGCATGAAGCATGTGGGCATGAACGTGTGTGCCGATGCCTTTGTCAATTCAGGCATTACGGGTGTTAACGGAGGAATTGTGGTATTGGCGGCAGACGACCCCAGCATGCATTCTTCGCAAAATGAACAGGATTCGCGCTTCTACGGCAAGTTTGCGATGATTCCTGTCCTTGAACCTTCGTCGCAGCAGGAGGCGTATGACATGATGGAGTACGCATACAGTCTGTCGGAAGAAGAAAGGCTGCCTGTGCTGATGCGTATCACAACCCGTATGGCCCATTCGAGAGCCGCTGTAAAGGTGAAGGAAAAGTTTTTGGACGTAACCTGCACGGGCAAAGAATCCGTGCCTTCCGACTGGGTCCTGTTGCCGGGCAATGCACGCCGCCGTTATCTTGAGGTGATTGCAGAGCAGTCCCGCCTGCTGGACCTTTCGGAAACTTCGCCTTTCAATGAAGCCGCATTCAAGGAAGGCATGTCTGAAAAAGGGATTGTGGCTTGCGGCATAGGATATAATTATGTAATGGAGAATTATCCGGACGGATGTCCCTATCCGGTTATCAAGATTTCGCAGTATCCTCTTCCGGCAGATCTGCTTACACGTCTGGCAGGCTCTTGCCGGGAGATGCTGGTGGTTGAAGACGGTCAGCCGTTCGTAGAGGAACAGTTGAAGGGGCTGCTTCCTTCGCAGTATGTTGTGAAAGGGCGCTTGAGCGGCGATCTGCCCCGGACGGGCGAACTGACCCCCGACAATGTGAAGGCTGCGTTGGGCATTCCGGGAGGCCAGGTCTATCCGAAGGCGCAGCATGTTGTTCCCCGTCCGCCTGCCTTGTGTGTGGGATGCGGACACCGCGACGTGTATGACGCGCTGAATCGGGTGGCTGCGGAGTATCCCGGAGCGAAGATCTTCGGCGATATCGGTTGCTATACGCTGGGCGCTCTGCCTCCTTTCCGGGCATTGAGCAGTTGCGTGGATATGGGAGCGTCCATCACGATGGCGAAAGGAGCTGCCGATGCCGGCCAGTTTCCTTCCATTGCGGTTATCGGGGATTCCACCTTTACGCATTCGGGCATGACCGGCCTGCTGGATGCCGTGAACGACAAGGCGAACATAACGGTGATTATCTCGGACAATCTGACAACGGCTATGACGGGAGGGCAGGATTCTGCCGGAACCAACAAGTTCGAAGCCATTTGTCTGGGGCTGGGCGTAGAGCCGGGACATGTGCGTGTGGTGGTTCCGCTGCCTAAAAACATGGAAGAGATTACCCGTGTCATCCGCGAGGAAATTGAATACGACGGAGTGTCCGTCATCATTCCCCGCCGCGAGTGTATACAGACATTGAACCGTAAGTTGAAAAAGAAAAGAGCTGAGAAAAAATGAAAACAGACATTATACTTTCTGGAGTAGGAGGACAGGGAATCTTGTCTATCGCTACCATAATCGGTGAGGCCGCCACCCGTATGGGACTGGCGCTGAAGCAGGCCGAGGTGCACGGGATGAGCCAGCGGGGCGGGGACGTGCAGTCGAATCTTCGTTTGTCGGACAGGCCCATCGCTTCCGACCTGATCGCACTCGGAACAGCCGACATGATCATTTCGCTGGAGCCGATGGAGGCTTTGCGCTATTTGCCTTATCTTTCCGAAAGCGGATGGATCATCACTTCGTCTGCTCCGTTCAAGAATATCCCCAACTATCCCGATGAACAGGCGTTGGCGGAAGAGCTGAAGGCCCAGCCTCACATTGTGTCGCTTGACGTGGAACAGCTTGCCCGGGAGAACCAGATGCAGAAGTCGGCCAATGTGATTCTGCTGGGTGCGGCAGCTTCTTTCCTGAAGATTCTTGATGCGGCCACCTTGCGCGAAAGCGTGGGGCGGATATTTGCTTCGAAAGGAGAAGAAGTGGTCAGCATGAACTGTCGCGCTTTTGATATCGGTCACGAATACGTGAAAAATCTAAAACTTTGAGCTTATGAGTCGGGTGTTCAGTGAAGAACTGGTGTCGCAGGTGGCGCGCGAGATGAAAGTAGCCGACTTGCAGAATGCCACCATCGGCGATGTGCTGCTGGTGGCTTCCCGGCTGGAAGAATTGACGGGAATCCCTTTTATCCGCATGGATCAGGGCTCGCCCGGCCTTCCTGCAAACAAAGTGGGGATTGAAGCCGAAAAGAAAGCCCTCGATGCAGGCTTGGGCGCCCAGTATCCGGCTGCGGCCGGAGTGCCTGAGCTGAAGGATGCCGCTTCGCGCTTTATCAAGGCTTTTATCGATATCGACATATCCCCGCGGGCGTGTGTGCCTACAACGGGGTCGGTGGCAGCTTCGTTCGGAGCGTTCATTGCATGCACCCAGCGCTTGCCGGGAAAGAACAAAGTGCTTTTCATTGATCCGGGCTTTCCCATCCAGAAATCGCAGTTGCGCATATTGGGCGTAGAGTGGGAGTTTTTTGACATCCACGATTTCCGGGGAAAGCCTCTTCGGGAGAAGCTGGAGAGCTATTTGTCGAAAGGCGATATCGCCGCTGTTGTGTATTCCAATCCCAACAATCCGGCATGGATTTGTCTGGAAGAAGAGGAACTGGAGATTATCGGCGAGCTTGCAACCCGGTATGATGTCGTGGTGCTGGAGGATCAGGCTTATTTCTGCATGGACTTCCGTCACCGTTATGGCCGTCCTTTCCAGCCGCCTTTTGTGCCGACCGTGGCCCGTTATACCGACAATTACATTTTGATGCTTTCCGCCTCGAAGATATTCAGCTACGCCGGACAGCGCATCGCTTTGGCATGTATATCCGACAAGCTTTTCGACAGGCAGTATCCTGCACTTGCCAGGAGGTATGAAGACTCAGGCGTATTCGGCCCTACGTTTATCGCTTCCATTATGTATATGATCACTTCCGGCTGTACGGCAACCACGCAGTATGGAATGGCGGAAATGCTGAACCGTTCGGTATCGGGTGAAATCAATTTTGTGGAGGACGTGCGCGAATACGAACGCCGTGCCCGCCGCATGAAGCGGATTTTTACGGACAACGGCTTCACTATCGTGTACGACCGTGACGTTACACGGGAAGTGGGCGACGGTTTCTTCTTTACGCTCGGCTATTCCGGCATGACGGGCGGACAGCTGCTGCTTGAACTGATGTATTATGGGGTGAGCAGCATTTCCCTGTCTACAACCGGAAGCGATCAGGAAGGTGTGCGTGCCTGCACTTCACGTATGCGCGAAGAGCTTTATCCTGTGCTGGAAGAACGCATGAAAGCTTTCCGTGAGGACCATAAAGCCATTGGAAAAGAATGACGGATAGTGATATGAAAAAAGTGTCGGCTCTGAGAGCCTTAACCGATTAATGACTCTTTCAGATGATTTGGAATCCTACAAAAGAATGCATGCCGCGCGAACAGTTGCGCGAGCTGCAAGGCAAACGGTTGCAGAAACTTGTTGCATATGTTTACCATAATGTGCCGTTCTATCGGCACAAGATGCAGGAAATGGATTTGATGCCCGAGGATATCCGGGGCATTGATGATATAGTGAAACTTCCTTTTACTACCAAGCAGGACCTGCGTGACAACTATCCTTACGGACTGATGGCCGCTCCGAAATCAGAAGTGGTCAGAGTTCATGCTTCATCGGGAACGACCGGCAATCCGACCATTGTCGGTTATACGCGGAAAGACCTTGCCGTGTGGTCGGAGGTGATGTCGCGCTGCCTGTCAGCATACGGCGTGACGCGCGACGATACGTTTTCTGTCAGTTACGGATACGGACTCTTCACCGGCGGCTTGGGAGCCCATTACGGGGTGGAGAATCTGGGAGCGACGGTGATACCGGCTTCTACGGGAAATACTGAAAAGCATGTCCGCCTGATACGCGACTTGAGAATAACCGGCATTGCCTGTACGCCTTCATATGCGCTGTATCTGGCTGAGGTGGTGGAGCGTATGGGAATAAAGAAAGAAGAACTTGGACTGAGAATAGGCGCGTTCGGCGCAGAGCCGTGGACGGAGCACATGCGTCAGGAAATACAGGAACGGCTGGGCCTGAAAGGATACAATATCTACGGCCTGAGCGAGATCATGGGGCCGGGCGTGTCGTTCGAGTGTCAGGAGCAGCATGGCTCGCATATCAATGAAGACCATTTTTATCCTGAGATCATCGATCCGGTCACTTTGGAACCGTTGCCGGCGGGACAGCAGGGAGAACTGGTTTTCACAACCCTTACAAAAGAAGGCATGCCTCTGCTCCGTTACCGTACCAAAGACTTGACTTCGCTTATGCCGGGCGAATGTCCTTGCGGCCGCACCAGCGTGCGTATGACTCCGATTATGGGACGGAGCGACGATATGTTGATTATCCGCGGAATCAATGTGTTCCCGTCACAGGTGGAAAGCGTGATACTGAGCATGAAGGAATTTGAACCGCGGTATATGCTGGTGGTCGACCGTGTAAACAATCTGGATACGCTGCAGGTCCAGGTAGAGGTCCGCCGCGATTATTTCAATGACGACATCGGGGCTATGCTGAACCTGAAGAAGGCTTTGTATGACAAACTGAAAAGCGTGCTGTCCATCAGCGCGGACGTGAAGCTGATGGAGCCCAACAGCATTGCCCGAAGCCAGGGAAAGTCGCAGCGTGTCATTGACAAGCGTGTATTAGTGTAAAATTAAAAAAGAGGAATCATGACGATAAAGCAATTGTCGGTCTTTCTTGAAAACAAGACCGGAAGAATAAATGAAGTGGTAAGGACATTGGGCGCGAACGGAATCAACATGCATGCGTTCAGTATGGCGGAAACAGCCGATTTCGGGATTCTCCGACTGATTGTATCTGATGTGGAGAAAGCTGTAGAAGTGCTTCGGGCTCATGATTTTGCGGTAATGTCGACTGATGTCGTTTGTTTGAGTTGTGAGAACGAACCCGGATCGCTTGCCGTCATTCTGGAATATTTGGCCAAGGAGCAGATATTCATTGAATATATGTATGCGTTTGCCCAGGACAGCAAAGCGCATGTGGTGATCAAGCCTAACGATTTGAAACGTTGCATGGAAGTGCTTGAGGCACATCAGTGCCATATTCTTGTGCAGGGAGAATTGTAGGTTTCATTCATCTGTCCTGCCGGTAGAAACAGGCGGCTGCTTCAGTCAGGGCAGCCGCCTGTTTCCGTTTGGTGCGGCTTGTTTTTGTTTCACTTTTCAACGTCAGTGAAAGATCTTTCAACACAGATAAAGCCGGAAACGGTGTTTCTTCTTTAGTTTTGCGACCGGAAGAAACACCGTTTCCGACTTTTATTTATGTATAATTAATATAAGAATGCCATGAAAAGTAAATTGATCTTGTGTGCTGCCGTTGGGTTTGCACTTGTTTCTTGCCGGCAGGCAGTAAAAGAAAACAGTCCGTGGATTGATCATGCGCTGGATGTTGCATTGTATCAGGCGAAAGAAATGTCTGCGTTGATGACCGATTCGCTGGACAGAATGCCCCGTACGCTTTATACGGGTTATAATATGGACTTTCTGGTGGAACAGATGGAATGTGACTCCACAGTGTTTATGGATTCGCTGGTGGCGAACCCGCCTGCAAGTGAAATAGGCAAGTTGCGTACGTGCAACTTGTATGACTGGACAAGCGGATTTTTTCCCGGCACATTGTGGTACCTTTACGAGCTGACGGGGAATGACACCATCAGACAGGAAGCTGTCCGCTATACCAACCGCATGTATCCCATCCGCAAGGTAAATGACAATCATGACATCGGTTTCATGATGAACTGCAGTTATGGCAATGCACTCCGTTTGGATGCGAACGACACGATCAAAGCGGTTCTGATTGAAACGGCCGACAATCTCTGTTCGCGTTTCAATGCCCGTATCGGATGTATCCGTTCGTGGGATTTCGGTCCTTGGAACTATCCGGTAATTATCGACAACATGATGAATCTGGAACTGCTTTTTAATGTAGGGAAGTTGACTGGCGATCCGAAATATAAGCAGATAGCTGTGCAGCATGCAAAGACTACAATGAAGAATCATTTCCGTCCTGATTTCACATCATGGCATGTGGTGAGCTACAACAATGACGGTTCGGTAGAGAAGAAGCAGACGCACCAGGGAAAGAATGATGATTCGTCGTGGTCAAGAGGGCAAAGCTGGGCTGTATATGGATATACGCTCTGCTATCGGGAAACCCGGGACAGTCTGTTCCTTCGTCATGCGGTCAATGTTGCTGATATGATTATGAAGCGCAATGTGGCGGCAGACAAGATACCTTATTGGGATTTTGACGCTCCGGTGAAGGAAGACACGCCGCGTGACGCTTCGGCAGCTGCGGTTATAGCTTCCGCTTTTCTGGAATTGAGCACGTTTGTTCCGGATGGACAGAAATATTTTGACTATGCGGAATCGATTCTGAAAACACTTTCGAGCGACGCTTATCTGGCTGGAAAGGGAAAGAACGGATTCTTTATTCTTATGCATTCTACCGGTTCGTTGCCGCACGGTTCTGAAATTGACGCTCCGTTGAATTATGCGGATTATTACTATCTGGAAGGTCTGAAACGCTATGTTGACCTGAAAAAGCAATCCAACTGAAAGAAGATAAAACAGAATCGAAAGAAGATAAGACAGATTTGAAAGCCTGTCCTTTCAAATCTGCCTATCTTCGCTATCGGTAACAAATGACTGAGAATGATATATTATGAAAAATGTGAAGTTTCTATTAGCACTTTTGATCTGCTTTTTCGGATGCTCGGCAGTTTCGGCACAGACGCTGACGGTGACCGGTAAGGTTCTCGACAATGACGGACTGGAAGCAATCGGAGCGACTGTCCGCATCAAGGGCAATCCGAAAGTGGGCACGATTACTGACCTTGATGGAAAGTACTCCATCCAGGCAAAACCGAAGGACATACTGGTTTTCTCTTATATCGGAATGGCTACGCAGGAGGTTCCGGTAAAAGGGAAAAAGGTAATAGATGTGCAGTTGAAGCAGGATAACAAGGTGTTGGATGAAGTGGTGGTTGTCGGATACGGTACAACCCGAAGAGGGGACTTGACTGGTTCTGTCGTTTCTGTCAGGAGCGACGACCTGATGAAGACCCCGACATCCAACGTAGCCTCTGCCCTTGCCGGACGTGTGGCTGGTGTGCAGGTCACGCAGGCTGAAGGCGGTCCCGGTGCCGGCATCTCCATCCGTGTGCGTGGAGGTATGTCCATTACGCAGAGCAACGAGCCTCTTTACATCATCGACGGTTTTCCGAGCGAAGACGGTATTTCAGACCTCGACCCGGGTGAAATCGCTTCCATCGACATTTTGAAGGATGCTTCCGCTACCGCCATTTACGGTGCGCGCGGTGCGAACGGTGTTGTGGTGGTCACGACCAAGGGAGGTGAGAAGAAGGACACGAAGATGTCTGTCAGCTTCGATGCCTATGTAGGCGTGTCCAAGATAGCGAGCAAGCTTCCGGTGTTGTCTTCTGAAGAATACGCTCTGCTTGACTACGAGCGGAATGTTTACCTTTACGGTGATGAGGGGATAACCCGTTTTCAGAATACTTACGGTTCGTTTCATGAGATCCATCAGAATTATGCGAATCGCGGAATCGACTGGCAGGATGAAACGTTGGGACGCACCACAACCAGCCAGAACTACCGTGTGAACATATCCGGAGGCGGACGTGAACTGAACTACAACTTGAATTATGCCTACTATAAGGAATTGGGTGCAATGGTGTACAGCGGAACTGACCGCCATAACATTTCCTTGAGCTTCTCTCAGCGGGGGGATAAGCGCCTTTCAGTGAACGGGCGTGTCACCTTCTCCCAGACAAATGTAAGCGGCATGGGAACGTCTGACGGGAATACTCGCTTCAACAAGATGGAGAGCATTCTCCAGTACCCTCCCATCGCCGGAATCTATTCGACGGAAGACGAACTGATAGCAGGCGAGAATCCGCTTTATGAGGATGACGCGTCAAACACGATGCAGAATCCGCTGATTGAGGCGGCGCAGAGCAGGGACGACCGCACGACGCGCGTTTTCCAGGCAAACGGAGGACTTACTTTCCGCTTTAACAAACGCTGGTTTCTACGCAGTACGTTGGGAACACGTTATCAGAACCTGAGGAGAGATGTATTCTATGGCGAACTTACATCTACAGCCAAACGTTCCAGCATCAACGGGTATGTGCAGTATTCGGAGAGCGGAAGTTTTCAGGCTTCAAATGTGCTGAACTATGAATACAAGTCGAAGACAAACCGTCTGACCCTTATGTTCGGTCAGGAATGGGTTTCCCGCTGGTCGCAGTGGATCCGTTCGAGAGCGACTAATTTCCCAAACAATGACATCGGATTAGGCGATATGAATCTGGGTACACCGGGATCGATCACTTCAGAAGAGAATTATGACGACAAGCTGCTTTCTTTCTTCTCGCGTGCCAACTGGAACTTCAAGGAACGTTTTCTGGTAACCGCGACAATCCGTGCCGACGGTTCTTCCAAGTTCGCGCGGAATCACAAATGGGGATTCTTCCCTTCCATATCCGGTGCATGGCGCTTGAGCGAAGAAGAGTTTATCAAGAAGCTGGATGTATTTTCTGACTTGAAACTGCGTGCCGGTTACGGTTTGGCAGGAAACAACCGTATCGGAAGTTATTCTTCATTGGATTTGCTGGAGTCCGCCACTTATCCGAGCGGTGAAACTGTTTCTCCGGGATATGCCCGTTCGGGAATCCCTAGCACTGAACTGCAGTGGGAGTCTAACAAGACGCTGAACGTCGGTATAGACATGGGATTCTGGGGACAGCGTCTGACCATTACCCCGGAATTTTATCTGAACAAGAGTTCGCACCTGCTGCTGAACTCTAAAGTGCCTACTTCTTCAGGCTATTCCACTATGATCCGCAACATCGGCAAAACGCGCAACATCGGTTTTGACCTGGGCATTTCATCTGTGAATATCGAGTCGAAAGGGTTTACGTGGACAACGGACTTCAACTTGTCATTCAACAAGAACCGTATTGAAGCATTGTCTGGTGAAAGCTACTTCCTTGAAGAAGCTGCGTTCGGATACAGTCAGAATACGCACAAGATCGAAGTGGGCAAACCCATCGGACAGTTCTACGGATTCAAGACGCTGGGACTTTATCAGGTGGATGACTTCGATTACGATGCCGCTACACAGACTTATACGCTCAAGGATGGAATACCGGGACGTTCTGACTCGGAAGTACAGCCTGGTTCATGGAAATTTGCGGACATCAATAACGACGGGATCGTGGACGACAATGACCGTACCGTAATCGGAAATGCTAATCCCGACTTTTATGGAGGTATAACCAACAACTTCACTTATAAAGGTTTCGACCTGAGCGTGTTCTTTACCTTCAGTTACGGGGCGGAAGTGCTGAATGCCACGAAGCTGAGCAATACGAAGACGGGAAACACAAACAAGAACGTGCTGGACATAGCCAACAGCTCGAACCGCTGGATGACCGTCAATGCGGATGGAGAAACAGTGACTGATCCGGCTGAGCTGAGTGCGCTCAATGCAGGCAAGTCTGTGGCTTACATCGGCGATCAGGAGCAAGGAGATTATTTGATTCATTCATGGGCGGTGGAAGACGCTTCCTATCTTCGTTTGAGCAATCTCACGTTGGGATATACATTTCCTGCGGCATGGACAAGGAAGATGAATGTGCGCAAGGCGAGAGTGTACTTCACCGGAAGCAATCTCTTCGTGTGGACTCCTTATACCGGCTTTGATCCGGAAGTTTCTACCAAAGGCAACAACCTGACTCCGGGAGTGGACTTCGGTGCTTATCCGCGCAACCGTTCTTTTGTATTCGGATTGAATTTAACTTTCTAATGGATCAGTATTATGAAATATTTGAAAAATATAGTGGTGCTTATGGCTGGATGTATGTCGCTTGTATCTTGTGAAGACAAGCTGACGGAAAAGCCGAACTCATATTATACGGAAGACGAATTCTTCTCTGATCCCGACAATGTAGAGATGGGCATATTGGGTATATATAACGTATTGCCTTCATTGTATGGTGATTATGCTATGGCTTTCTTTGCTTCTGATGATACGTGGTATGCCAGTACAGGTAACTCTGACAGTGGAAGGCGCGATATTTCCGCCTATACGATAACTACCTCCAACAGGTATGTGGAGAATGCGTGGACATACACCTATCAGGGACTTGAGCGTGCAAATTATATGATTGCCGGAATCGAGGCGATGGACGAATATGAAAGCAATGAAAACCTTCATGAACTGGTTGCGGAAGCCAAGTTCCTGCGTGCGCTGTTTTCTTTCAATCTGGTGCTTTATTGGGGAGATGTGCCTTATAAGACTACTCCGACCAATTCTTATGAGGAAGCGTATTTGCCCCGTACTTCTCGCGAGGACATTTATGACCAGATTATAGAGGATTTGACCGATGCGGAAGAAGGTATGGACTGGGCCACTTCAAGCAGTTCTCCCGAAAGGGCAACACAAGCTTCTGCGCGTGCGTTGAAGATGCGTGTGCTCTTGCAGCGTGCCGGTTACAGCTTGCAGATGGACGGAACGTTGCAGCGTCCCGAAGATAATCTGCGCCAGGAGTATTTTACCGCCGTTACGGAAGAATGGGAAGCTTTTGAAGCAAACGGTTATCACGGACTTTATACTACCGATAACGGAGTTTCCAACGGGTTTGATGACGACCATACGATTGGAAACTATGAAGCATTGTTCCGGACGTTCTCTTATGGAACGCTCAATTCCAGGGAAAGTCTTTTTGAAGTAGCCTTCTATACAGTGGACGGAAGTACGGGTGCCAGAGGCTATTGGGGTACTTATAACGGTCCGCGTGTGGATGCGCCGGGAATCAATACGACGGAAACAAGTGACTTTATGGGACGTGCCAATGCGATGTACCGTGTGGTTCCTGAATGGAGGGACTTCTTTGAAGAAGGTGATAACCGCCGCGATGTAATGGTATGTACTTATAATTACACGTGGGACAGTGATGTCTACAATCATGTGAAGGAGGAAGTAACGGACGTGCGCAGTTGGTATCCCGGCAAATGGCGCCGTGAATGGATGCCGATAGGATACAAGGAGCCGAACATAACCGATGTCAACTATTGCATGTTGCGCTATGCTGATGTGGTATTGATGGCTGCAGAGGCATATAATGAATTGGGAGAAACTTCTACGGCATGGACTTTGCTGAACCGGGTGCGTGAGCGTGCGCAGGCAACGCAGGTCAATTCATTGCAGGAATACCGCAATTGCCAGCCTAACTTGTTGGAGCTTCCTTTCTTCAATGGAGGTACGGCACAAGATGATTTTCGTGCAGCCCTTTATTGGGAACGCGCTTTTGAACTGGCCTTCGAGGGTATGCGCAAGTATGACTTGATTCGTTGGGGCATCTTGGAAGAGGCGTTGGTGATGACGGGAAACAATACGCATGCGAACACGGCAGGAACGAACAGGCCTTACGTAGCCGGCGACAATTTCCAGACTGGCAAGCATGAGCTTTTCCCGATTCCGTTGGATGAGATACAGGCTAATCCCTTGCTTGAAAATAAAAATAACCCTAATTACTGAAAAACATGAAAAGGAATTTGACATCCGCGTTGTTTTGCAGTGCGCTTGTGCCGATGGCTGCAATGGCTCAGGATCGTCCGAACATTATTTATATAATGACGGACCAGCAGTCGGCCACGGCTATGAGCTGCGCGGGCAATACAGACTTGCGGACACCTAACATGGACAGGCTTGCCGCACATGGGGTGCGTTTCGAGAATGCCTATTGTTCGATGCCTTTGAGCGGTCCGTCGCGTTCGTCCATGTTCACCGGCTATATGCCGGGTATGGTGGGATTATGTGCAAACGGCACTCCGCTTCCCGATTCGCTGCGCACGCAGACCTTGGGTACGCTGATGAGCGAGGCAGGATATAACTGCGCGTACGCCGGGAAATGGCACGTGCATACCAATTCCCTTCCGTCGGAACACGCCTTCGGATTCGAGCGTCTGCATGAGCATAATGATTATGGACTTGCGGAAGCGTGCGTGGAATTCCTGCGCCGCAAACAGGACAAGCCATTTTTCCTTGTGGCTTCGTTTGACAATCCCCACAACATCTGTGAGTATGCGCGCAAGCAGAAAATGCCTTACGCTGCGATTGAAGAGCCGGCTGACATAGAGGATTGTCCGAATCTTCCGGCCAATTATGCAGTTGCTCCCTACGATGCCGACGCGCTGGCGTTCGAGAAATCGTTGAAATACCGCCTCCATCCGACACGGAGCTATACGCCTGACGACTGGCGGCGTTACCGCAATGCCTACTGTCGTCTGGTGGAAACGGTGGATGCGGAAATCGGAAAGATTGTAGACGAGATAGACCGTCAGAATCTTTGGAAGAATACGGTTGTCATTTTCGCAAGCGATCATGGGGACGGACAAGGCGCGCACCAGTGGAACCAGAAGACGGCGCTTTATGAAGAGGTGGCGAATGTGCCGTTCATTGTCTGCCTTCCCGGAGGAAAGAATGCCGGAAAGGTGCTTCCCCAGCTGGTGAATGCTGGAGTGGACCTCATGCCGAGCGTATGCGATTGGGGCGGAGCGAAGGTTCCTGCCGGACGGAAGGGAGTGAGCATCCGTCCGATAGTAGAGAAAGGTGACACAGCGGCTCCCGGACAGCTATATATCGTGAGCGAAACGGCTTTCACCGAAACCGGAGGAGGAACTGTCGGATGGATGGTGCGTACGGCAGACTATAAATATGTATTGTACAATATGGGGCTTTATCGCGAACAGCTTTTCGACATGAAATCCGACCGTGGAGAAATGCGCAACCTGGCTGTAGAGCAGAAATACAGAGATGTAGTGAAGCAACACCGTGCTTTGCTGGAAGAGTGGATGAAGAATCATCCTGTAAACGGAAAGACTCCTGATTTGCGGTATATACCGGAATGAAAACAAAGTGAAAAAGAATGTATAGAAAACAATCAAGCATTATGAAAAGGAAATATATGATAGTCGGTCTGCTTTTGTGCATGTCTTTCTTCGGTGGGACAATTCTGGCAGAATCTCTGCCTTCGGCCGGCAGCTCGGAAAACGGGACTGAATCATTGCAGGTACCTCATAAACCGAAAGGTACGAAGACAAGGCTGGGTGCCCAGGCACAGGGAGGACGTCCGGCAGAAAAGAAAGTGGAAACGACAAAGCCTCAAACAGGCAAGAAGGGCGGCGAAGTCAGAAAGGCCGTTAAGAAACAAACATTCGACCCGTCTTCACGTTATGTGGCGGTCAAGACAAATGCGGTTTATTGGGCAGGAGCGATCATGAACCTTTCTGCCGAAGTGCAGCTTCATGAGCATGTGTCTTTGGAGCTTCCTTTCAACTGGAGCCTTTGGGATATTGAGCAGGAGCACGGCGTTCGTCTGGTGCTTTTCCAGCCCGAAGCCCGCTGGTGGATGAAAGGTGTGGGCAAAGGACATTTCGTTGGTGTTCATGCTCATGTCGGTGCATTCAATGTGAAATGGAAAGACGACCGTTTTCAGTCTACGGAGCGTCCGGTGCTGGGAGCCGGCTTCACTTACGGTTATTCGCTTCCTTTTTCCGAGCATTGGGGAGCAGAGTTCCTTATTGGAGCAGGGTACGCCAATATGAAATATAATCAGTATTACAATATCGACAACGGTGCGCAGATAGGAAAGAAGTCCTATAACTATTGGGGAATTACCCGTATTGGCGCGTCATTGGTTTATCGTTTCTAAGAAAGAAGAATAAAGTATCATGAAAAAGATTATGACATATAAGAACAAACTTGCGCGGTGGAGCATGATGGCATTGCTTCCCGTGCTGGCGACCGGTTGTCTTTCGGAATTTCCGGAAGAAACGGCTGACGGTGAAGTGGGAGTTGACCCTACATCGGTTACTGTGGAAGCGGAAATTTCGCTGGACCTGAACCTTCCCGATTCGGAGGATGCGAGCGTAAACAATCTGTATGTGAATGCGGCCAATTATCCGGATGCGCTTCACCGAATTACCATAGCGGCATACGAAGGCACTGCTTTGGCAGAACGGGTTGTCGTTTATGAAGATCTTCCGCTCACTAACCGTTTTCAGACGAGAGTGTCCGTTCCCTTGCATGCACGCGACTACCGCCTGGCGGTATGGGTGGATTATTACGGGGATCTTGATACCGATGAAATTGCGGAAACGGATTCCTGCTACAATACATTTGATTTCACCACTGTGATGAAGCCGAAAAGCAAAAGCTATGTCGGAAACAACCGTTTCGAGGATGCGTTCTACGGGTGTCAGGACCTGGATCTGACACGTTATCGTGACGAGTGGGGTGCGAAAGTGCCGGTAAGCATGGAACTGGCGCGTCCCGCAGGCCGTTTTGAACTGGTGGCGACAGACGTGGCCGATTTTCTGGCTTTGGAAAATGTGGCTTCTGTCACCGATCCTGAAGGCGGCTCGGCATTCCGCGTATACCTTGATTATGACGGAAGCATGCCGGTCGGTTATGATGTGCTGTCTGATGTGACCCGCCATGCTTTCGACGGAATGTCTTTCAATGCCTCACTCAGAAAAACAGCTTTGGAGAATGCAGGAGGCGAATATTCGCTGCTGTTCGACTATATTCTTATCGATCCGGACGAAACCTTTTCTGTTCCTGTGACATTGAGGGTAGTGAATGCCGAAGATACGAATGTGGAATATGCCAGATATTCATTCCGCCTTCAGTGCAAGCGTGGAGTGAACACTGTAATTCGTGCTCCTTTCCTGACTACGGATCCGAATGGCGGCATTGGGTTTGATCCGGATTTCGATGATGAAATAGATGTGGATCTGGACAATTGATAATCTGTTAAATGAGATTGCCATGAAGAAGCTATTTTTATATGTGATGCTGGTTCTGGGTGCGGGACTTTCGTCATGCACAACGAAAGATCTCGACTGGGAATCTTCTGGCGGGAACTCCGGTACGGTGGAAGTGGAGCTTCCTGAAGGAGGGACACCGACGGACGGAACATCGGCGCCATTTCCGGAAACGCCGGAAGGCTATCAGCTTCGCTGCATTCTTGTGAGCGGAGATAACCGCTACGAGATGGTGGAGTCGGAGTCTGTGAACAACAAGTTCTACTTTACTGATGTTCCTGTCGGCACTGAACTGTATGTGTGGGCGGATTTCATTGAAGCGGATGCCGAGCCTGACGAGAACGGACGTTATGCCGATCTGTACTATGATACGCAAAGTATGCCGACAGTCGCTTATGTAGCCGGCCGGATGACAGACGGAAGCTTGTTCAACAACGATGCGTGCGATGCTTTCTATGGTCATGTTGCAGCCGGTGAGGGAACGGTGCTCACCTTGAAGCGTCCGTTTGCGAAAGTTACTTATTCCAATGAGGATGCGATTGCTGTTTCAGGAAACATAGAGGTCAGTTATGAAGTATTCAACAGGTTTGACATACAAAGCGGAACTCCGGATGGAACGGGTACAATCAGTTATGCCGGTGGAGTGGCGGATAGAGCTAACCGGGTATGGTTCTCCAATTACCTGTTTGCCTCCACTTCCGGAAGTTCCGCTCTTCCGGGAGGAGCAATCTCCATGACGGCAGACGGCGTTACAAAGAGTATCGAAACGGCCAATATGGTGCTGGAGGCAGACAAGACGGTAAATGCGCACTTTAACTGGGCGGATGCCGGTATCAGTATAACGGTGGATGTAGGCTTTTCCGATCCGGATGCTCCGAGAGTGGGTGACTACTATTACAGTGACGGAACATGGGCCAACTATCTGGTGCCCGGAAAAACTCCGGTCGGTGTCGTATTTGCTACAGTAGAGGGTGACGGAGCCGCTGCTGCCGATGATGTGGCCAACTATGAAGGCGTGACTTTCGAGGACGGTGTGGTTCATGGATGGGTTGTTTCTCTGAAAGAGATGAGCACACCTCAGTTCATTACAAACACTGCAGGCAGTGCTTTGACTGGCGTTGCAGGAGTAGGAACTGCCGAGGATGACATCAAAGGGTATGCGAACTGCAAAGCATGGCCAGACAATGTGCTTGCCGAAGGCGTTGAATATGTGGCACTGAATCAATTAAGCACTTATGCAGAGGATTTCGATGCCCCGCTTCCAGAGTCAGGTACTTCCGGCTGGTATATTCCTGCAATCGGACAGTTGACGGCTTTACGTACTGTTTACGGTGCTGAGAACAATGCAGTAAAGAATGCGCTGCAGGTTTTGGCGGATGACGATTCGAAGGCAGACCTTATCGTGACGGAATCCGGTACGGGCAATTATTATTGGTCAAGTACGGGGAGAACTTCAAATTCCGTGTATTATGTCCGGACTATAACATTTGATCCTGCTGTAACAGATGGATTTATAAATTCGCATGGAGGTACTTCCGGTAAGCGTTGCCGTCCGATACTGACATTCTAAGCCCTTTAGCGGCCCTCCAAACCTCCCCCGAAGGGGAGGCTTCAGAGAAAACATAATAAACAAATAATTAAAATTAAAAACAAACCCGAGGCCCTTCCAAACCTCCCCCGAAGTGGAGGCTTAAAGAACAAGCTCAGTAAGCTCCCCTTCGGGAGGAGTTGAGGGGGCCTTAAACAATAACGAACCATGAAAAGAATACTTTTATATTCGACACTGGCTTTGGGAACAGGACTGTTCTCGTGCAGCCAGGAAGATTTGATGGAGCAGGGCAGTGCGCCTCAGGCAGGGCGGCCCGTTACGATATCGGTGCAGTTGCCGAGCGAAGTGGAAAGTGACGCTGTGTCGCGTGCACTTCCTGCTATTCCGGACGGACATCAGTTGCGTTGCATACTTTATGTGTCGGGTAACGGAGAAACACCGGTACGTCAGGAAACGGTTCTTGCTGATGCAGGAGGAACCATCTCATTCACTTTTACTCCAGCTACTGATACGTATACATGCTCGTTCTGGGCGGATTTTGTTTCAGGCACTGACACAAATGCCGATGGGCGTTATGATGATTTGTATTATGACACGCAGCGTATTCCGGACGTAACTTATTCTTCAACGTTGGCGGATGGACACAGCTTTTATAACAACGATGCCTGCGATGCTTTCACAGGACATTTTACTGCCGCTGAGGTTACGGGCGGTACGGTGGTTTTGAAGCGTCCGTTCGCGAAGGTGAACTTTAAAGAAAAGACTTCGGAGGTGTCGGGAAACATTGCGGTCACGGGTTATGCTGTCAATAACGGAATGAACATTACGGACGGAACGGTAAGCGAAACGAGAGCAAATCTCCCGGACTATAGCGGAGCGGTTGCCGGTGATGGCGTGTGGTTCTGCAATTATCTGTTTGCAGACGGAACAAGCACCAGGCTTCCGGAAAGCATTTCCATGACGGTTGGCGATGGAGGAGCGACTTCCATTTCTACCGATGGGCTGCTTCTGAATGCCAATACGCAATATAATCTGAGCTTTGAGGCGAACGTGGGCGAGGTGGTTCCGGCTCCGCAAGTGGGCGATTATTATTATAGCGACGGAAGTTATTCTTCTGCATTGGATGAGAACAAGACCGTTGTCGGTGTGGTGTTCGCAGCAACAGGTGATGGAAGTGCAATAGACAGTGATTTGCCCGCTAACTACGAGGATGTGACTTTTGCGGATGGTGAAATTCACGGCTGGGTTATTGGCTTGAAGGAATGTGCTTCTTCTGCTTTCTCGGCCGAAAGATTAAATAATGTATCAGGTGTTGCCGTTGCTAACATTACTGCTTCTACAACAACTTGTGATGAAATAAAAGGTTATGCCAATTCGCAGGCATGGAAGGCAGGTGCCGGCGGTGTGGATCTTCCGGCATTGGATGCAGTTGATGCCTATGAACTTGAGGCTCCGTTGACTGAAACCAGTGGCTGGTACATTCCGGCTTTAGGACAGTTGCTGGCTCTGCGAGAGGCCTATAATGCAGAGAGTAGCAAAGTACTTGAGGCATTGACCGCTCTGAATGGAGATGGGGAAGCTGATCTTATGGACACTTCTGCTGAATCTGGTAATACCCACTATTATTGGTCAAGTACTTATCATACTAATATGACAGAACTGGGACTTATGCGCTTCTTTCCGGTTAGCGGAGAAACAAATTATGTTGCCCGTACACAATCGGCAACAACAGGCCGCCACTGCCGTCCCATCTTGACTTTTTAAAAACAACAGATATTGGTTGGCATACAGAAATCATAAACCTTTAAATAACAGACATCATGAAAAAAAGTATTTTATTTCCGGCACTGGCTTTGAGCGTGGGACTGTTTTCATGCAGCCAGGAAGATTTGAGCGGAAACGCATCTCAGTCAGATCAGCCCGTAACCGTTACGGTGCAGCTTCCGGACAATGTTGCCGGCAGAGCTTCTTCACGCTATATTCCGTCAGCTTCCGACGACGCGCATCAGTTGCGGTGCATCCTTTATGTAACCAATAGCGACGGCTCTTGGAGCGAACGCATCGAGAAGGTGGAATCGGAAGCCGTTGGCGAAACCTTCAGCTTTACCTTTACTCCGCAGGATGCGAACGACTATAAATGTACGTTCTGGGCAGACTTCATTGAAGATGATGCTGCCGTTACGGGAGATGGCAACGAAAAGAAATATGCCGACTTGTATTATAACACACAGAGCCTGCCTGCAGTAACTTACAATACGGGTGTGACCACAGACGGAAGTCTTTTCAACAATGATGATTGCGACGCATATTGCGGAACCATCGCAAACGGGGCGGCATTGAGTGTGGAGCTCAAGCGTCCGTTCGCAAAGGTGAGCATTTCCGATAAAGGGGATGCCGTATCGGCAGCTTCTTCAATCAGCGTGAGCGGCTACGGAGTGTATAACGGCTTCAATATCGAGACCAATGAAGTGGTTGGTGAGAGTGAAACCGTGATTTCATGCAGCGATATAGCGCCTGTGAAAACAGACAACGTGTTCTTCTTCAACTATCTTTTCGTAGGAAACAAGAATGAACTGCCGGATGCCGATGGCAACATATCAATGACGGTTGACGGAACGACCAAAGAGATCAATGTGAGTGACATAATCCTGACTGCCAATACAAAGGTGAACGGAAGCCTTGACTGGGCAAATGCACCGTCCGACGGCTCTGTAAGCATTACGGTAGACATTGCAGGCGATTGGGAAGAGGCCGCTAACCCGAACGCTCCGCAGGTGGGTGACTATTATTACAGCGACGGAACCTGGTCTGCTTCTTTAGACGGCACGAAAACCGTAGTTGGTGTGGTGTTCGCCACGGCTGACGGCGATGCTTCTTCGGATGCAGTGGCAAACTATCCGGAGGTGACTTTTGCGGATAACACGATTCATGGTTGGGTTATCGCTGCGCAGGATATGTCTGGAAGTCCGAGATTTGTGGAAACAGGACATGGCTCACAAAGTGCAATTGAAGGCATAGAGGGAGTTGGCACGGGAGAAAGCGATATCTTGGGCTACAAGAATACGCTGGCATGGCCGAACAATGCATTGACAAATCTGGCAGAGGGCACTGAGCAGGGAACTTATGTAGCTATTAATAATATCAGTTCATTTGCTTTGGAGGCTCCGTCTGCATCGAGCGGATGGTATCTTCCTGCTGTTGGACAGCTCGTTTGTCTGTACAATGCTTATTAT
This sequence comes from Bacteroides gallinaceum, assembly GCF_030373775.1. Lineage (NCBI taxonomy): Bacteria > Pseudomonadati > Bacteroidota > Bacteroidia > Bacteroidales > Bacteroidaceae > Bacteroides > Bacteroides gallinaceum. Next base: position 112,615 of record NZ_JAUDEN010000007.1, on the reverse strand, counting down.
GCGGGCGAAAGCAAGGTATTGGCTTCACTTTCAGCATTAGAAAACGGTGCCTTGAATACGACTTCCAACAGATATTACTGGTCAAGTACGGCGGACACAGATACTGATCCCTATTCTGTATACCGTGTGACTTTCAATGCTGAAGAAACTGATTATGTCGGTCACAGCACCGGCGGTCCTGGTCAGTCAGCCCGTCCCATGCTGACATTCTAAGGGACTGAAATAGAATGCCCCACACCCCCTGTTTTCACGTCCTGAAAAATGACGGGACATTTTAATGAAGATGATGGGAAACATTGATTAAGATGACGGGTAAAATAAAAAAAATGACCCGTCATCTTCCGGCGCCGTTCGGCAATGTGACAAAGGGCTGACATTCATCCGGTTAAACATAAAGAAAATCTGTATGAAAAAACTGTTTTTATATTCTGTTCTGGCATGGGGACTGGCTTTGTCCTCGTGCGGCAAGGACGATGCGGAACCGCAGAATCTTCAGGAACCGCAGGCAGACGGATCGGTTACGGTGTCGGTGACACTGCCCGATGATGCCTTCGGCAACGATTCGCGCGCACTGCCGCAAGCATATGCAGGCCACAAGCTCCGCTGCATTCTTATTGTGCAGGAGAACGGCACGGTCACCGACCGGCAGGAGAAGCTTGTGGATGAGGCGCAGGACGGAAGCTTCTTCTTCACCATCAATCCCGAGGGCGAGGACTTCAAGTGTTCGTTTTGGGCGGATTACGTCGCAGAGGATGCTTCCGCAACAGACGGGAGATACCCCGACTTGTACTATAACACCGAGTCGCTTCCTGCGGTGAGCTATAAGGCGACCGGCAATGAGCTGTTCAACAATGACGCATGTGATGCTTTCAGCCTTTCGCTTCTTAACGGAGCGACCGCCGGAACGATGACCCGTCCGTTGGCTAAAGTCAGCTTTGCCGACGAAAGGCCTGAAACGGTGGCTTCGGCAGGAAATGTGTCGGTAAGCAACTACAACGTTTATAACGGCTTTGACATCGTGAACGGAACGGTAAGCGACACGCCTGTTTCAATCTCTTATTCCGGGCCTGCAGCCGATGCGGACAATGGCGTGTGGTTCTACAACTACCTGTTTGTGGGAAACAAGAACAGTCTGCCCGGAAATCTCACGATGAAGGTGGGAGAGAATACGCACGATGTGTCTACGGAAAACATCACGCTGACCGCCAACAGGAAGATAAACGCCACTCTCAACTGGGAGCGTGCGAACGGTATCATCACGGTGGACGTGAGCTTTGATGATCCGGATACTCCGAATGTGGGCGACTATTATTACAGTGACGGCACATGGTCGACGTCTTTGAACGCTGAAAAGACCGTTATCGGTGTGGTGTTCGCCACCTCAGAAACGGAAGCGGCCGCCGATTCCCCCGAAAACTACGACGGTGTGACTTTCGAGGATGGAAAGATTCATGCTTGGGTGATGGGATGGCGTGATTTGCATCCTACCCCCCGCTTTGTCAATGCAAGTGCCGAACAGGGCGCTTCCGGCTCTACGGTTGAAAGCATAGAAGGTGTAGGTCAGGGAGAGGATGACATATATGGCTTTGCCAATTGTAATGCCTGGATTGGGAATGTCCTTACCAGTTCTAAAGTGTATGTCGCCTTGCCGAATGTAATGGATAGTTATGCTGGTAATTATAATGCTTCTGTTCCAGAAGGAAAGACGAGCGGATGGTACATTCCTGCAATCGGTCAGTTGGCAGCGTTGCGTAATGCCTATATTGCGGAAGACAGCAAGGTGAAAGCTGCCCTGCAAGGGCTGGTTGATGCCGGTTACGGTTCGGGAGATGCCAATGCCAAGATTCTTCTGGTAGAGAAGAATGATGCCGGATCAAACCAGTATTATTGGTCAAGTACGGCATACGAAGGCTCTTCAAGCAATAGTGTTATGCGTATGACTTTTGTGAATGAAGATGGAGTTGCCGTCACAAATCAGAATGGAGGAAGTTCTGGCTCTCCTTGCCGTCCCATCCTGACTTTCTGACGAGAAGATCAGCAATGGCATTCGATTGCATACAAATAAATAGGTTTCCATAATCAGAAAGTGCCTTCCCCTTGTCCGGGCCGCGTTCGGCAAGGGCAGGGCGGAGGCACTTTTTTATCAGCCTTGATCACCAAATAATTGAAGAACGTATGAAACATATAATTTATCTGCTGGGAATCGCTTGCGCGTGTTTGACTTCTGCCTGTTCGGATGATGAGATTCCCGCATCAGCTGTAGATGCCGAGGCGGTGGACACTCCGGAAGCATGGCACGACAAGACTCGCACGCAGCCTTACCCGAAGCTCTCGAACGAGCTTTATCTGAACCCTCCGCCGCTCATCGTGCCGGAGTCTATGAAGACGGGCGAGAAGCTTCAGTTCGCCCTTTCGCAGGATGAGGGCTTTCCGGAAGCTTCGACCCAGCTTTCGGAAGCGGACGAATGGTGCATGTTCAATCCCCACCGCGAGCTTGAGGCCGGGACGTGGTACTGGCGTTACCGTAACGTTTCCGCCAACGGAACGGAAGAAGCATGGAGCGAACCTATCGCTTTTGAGGTGAAGCCGGAAACTCCCGTGTTTGTGACTCCCGACTTTGCCGCCTTCCGTGCAAACATTTCGCAGGCAGGGCTGGATGTGCATCCGCGCCTGTACTGCTATCTGAACGGAGATTTGGCGGAAGCACGGCAGCGCGTGGAATCCCATTCGGAATACCGGGGGCTTGTCAGCCGTGCGAACAGTGCCATGAATGTGGATTACAGTACCTACCTGAACCAGGTGACGGAAGACGGTATGGAGGAAATGGCCGATTACGTGGAGTATCTTCACCAGGCCTATCTGCTCACTCAGGACCAGACCTACGCATCCAAGCTGGCGGAAATACTGAGCCTGCTTTGCGGACACGGCTTTACCGACAGTGAACTGTTCGTTTCCAATTTCGGTTCCACTGCCATTGCCTACAGCCTGCTTGTTCCATACGATGTGCTGTATAGCCGTCTGAGCGGAAGTCTGATCCAGCAGGCTCAGGATTTGCTGATGCGCATAGCGCGGCATTATTTTGCGTCTTACTGCGGTTCTCAGGAGAATAATATTTTCGACAACCACTTCTGGCAGAAGAACATGCGCATCCTTTTTCAGATAGCCCTTTGTCTGTGGGACAAGACAGGCTATGCGGAAGAGGCATCCTATATGATGGAATATTATTATGAGCTTTGGACGGCACGCGCTCCGGCTTCGGGATTCAACCGTGACGGCGCATGGGTGAACGGAAGCGGCTATCTGTCGGCCAATCTTTATACCTTATATTATATGGCGATGCTTCTGTCGCATGTGGGGCAGAGCGATTTTCTTCAGCATCCGTGGTATCAGAACGCGGGGCAGGCATTGGTCTATAATTTCCCTCCTTCGTCAAAAAATACAGGATTTGGTGACATGAGCGAACGTTGGGACGTCTCGGGAAGACAATATGCGGCTTTTGCAGATTTCCTCGCGAGGGAAACGGGCGACGGTTATGCCGGATGGTATGCCAACGAATGTTCCACTGATGATGATCCGGACAACGATGTGAGCGATGATGTGCTGTTCCGCATTTATCGCATTTGCAGAAACAGCACCTATGATACATCGTTTCCTGAAGATGCTCCGAAAATGAAGTGGTACGAAGACATAGGCGAAGTGGTGATGCACAGCGATCTTGAACATACGGCAGACAACCTGACGCTGAGTTTCCGTTCGAGCACTTTCGGTTCGGGAAGCCATACGCTTGCCGACCAGAACAGTTTCAACCTGCTTTATGGCGGGAAAGAGGTGTATTATCACTCGGGATATTACACGGCTTTCAGCGATGCGCACAATCTGATGTCGTACCGTCACACGAGGGCGCACAATACGATTCTGGTGAACGGCATCGGACAGGCTTTTTCGACCGAGGCCTACGGCATGATGCTTCGGGCAAACGGAGGTACGCATATTGCATACGCGTTGGGTGACGCTTCGCAGGCTTACGGAGGCATTTCGAATGATCCGATGTGGATACAGAACTTCGCGGATGCGGGCATCGAACAGACACCGGAATATGGCTTTGGCGAAACGCCGCTCACGAAGTACCGCCGCCAGACGCTGATGCTTTATCCGGATATCGTGCTGATTTATGACGAGCTGGAAGCCTCAGAGCCTGTGCGTTGGGACTGGCTGCTGCATAGTCCGGTACAGTTCGGCATCGACGGAGATACGTTTACTACCCGTGCGGAAACCGGCGTAGCAGTGGCTCGTATGTTCAGTGACGCAGCGTTTGAAGTATCTCAAACCGACCAGTTTGTCGTGTCACCGGGAGAGGGCTATGCGAACCAGTGGCACTTGACGGCAGCATTCGCCAACAGCTCTGCCTGCCGCATACTGACCGTAGTGCAGATTAAAGATTCGGAGGGAGAGATTCTTCCTGTTGAACGCAACGGCAGCCGCATCACCTGCGGCGACTGGACGATAGACGTGAACCTCGATCCTTCGTCTGCCGAACGTTTGCAGGTGACGAGCGGTTCCGTTCCGGCAGTCTATAGTTATGGCTCGGACAATGTGCAGACGGGCAGCGGAGTCTATGCACGGCAGTACCGCAATTCTTCCGTACTGTATGATGAGATTGACGGGCAGTATCAGGCTGTGGAACAGACAGACCAGTCGCCCGTATCAAGCAGGAGGGGATGAGGCTTCCTGCCCGTTTCTCCCGAAGTTGAAAAGACTTGGGATTGGAGAGGCCGGTTGGTTTTATTATTATTGATTTTATATTTTTCTGTAAGCCTTTCCTTGGGGATAGGTTTGGAAAGACTTGATTATTGATATGAAAAGATATTGTTTTTTACTGTTTTGTTTGTGTGTGGCTTTTGCCGTCAGCGGCAACAACCCCTTGCGGACAGCTCCTTATCCGCAAGAGAATGACGACGTGTTTCTTAATCCGGCTCCGCTGCTTGTGCCGCCGTCCATGAGGGACGGAGAACTGTTGCAGTTCAACCTGTCGCGGAGCAAACGATTTAACGGAACGGACGACATGCTGTCGGAACCCGTACGCTGGGGCGTTTTCAACGCGCACCGGGTGTTGCAAAAAGGTACATGGTACTGGCGTTTCCGTTCAGTGGACAAGGACGGGAAGAAGCATCCTTGGAGCAAGGTTTACCGTTTTACAATAGGGGAAGACGTGCCGGAGTTCGCTGCTCCTCCGTTTGACGTGTTCCGGAAGAATCTGCCTGTGGAGTGGCCGCGCATCTATTGTTTTCTGGAAGACGGAATGGAAGAAGCGAGGCGCAACGTGCGTTCACATCCGGAGTTCTGGACGATGGTAGACGACGCACGCCGTGCACTGGCGATGGATTTCCGCACGGATACCGTGCCTTACAAGCATGTGTTTGCGATGTCAGAGAACTGCGACAACCTGCATACGGCATGGCGGATGCTGGGCCGTGATCTTTATATTGAAAAGATGATGCAGAATGTGCGCTGCCTGCTTCCTAAGGATCCGACAGAACAGTTTGTCGAAAATGACTTTAATGCGGGCGAACTGGTTTATCTGCTGGCTTGTACTTACGATGTTGCCCGTGACCGTTTTACGGCTGAAGAGCGCAAGCGGATAGAAACATTGATCCTGCATGTGATGAGGCAGTACTGCAACGGACGGTTGATGGGCCGGCTGGAAAACCGTTTTTATGACGAACATATCTGGCAATTCACTGTCCGCCGCCTTATGCAGGGAGCTTTGGTATTGTATGACAAGTATCCGGAAGCTGAAGAATATTTGGAATATTTGTATGAAGCCTGGACTTCGCGGGCGCCGGCTTCCGGTTTCAACCGTGACGGTTCATGGCACAACGGAGCGAATTATTTCAGCGCGAATGCCGTCAGCCTGATGTATCTGCCTTCGCTTCTGGGATATGTGACAGGCGTTGATTTCCTGCAGCATCCGTGGTACCGGAACGCAGGCAAGGGAATAGCTTATACCTGGCTTCCCGGTTCGCTGAGTGACGGATTCGGCGACGGCCATGAGAAGATGAACAAAAAGCCGCTCCGTATCCGCAGTGCGTTTGCCGACTTTCTGGCGCGTGAAACCGGAGATCCTTATGCCGAATGGTATTCTTCGCTTAACGACAGCTATAAGGAGGAGTTTGAAACCCGTCTTTATCGGATGGCGTGCGGCAAGCCGAGGGCGGAACGTGCGGAACTGCCCGACAGTGCGCCAAAGGCTGTGTGGTTCCGCGACTGCGGCGAGATGGTGGCCAACAGCGATTTGCATGATCTGAAGCGGAATGTCAGCTTGAGTTTCAGGAGCAGTCCCTTCGGATCAGGCAATCATACACATTCCTGCCAAAATGCTTTCAATCTGCATTACGGCGGCGAGGCGGTCTATCATGCGGCAGGGCATTACATGAAATTCAATGATCCGCATAATTTGCTTTCATACCGCAATACGCGCGCTTATAATACGGTGCTGGTGAACGGCATCGGACAGCCCTTTACACCGGAGGCTCGCGGGCGCATCGTGCGTATGATGGAAAGCGATCGGATGGCGTATGCATTGGGTGATGCTTCGGACGCTTATTGCGGAGTCAGCGATATTTGTTTGTGGAAAGAGTCGTTTGAGAAATACGGACTGGAACAGTCGCCCGAAAATGGCTTTGGGGATAATCCGCTCACCAAATACCGCCGCCACATTCTGATGCTGTATCCCAATATTGTAATCGTGTACGATGAACTGGAAGCGTCGGAAGAGGTGCGTTGGGACTGGCTGCTGCACAGTCCGGTGAAGTTTGACTTCGATAACGGGACATTCGTTACGGAACGTCCCGACAAGGGATTCCGTTCGGTGGGACACATCTGGGGCAGCGTGGTTCCCCGTCTTGTACAAACGGACAAGTATGCGGCTTCTCCCAGTGACAAGGATGCTCAGCGAGGCGAGGATTTCACTCCCCAATGGACTATGACCGCGGCTTTTGATTCGTGCCGCAAATGCCACGTACTTGCCGTGATGCTGGTGGAGGCCGACGGAATGAAGGCTGTAGACGTGAAAGATGAAGGCGGAAGCCTTACGCTGGGCGACTGGAAGATAGAAGCTGAACTGGATGCCGAGAAAGCTTCACGGCTTTCTGTCCGCAACTTGTCAAACGGTTCTTCGTTCAGCTATGGCGAAGATCCGTCGGGCGCTTCCGTGATTTCCGACACTGTGGACGGAAAACTTTCGGTAAACAAGATGACTGACCAGCATATTCTTTGGATGGGAAAATGGTAATGGAACATCCGTAGGGAATTCAGAGCTTTCCCTAAGAAACTGTTTTGAATTTATCGTGTGCTGATTTGGGATGAGTTTTTGAGGCATTTCCGTTTGTGTGATGAGGAAGATAGCGGGCTATCTGACGAAGAACAGAAGCGGAAAAGACCAAAAAATAGCCCAAAGCACACACGAAAACGAATACATCAAGCCAAGAAAAACTTTTTGGAGAAATTCAAAATAGTTTCTAATTGTCATGTGAAGGCTTTGACTGAAAACGTACCGGAACGCAGAGATTTATCAGGTTGGATTTCCCTGTATTTTCTCTCTGTGTTCCGGTATTTTATGTTTCATGGAAGTCTGATCGGGAGCCGTAGTTTGGCTTGTCGCCCGCATTTGTCCTATCGAATGCCTTTTAAGTGAAACTATGAAAAAGGCCGTATCTCACGATACAGCCTCTTCTTCCTATTGAAAACCTTATATTAAATGTAAATAGAGAAATCTTATTTTTCAGGTCCGGCTCCAGTGAACTGGGGCTGGTAATCGGACATTTCATGCACGAGCCATTCGCCGTCGATTTTGTCAAATAAAACAGACGAGCCTTGTTCGAGACGTTTGTAGGTTGTGTTTCCTATTTCTATATCTCCGTCCCCCAGACTGAATGTGGCATTGTTGCGGTCGTTGAATATTTTGAGCGAAGCCGGTTTTGCCGGATCAAGTTCCGCTTCAATTTTCCATCTTTCGCAGGTGAACACATTCCCTTTGCGCGAAAGCACCTTTTCCTTGTTGCCGTCAGGCATGATGCGGATGACGGTGAGGATACGGTTTTGTGCGCAAGGCTGGAACTTGGCGGTCAGGTGCCACTGGTTAGGATACTTCACTCCTTTTTTCATCTTCTTCGGATCGGGCGGAGCCACATACTGGTCGGTTTGTGTCATTTCGAATGCCTGGTTGCTGAACATCTGTGCCACGGAACTGAACTGTTTTTCTTCGTAGCGTGTGGTCATCGTGTGTTTGGCATTGTCAATCTGGAACTGTACCGGACTATGCAGCAGCCAGTCCCAGGTGACAGGCTTCGAAGCCTCCAGTTCGTCGTATATAACCACGATGTCCGGATGAAGCAGCAGAATGTGGCGGCGGTATTTGGTGAGCGGAGTTTCTCCGAAGCCGTATTCCGGAGTTTGGGCAAGTCCTGCTTCTTCAAAATTCTTTATCCACATGGGATATTCGCTGGTTCCGCAGTATGCGTTTGATGCATCTCCCAGTGCATAAGTGATGTTCTCGCCGTTCAGCATCCGGGTAATCTTACCGTAGGCGCGGGTTGTAAAAGGCTGTCCGATTCCGTCAACAAGAATGCTGTTGTGCGCTCTTGTATGGCGGTAGGATAGTATGTTGTGGGCATCTTTGAAGTTCAGGTAATAGCCGGTAGAGCGATATACAGGTACTCCGCGGAAGTGCAGGTTGAAACTGTTCTGGTCGGCCAGTGTATGGCTTCCTGATCCGAACGGGCTTGAACGGAAGCTCAAGAAAACGTTGCGGTTGGTGTTCTGAATGGCCGAGTGGGCATACACTTCGCCCATGTCTTCCATCCAGACAGCATTGGGGCGATCGGCCGGAAGATCTTTCGTGTACGGATAGTCTTTCGCTACACGGGCCATGCGGTAAATGCGTGTTTCATAGTCACGTCTTAAATCCCGTGTACAGTGTGAAGCATACCATTTGGCGTAGGGATTTCCGATTTCCCGTGCAAGGAAGTCTGCTATGGCCAGACGCTGGCGGTCGGGTGTCGGCTGGCGTTCGTTTCCGTCACCGAATCCCGCACTCATCGTGCCTACAGGAAACGCATAGAGCAGTGATTGTCCGGCATTCTGATACCAGGGGTGTTTCAGAAAATCAAATCCTGTGATATGCGAAAGCAGGCTGGGAACGTAATAAAGCGTTTTCGTGTTTGCAGTGAAGTATCCTGTTCCGTTCTGCCATTCTCCGTCGCGGTTGAATCCTCCGGCCGGAGCGCGCGTGCTCCAAAGTTCATAGCAGTATTCCAGCATTTCGCGGGCCTTTTCGCTGTGTTCATAGAACATCAGGCCGATTTCAAGTGTCTGCCGGAAGCCGTGCTGCCAGAAGTGGTTGTTGAAGAAGTGTGTTTCTTCATATCCGGTGCGCATCGGATTGTGGTGGTTCTTTGCCACTTCGAATACAAGCGTTTCGATTTGTTTCAGTTCGTCTGCCGTAAACATGTCGTGGCATACGTCGTAGCACATCAGAAGCTGCTCAATCAGATCGCCGCAGAAGAAGTCGTCGCGGAGCAGATTCTTGTCGGGGGTCGATTTCAGATAGGCGCGGGTGATTTCCACCATCTTGTCGGCATACTGCTTGTCTTCGGTGAGCGTGTATGCGGTATGCAGGTAAGTGACGAAGGCAAGAGCCGGGCGTGCTTTAGGGTATGGGTTGGCTGCCGGTTCATAGTTGAGTCCCATGTTCGCGCGGTTCAGCATTTCCTTGTATTCGGGATGTGAAGCTACGTTTGCGCGTGCGGTCTTCAGGTCGTTATCCAGAAAGCAGAACAGGCGCGGATAGCCTTTCGGCAGATTCTTCCGGAAGGTTTCATAGACCGGCGTGGCGAATTTCGGTTCGTCGCCTGCAATCTGAAAATCATAAGGCTGGCTCCATTCGCCTTGTTTCCCGTCTTTTACTTTACGCCAGCGCCAGTACCATGTACCTTTGTCAAGCACTTTATGCGGACTGAACATGAGCCAGGGCTTTGCGTCGGCAGTGATTGTTTTTCCTGCAGGGAAAGTTTTGTCGTTGCTCAGCTCGAACTGATACGAAGCGTCTTTCTCATGCACGCTTTTGGGGAGAATCAATGGAGGCGGATTCAGATAAACTTGATGCATCGACTGCGGATAAGCTGTTTCGCGTACATTCTCGTGTACCCGTTCCAGCGTCGTTTTCTGTGCCGTGGTCGGACTGACTCCGGCAAATGCGAACAATGATATGGCCATCATCATTCCCTTGAAAAGTAACAAGTGTTTTTTCATGTTGCAATATTTATTGATTAGAAAAATTAAGCTCTTTCAACTAAGCTCCGAGCCTCTCAACTCCCCCCCCGAGGGGGAGTTTATATAGCTTGATGTTTTCTTAAGCCTCCCCTTCGGGGGAGGTTTGGAGGGACTGTAGTTTGGAGGATCCTTGGGCCTTATTTCGCTCCCGTCAGTAATGCCGGTCTGTCATCCATCTCTTTCGTTTCCCATATTCCTCCGATGTTATCGTGAAGAACAGAGGCGTTTTTCTTTTTAAACCGATAGGTCTTTCCGCCAGCGTTCATTTCCTTGAGGCCGTATCCGAATGCCGCGTTGTTCCGTGTATTCCGGATGTACAGGCTTGCGGGGCGGTCGGCATCCAGTTCTGCTGTCACGGTCCAGTCCCCGAAACGGAAAGTGTTGCTGTTTTTACGTACGGCAGGAATTGTTTTCTTGCCTTCAGGTGTAATCTGGATGAGTGTCAGCACGCGGTTTTTCTTGCATGGCGAGAACCGTGCGTCGATAGACCATTCTTTATAAAACTCTTCTCCGCGCACGGCTATGGCTTTGTTGGGATCTGCCTGATACCGGTCGGTCTGCGATATCTTGCACGGCTGTTCGCTGAATATTTCTGCCAGCGAGGCGAATTTGCCTTCCGGATGTACTGTGGTCAGCCGGTTGTTTTCAATATGGAACTGATGGCGGCTGTGAAGCAGCCAGTCCCAGTGAACTTCCTTGTCAGCTTCCAGTTCATCGTAGATCAGCACCTTATCGGGGTGAAGGAGGAAGATATGCCGGCGGAACTTCTTTAGCGGCGTTTTCCCGAATCCGTTTTCAGGCGACTGTTCAAGTCCGGCATTCTTGAAGTTCTTTTCCCACATGGGATATTCGCTGATCCCGCAATATGCCTTTGAGGCATCTCCCAACGCATAGGATATATGCTCACCGTTGAACATGCGCACGATGTTGCCATATGCCCGTGTGGTGAAAGGCTGTCCGATGCTGTCTGCAAGAATGGTATTGTATGCGCGTGTGTTCCGGTATGACAGCAGGTTATGCGAATCGGCGAAGTTCATGTAGTGGCCTATAGCCCGATATACGGGAATTCCGCGGAAGTGCAGGTTGAATGCGTTCTGGTTTGAGTGCGTGTGGCTGCCCGAACCGAACGGGCTGGACCGGAAGCTCAAGCTTAAATTGTTGCTCAAATCGTTTAGGTCGGAGTTGGCTATCATTTCGCCGCTGTCTTTGAACCACACGGCTTTGGGCGCGTCTTCCGGGAGGTTTTCATTGTCCGGACGTTCCTTTCCGCTGGCGAGCCGATAGATGCGCGTTTCGTATTCGTCCAGATAACGCCGGTTGAGCGACGAGTACCATGCAGCGTACGGGTCGCCGGTTTTGCGTGCCAGATAATCTGCGTATGCGCTGCGTATACGGAGCGGCTGGGCATTCAGTTTCTCGTGTCCGTCACCGAATCCTGCTGCAGACGAGTTGGGAAGCCAGCTGTAGGCTTCTCCGATTCCGGAGTTCCGGTACCACGGATGCTGTAGAAAATCTGTTTTTGTCAGATACGAGAACAGTTCGGCTATATAATATAAGGTAACGGCATTGGCACTGAAATAGCTCGTGCCGTTGTGCCAGTTTCCGTCACGGTTGAATCCGGATGCCGGAGCACGCGATGTCCAAAGCTCATAGCTGTATTCCAGATAGTTTCTGGCTTCGGGATATTTGTCATGAAGCACCAGTGCCGCTTGCAGGAAGTGCCGGAAGGTGAACTGCCAGAAGTGGTTGTCGAAAATATGCACTTCTTCTTTTCCGATAATGTGCGGGATATACCTGTTCAGTACAGACAGGAGGAGTTCTTCGATCTGCTGTCTCTCCTGTGTGCTGAAACGGCTGTAGCATGTTTCGTAGGTGCAGGCCAGTGTATAAGCCAGTTCGCCGGCATTGAAGTCATTCGCCAATACATTCTCGTCCGGTTCTGTTTGCAGCAGGCATCTGACGTTCTGTACCATTTTTTCGGCATAGACATCACGCTGCATCATCATATAGGCAGTATGCAGGTAGTTTGCATGCTTATACATTAGCGATATTTTCTTGTAGGGGGCCGTGTCGGTCCGGTAATCCATTGCAAGTGCATCCCTCGCTTCGCTGATCATGCGTTCAAAGTCGGGGGACTGGCGCATGTGCTTCCGTGCTTCTTCAACCGTGGCATCCAGAAAGCAGTACAGCCGTGCATGGTTTTGGGGTATGTTGCGGAGGAAGGTTTCGAAAGGAGGCGTGACGAACTGAGGCACGTCTGCATCCATTGTAAACGAGTAGGTTGGACTCCACGGCATTTTTTCTCCTCCTTTTTTCACCGAGCGGAAGCGCCAGTGCCATGTTCCCGGCTTGAGTATGCGGTGCGGGTTGAACATGCGCCATACAGCCGGCTTGGAGATTTGGGTGCTGCTGTCTTTGAATGTCTTGTCTTGCGAGAGCATGAATTGCACGGAATCCCCCTCTTCGCCGGGGGGAACAAGCAGTGGAGCCGGATTAATGAACGGCTGGTGAAACTCCTGCGGATAGGGAGTGGTGCGTGTGTTTTCGTGTATCCGGTCAGGGAAAGGTGTCGTTGCGGCATGAAGCGTGCTGCACAGCAGCGTGCAGGCCGCCAATGCCAGATTTTTCATGGTTAGCAGATTGTTCTTCATATTGTCTGTTTTTGTTTACTTCAACAAAAGTAGGCGACTCTGCTCTCTCCGACTTTCTATTTTGCGTAAAAATACTTCATTTTTATCTTATAATTAAGTCATTGGACAAAATTGAAAGTAAATTCAACGATTTTGAAAGCGGAATCGGTTTGTTCAGATTTGAATTTTGCCTATATTTGTTTTTTCGTTGAAGTATCGCGGCTTGCCGGAGTTGCTGGTAAATGAAAGCATTGGCAAACGGGCTTTTTAGTCGGGAGATTGAAGTGAATATCGGAAATACAGACTTAAGAGATAAGACAATGAAAAATGCAGTAAAGTGGCGTGTCTTTTTATGGTGCGTATATTTTTCAGTTATTCCGGCGATTGCTTTCGGACAGATTTCGTTTGAGCATATCGGTCTGTCACAGGGGCTGTCGCAAAGTACGGTTTTGAGCATAGCGCAAGACCGGAAGGGAAATATGTGGTTTGCCACTTATGACGGACTGAACCGTTTCGACGGATATAATTTTACGGTATATCAGCACGATGATTCGGATTCCACCAGCATCTCAAGCGATATAATCCGTGTTGTGATGACAGATGGTGGAGGCAATCTGTGGGTTGGCACACATCGGGGATTGTCGTTGTATGATATGGACAAGGATGTCTTCTGTAATTTCCGCTACCGTTTGAAGGACAAGGATGCGGAAGTGCTTCATATAGAAGAATGGGAAAAGGGGCATTTGCTGGTGAACACAACCGAAGGACTTGTGTTGTTTGATAAGCGGAAGAAGGCTTTTGCCGATGTTCCTTCCTGTTTAAGACCGTTGCGTCCTACTGCGGTCGAGCGTAATGATGAGCAAATCTTTTTCGGGCAAGGAAGTGAACTGATGGCTTATTCTTTCTTTACGCACAGTTTGAGTATAATGGACTGGTTTCATTCGAAAAAAGACAGGCGGATTCTTTCCATATTTCAGCAGGCAAAAAACAAGCTGTGGGTAGGGACGGAAGGAAACGGACTGTTCCTTCTGGATGTTGAAGGGGAAAGGATGAAACATTATAGCTCCGGGAATAGGGGACTGAGTTCTGACTATATCCGGGCTTTGGCCGTAGACATGGAATCGCGTTTGTGGGTGGGCACCATCAACTCGTTGAATATATATGACGAAAAGAAGGATGAGTTTATCGTTTATAACAGCGACCCGGTCAGGGAAGGTTCGCTGTCGCAGGCTTCTGTGAGGAGCATTTATTGTGACTCTCAAGGGGGCATGTGGCTGGGCACTTATTTTGGCGGATTGAACTATTATCATCCTTTGCGCCGGCGTTTTCGCGTAATTAAGAATATTCCTTATCACAATTCGCTCAGTGACAATGTCGTGAACTGCATCCGTGAGGACAAGGAGGGAAACCTTTGGATCGGGACAAACTCCGGAGGACTGAATTTTTATGATGCGCACAGCGGACTTTATGCTTGTTACTCGCGGAACAGCGGGCTGGAATTTGATGATGTGAAAAGCCTGTATATAGACGAAGATGATGACCTGGTGTATATTGGCGGTCATTCCGGCGGATTGAATGTGCTGAACCGGCGGACAGGTAATATTGTCAGATACACAATGGAGAACAGTGGTCTTCAGACAAGGAATGTATACAGCATCATCCCCGATTCCGACGGATCGGTCTGGTTGGGCACGTCCAATGGAGAAATTTATCGTTTCTTTCCCCATTCGCAGAAGTTTGAGCGGATGACTTGCTATGTTGAGGGGGAGGTTTACAAGGATCAGGGACGCATCGCGATGTGCTTTGATTCGCAAGGAAGATTATGGGTCGGAGGAACCAACGGGGCAAATGTCTATCTTTTGTCGGGCAACCGTCTTGAAAGCACTGATTCTATAGCAGGCGGTGCGCTTCGGAATGAGATGGTGAATTGCATCCATGAAAATCTGAAGCATTCTTGTTTTTGGATCGGCACGAGAAACGGGCTGTATTGTCTGGATGGGAGAGCCCGGGTGTTGAGGCATTATACTGTAAGGAATGGTTTGCCCAACAATGTCATTCAAGGTATAATGGAAGACAGCGCAGGAATGCTTTGGGTCAGTACAGACCGTGGGCTGGCTTGTCTGGATGTGAAGGAAGAAACCTTTAGAAACTATTCCGTTGTAGACGGCCTGTCTTGCAATCAGTTTAATATAGGTGCCTATTGCATGACCGCTTCCGGAAGAATGTATTTCGGCAGTGTTGACGGAATTGTTTCATTCAATCCGGAAACCTTGACGGAAAGCCCTTTCATTCCGGCTGTGTTGATCACCGAGCTGCAGGTCGCGAATAAAACGGTCAAGCCTTTCGATGATACGGGAGTGCTCAAAAAGCATATCAGTGAAACCGAGAGCATCGCGTTGTCTGCCGGACAGTCGTCGTTTATGCTGAAATTTGCTGTAACCGACTATATCTCAGGTACGCATAACCGTTTCGCCTATCGTCTGGACGGATATGAAAAAGACTGGATTTATGTAGAGAATCCCAACCGTTTTGCTGTGTATTCGAATCTTCCTGCCGGAGATTACCGCTTCATGGTGAAGGCAGCTAACCGTGACGGCTTGTGGAATGATGTCCCGACCGTTCTGAAAATCAAGATTCTGCCCATGTGGTATCAGACATGGTGGGCGAGGGTGTTGTTTTTTGTCTGTGTGGTGGGGGTGATAGCTTTTATCATCCGTTACTTCTGGATCCGGAAGACAATGCAGTTGCAACTGGAAATGGAGCGCATGGATAAAGAGAAGGCGAGAGAAATCAACGAAATGAAAGTGCGTTTCTTTATTAACATTTCTCATGAATTGCGTACTCCTTTGACATTGATTGTAGGTCCTTTGCGGGATGTGCTTCCTCAGATTACCGACAAATGGGTGCTGTCAAAGCTGAAATACGTGAATGCGAATGCCGGGAGGTTGTTGTTTCTGGTGAATCAGTTGCTGGATTATCGGCGTGCAGAACTGGGCGTGTTTCATCTTAAGGTAAGCGAAACGGATGTTCACGCTCTGGCAGAAAAAGTGTTTAATGCCTATACAAGTCTGTCGGAGTCAAAGCAGATTGCTTATCATTTGAATTCTGATATGAGAGGGAAGAAAGTGATGTGCGATGGAAATTACGTGGAACTGATTCTGAATAATTTGCTTTCCAATGCGTTTAAGTATACACCTAAAGGCGGCAGCATCACACTTGCGTTGAAGGGAGATGATAAGAACCTGTCAATGCTGGTAAGCGATACCGGTCAGGGAATTCCGCCTGAAAAGCAGAATCTGGTGTTTGAACGCTTTTATCAGGTGAACCATGAAAACATAGGCAGCGGAATCGGATTGTCGCTCGTGAAGAAACTGGTTGATTTGCATCATGGCACGATTGAACTGACAAGTGCGGTAGGGAAGGGAAGTGTGTTTGCTGTTTGTCTTCCTGTTTCAGCCGGAGCTTACACAGCTGATGAATTGGCAGGTGAAACAGATGAAAAGGCGAAAGTGGAGGATGCTGTTGTGAGAATGGAAGATTGTCTGCCGGAAACGAATGCCGGCGAACAGCCCCGTGGTGCAGATGAAGATGAGGACGGGCAATGGGGGCAGAAAGGAAAGCAGTCGGTGCTGCTGGTTGAAGACAATGCGGATATTATAGACTATCTTGCAGATGGATTGAAAGATTATTTTCATGTGCTGAAGGCCGGAAACGGGCAGGAGGCCTGGGAGATCTTGCAGAACGAAGAGGTTAACCTGATACTGACGGATGTGATGATGCCCGTAATGGATGGTATCAGGCTTTGTTCGCAGGTGAAGCGAAACCTGAAGACCAGCCATATTCCCGTTGTGATTCTTTCGGCGAAAGCGGACGTGAAGGACCAGTTGGAAGGTTTGCATGTAGGAGCTGACGACTATATTCCCAAGCCCTTCGTCATGGAAGTGGTAATTGCAAAGATACGCAATGTCTTGCGTACATACCGGCAGGCCGTTGAATTCTATTCGAAATCACTGGAAGTTAAGCCGGAGAAAATGGCGCTGAATCCTTTGGATGAAGAGTTTCTGACAAAGGCGGTGAAGATCGTTGAAAACTATCTGGATGATGTGGGCTTCTCTGCGGATAAGTTTGCTGCCGAGATGAACATGAGCCGTTCGAGCCTGCATCTGAAAATGAAGGCCATTACGGGAGATTCCACGATGGACTTTATCCGGAAAATCCGGTTCAGCCATGCGTGCAGGCTGCTGGAAGAAGGACGCTATAACATTACGGAAATCAGTGAAATGGTAGGATTCAACACTCCTTCTTACTTTACGACCAGCTTCAAGAAGTATATGGGATGCTCTCCAACAGAATACGTGAATAAAGAATCGCGGTGATTGTCATTTCCCCAGCCTGTTTTCGCTGTCATCCGGAGATAAGAAATCCAGAGAGAATTTGTAGTGGAAATTGTGCATCCCCTGCGTTTCATAGAATTTATGCGCACGTGTGCGTAGCCGGTTGCAGCAAACTTCTATCTGTATGCAGCCGGATTCTTTGGCTTTCCGGCAGGCATATGCATACAGTTTCTGGCCGATTCCCTGGCATCTTGCATGTGCGTCTACAGACAGTTCCATGATTTCCGCTATCTTTGCGGCATGATGGAGCTGGTATTCCATGCGCAGGTTCAGGCAGCCGACAGCTTTTCCTTCCTGTTCGTAAATCAGGCAGAGGCAGGAAGCGTCTTTCTGCTGGGCGTTATAAATCTTTTCAAATTCCGTTAGCGGAAGTCGTTTTTCTTCCATGCTGCATATAAGGGCGTACACCGCCTTGCAGTCATCCGCCTTGCTTTCTCTGATACAAGCGTTCATAGGTGTCTTAGGGTTAGAGCAGTTTCAGCATTTGTTTTTCACGCTTCAGTTCTTCGAGGCTTTTCTCCGGCGAAACCAGCATCATGCTTTTGATGGTGTCCCCCGTTTCACAGGTATATTCGTAATATATCTGCTGTTCGTCTGTCAGTTTCTCTTTTGGAATCACTTCCGTGCGCATTTTGGCAAATTCTTCCAGTGGAATCTCGTCACTTTGGCGGATGAAGATGACCCGTCGTGCGATGGGATTCCTGTTGTAGTCGTGCGTCAGATAAATGCCTTTCAGAAAGTTGGGGTATTCGATGATGGGAAGTTGCAGATATACCACTTTTAAGGCCAGTTGCAGCCGTTTCTGTTCGTTGAATATCAAATAGCCGATCTGGAACGGAGAGAACAGGCCGATGCCCGTATAATAGTCGCCCGACATGTTTTGTGAATACACTTTCGGCATTGTGTCGCCGTCGGTAATGGAAGCGATCATGTACGGTTCCACTTTGAGCCCGTCGGAAAAAGAAGACGAACTGTAGGCCAGATACAGTCCGGTATATACGCCCGCGTTCGGCAGGTAGTTGATGGCTTCCTTTTCAATGTCGTCAAGGAAGGGGCGTTCGTTCTTTTTGCCGTTTATCAGCCTCGGTTCGATGGCATGCACCTTTTCATAAAGCGTATCCAGACATCCTAGGAGTTTGCGCTTTGATACATTGTTCACCTGCTGCAACGATTTGTCCAGCGCTTTTTCCTTGTCTTCTCCGTTGGATATCAGGTTTACATACATTGGAAGCACAGAAGAGTAGAGCGACGAAAGCACGCTTGATGCGATGTCTGTTTCTTCGGATATGTCTTTCATCCGTACACCCGATTCACGGAGCTTTTTCATGCGTTCATAAAGAGATAACAGTCTGTCCATAGTCATAATATCTGCACCGCAAAGATACGATTTAGTTGTTACAGCGGTATTTCAGATATTACATTTCCGTGACATTATTCTTTTATAAACATGACATTATAAAATCGGCGCAATCCGGGGTTATAATACATTATAAATTAATTCTTTCAGATGTCCGGCCGTTCTACTTTTGCTCCCGTTAAAACGAAAACAACTTATAATCAATAAAATGAAACAGATTACAGCAAACAGGAGAATGTCGGATGTCCTGCTGGTTCTTTGGGCAGGAGGAGCAGCGCTGCTCTCTTATTCGTTGGTTTACGCTTTGCGCAAGCCTTACACTGCCGCTTCATTTGAAGGGCTGACTTTTTTGGGAAGCGACTACAAGGTGGCGGTGACTACTATTCAGATTCTGGGTTATGTGATAGCCAAGTTTTTCAGGATCAAGATTATTTCGGAACTGAAGAAGGAAAACCGTTTCCGGTTCTTTGTCGGGTCGGCTGTGCTGGCCGAGGCGGCGCTTGTGGGCTTTGGATTGCTGGACGCTCCGTATAATGTGGCTGCCATGTTTGTCAACGGACTTTCGCTGGGGTGCATGTGGGGAGTGATATTCAGCTTTATCGAAGGGCGCAAGGTGACCGACATCCTGGCGAGCCTGCTGGGGGTAAGCATGGTGTTCAGCTCGGGAGTAGCAAAAAGTTTCGGCCTGTTTGCCATGAATGAACTGCATGTGGACCAGTTCTGGATGCCCGCCCTTATCGGTGGCTTTGCCTTGCCTCTGCTGGTTTTTATGGGCTATATGCTGAAACGTCTTCCACAGCCTACTGCCGAAGACATCGCCTTGCGTAACGAACGTGTCACTCTTGACGGAAAAGGACGCCGGGCACTGTTCAGGAAATATGCTCCGATTCTTTCTCTGATATTCGTAGGGAACTTCATGCTGCTGATGCTGCGCGATATCAAAGAAGACTTTTTGGTGAATATTCTTGACGTGAGCAACCAGTCGTCGTGGATGTTCGCCCGTATTGACACGATTGTCACCATGATTATTCTTGGCATCTTTACGCTGTTCATCTTCTTCCGGAGCAATATCAATGCGCTGTTATGGATGATGACGCTGGTTGTGGCAGGGTGTCTTACGATGACTTATGTGTCTTACCATTATGAAACGCTTGATTTGAAGCCTGTTGTCTGGCTGTTTGTGGAAAGCCTTTCGCTCTATATTGCCTACCTGACTTTTCAGACTGTCTTTTTCGACCGTTTCATCGCCTGTTTCCGGATAAAGGGGAATGTGGGGTTCTTTATCGCCATGATCGACTTCATAGGCTATATGGGTACGGTGGCGCTGCTTTCAGCCAAAGAGCTTTTTAACATCGACATTGAGTGGTTCGCTCTTTTCAATCACATAGCCTGTGCGGTGGGGGCTGTCTGCACGGTGCTGTTCATTGCGGTTGCCGTATTGATCTACAAAAAATACAACAGGACTTTCAGAACGAAAGAACTGGAGAATGATACTTGTCTGAATGCAAATTATAACACAAATTGAATGATGGAAAAAAACTATGATGTGATAATCGTCGGTGGGGGACTGCTGGGCTGTGCCACGGCTTACCAATTGGCTAAGCGCAAGGCCGGAAACATCTTGCTGCTTGATGGGAATGAAATCGCTTCGCAGGCTTCCTCGCGTGCGGCCTGCCTGCTGACAAGGGCGCGCACGAAACCTGCCCTGATGGAACTGGTGCAGGAAACTTATGACTGCATAAGCGAGATGGAGGAACTGTTGGGCGAGCCGCTCGGACTTCAGCAGTGCGGAAGCATCACGGTGGCTTCGTCGGAAGCTTCGCTGAAAGGCCTGGAAGCATTGGAAGAAGCAGCTACACGTTTCGGCATTCCGAACGAACGCATCGGGCGTGAACGAACCAAAGAACTTCTTCCGTGGATGGATGTCGAGGCGGTGGATGTAGCTTTATATATGCCTACTGATGCGTTTATCGATTCGGCCTTGCTCTGTTCCGGTTACGCCCGGGCGGCTGCAAGGATGGGCGTGACGTTGCGGCCGAATTGCAGAGTGAAGGAGATTATGGCCGGAAACGGAAAAGTTTGCGGGGTCAGGCTGGCAGACGGTGAAGCGGTCTTTGCTCCGGTGGTGGTGAATGCGGCCGGAGCATGGGCGAATCTGCTGATGAGGCCTTTGCATGTGGGCCTTCCTTTTACTCCGGTGCGCAGCCATTTCTGGATCACTGCCATCGACTCCAGCCGTTTCCCGGCAGGACATCCGTTTACGGTAATTCCTGACGCGCGTGCTTTCACCCGTTCGGATGTCGGTGCGCTGATTATCGGACTGCGTGAGAGTTGCTGCCAGCCGTTCGATCCGTCTGCGTTAACCGATAAGCTGGAAGACTTCGACTTTAACCGGAAGGCGGAATGGACTGTGCTGGATGAATGTGCGCCGCTGCTGAAGCCTTATCTGCATGATATCGATGACTTGCCGATTGCACATTATATAGCAGGACCTTCGTGCTACGTTCCTGACGCAATGTTCATCGTCGGTCCGGTGGCTTCTTATGATGGGCTGTTTGCCGTGGCCGGCTGTTGCGGAGGCGGCGTGGCTGCAGGAGGAGGGATGGGACGCCTGGCAGCAGAACTGATTCTGGGAGATAGCCCGTTTGTGGACCCTGCGCTCTTCGCTCCGGACCGTTTCGGTGCTGTTGACCCTTTTTCTGCTGATTTCCAGCGGCGTTGCGCTGATGCCCGTTCCAATAAGAAAGGAGGATAAGCGGAACCTTTGCCATCTATTTTCATGTAAAAAGACCAAACGGAAAAACATAATTGAAACTTTATTTATGAAACGCTATATTGTATTCTTGAAGCAGGTGCCTCGGTCTACAAAGGTCGAGATAGATGCCGTAACTCATACGTTGAAACGTTCGTCTGCGCTGACTCAGACCAATCCCGATGATTTGTACGCATTGCAGGCTGCGCTCGACCTGAAACGTGATACCGGAGCGGAAGTCGTGGCTGTAAGTATGGGGCCGGCTTCTGCTGAAGATGTGCTGCGCGAGGCACTTCAGCGCGGGGCAGACCGCGCGATACTGCTTTCTTCTCCTGCTTTTGCAGGGAGTGATACGTGGTGTACCAGCACCGTGCTGGCCGCTGCAGTCCGGAAAGTAGGAGATTTTGACCTGTTGTTCTTCGGCCGTATGGCTGTTGACGGAGATACGGCTCAGGTGGGGCCGGAAGTGGCCGGGCAGTTGGATATCCCGCAGGTCACTTCTTTGGTGGCATTGGAGGGAATCTCTGAAAATCATCTTCGCGCGTGCAGAAGAGCGGGAACGGTAATCCAGCATCTGGAAACGGAATTGCCATGCGCCGTAATGGTAAGCCGTGAGAATGGAATGCTGGCTTGCCCCACATTGTCGGGATGGCGGTATGCCTGGAAGCAGGAGATTGTTCGCTGGGATGAAACTGATCTGAATCTGGATTCGTCTGCAGTCGGATTACATGCTTCGCCTACCAAGGTTGTTTCTACTTTTGTTCCTTGCCAGGGCAAGTCGCTTCGCTGGCTTGCAAACGCAGAAGAACTTCGTTTGGCTATCATAAGTGAAATATGAATAATCGTTTAATTTTTTAATTGGAAAATGCGGGTGCCTGCAAGCGGCCAGTCGGAAAATGTGGGCTGAGGCTTGGAGGAAAGTGCGGAATACGGGCAGAAATGCGCGGTGATTCATGAAAATCTGTATCTCCAGTCTGAAGATACATGTCTTTAAGCTAAAGATATACTTCTCTAAGCTGAGGATGAACTTTTCAAGCCTTTATTCCGGATGCTTTGCCGGCAATAGTCTGGTTTTTCTTTTTGGACCGGCAGGAATGGTACGTTGCAGGCATTCATTTAAAACAATATGTTATGAACAATAAAACTTCGTTTGCGCTTCGAGTTCTGAAAGACCGTTGTACCGGTTGCGGGCTTTGTGCTGATTCATGTGCATTCAATGCCATCCGTCTGGTTGAATATCCGGAGATTGACCCTTATACATGCCGCTTGTGCGGAACTTGTGTGCAGACATGCCTGGCTGAGGCTTTGCAGATTGATACTCCGGATTCTGCCTCTTTTTCTCCGAAAAAGTCGGAAGGAATCTGGGTTCTTGCCGAAACGGAAGGCGGAATGCTTGCTTCTGTCACGAAAGAGCTGCTTGGGGAAGCCGTTGCATTGTCAGAAAAGCTTCGTTGCAGTGTGGAGGCTGTGTTGCCCGGAAGCGGTGTGGCTGTGCTGGCTGATGAGCTGATTGCTTATGGAGCCGATCGTGTACATGTGCTGGAACATTCTTCGCTGGCTTCATTTATAGAAGAAAACTATGCGCGGGTTGTGGTTGCTTTGGCTGGCCGATACAATCCGGACATTCTGCTTGTCGGAGCGACGGAGCGGGGAAGGGGACTCGCTGCGCGTGTCGCTTCGATGCTTCATACCGGGCTGACAGCCGACTGTACGCAGTTGGAAATTGATCCGGAAAGCGGACTGCTGCATCAGATACGCCCTGCTTTCGGAGGAAACCTGATGGCTGCCATCGTCACCCCTAATTGTCGTCCGCAGATGGCTTCAGTTCGTCCGGGCGTGATGAAAGCAGCAGAACCGGACAGATCGAGGAAGGGAGAGATTGTCTGTCACGACCTTTCAGACTTTGAACCGGACCATCGGATTTGTCTGATGGACGAGATGGCGGCGAATGTATGCGGCGATACATTAGAGAATAGCCGTATTGTTATCGGAGTTGGCCGCGGCGTGAAAAACAAGGAAACCGTTGTCCGGATTCGGCAATGGGCCGAACAGATCGGCGCTGTTGTGGCCGGTTCGCGTGCGGCTGTAGAAATGGGGCTGATTGATGCGCATTTGCAGGTGGGGCAGACGGGGCATACCATTTCTCCGGATCTGTATATAGCTATTGGGATAAGCGGACAGATCCAGCATACGGCAGGGCTTTCCGGGGCGAAAAAGATAGTTGCCATAAATCCGGACCGCACGGCACCTATCTTCAATATCGCTGATTATGGCTGGTCTGTATCGGCAGAGGAGGCACTTTCGGAATTGGCGAGCGTATCCTTATGAGAAGACTGTTTGCGCTTATTTGTTTTTTGTCGGGTGCATGTGCGGTGCTGCATGCGCAGGATCAGTTGGAAGTGAAGTTCCGTTCGCGAGCATTGCTTGACGTTGCGGTGTCAGGATACGGCAAGGAAGACGTGCAGGGATATTATCGTCTGGAAGACTTTCGGGTTGGATTTAAAGCGGTTTACGGCGATTTTGAGATGAAAACGGATATCGGACTGGGAGGCGGCAAGCTTGCCATAAAAGATATGCTGCTGAATTATCACTTTGCCCACGGGGTGCTTGCGCTCGGCAACGGATATGAGCCGTTTTCGATGGATATGCTCATCAGCACAGCAGATATGCGCTTCCATCAGTCTGCCGCCTCGGTGCTGGCCTTCACAGACAGCCGGAAACTGGGAGCCACTTATCATTTTTATAATGACAACTGGTATCTGGCTGCCGGCATCTATACGCATAATGACATCAATAAAATCGGCGAGGGACAGAAAAATGCCTTTGTGTCTACATCCCGTGCCGTTTGGCGGAAACAGAAGGCGGATCATCGGCTGATTCATCTGGGAGGCGCGTTTTCGTTCCGTTCGAAAGAAGCCCATGCTTCGGAACCGCCTTCAGGCAGCAGAAGCAGTGCCGGGATAACATCGATGTTTCCTGCCTCTTTGCTCGAAGCCGAGGTTTCTGATATGGGAACTGAGGTGAAAGGTCTGGCAGAGCTTTTGTGTACGGCTCCGCGTTTCATGTTGCAGGCTGAATACTTTTTTGACCGGATGAACCGTACAGGCGGCAGGCAGGCCTACCGTTCGCATGGAGGGTATGTTCAGGGAGGATTCCTGTTGAAAGGAAAGGGGTTTGCTTATGATTCGATGTACGGGATACCCGGCCGTCCGCTTACTCCGCGTGCTATAGAGCTTGTTGCGCGGTTCAATTATACGGATATGAATGATTGGCGTTCCGGCATAACAGGCGGGGAGGAAAAAGATCTGTCGGTAGGCGTGAACTTTTATCTGAACAACTATTTTGGTGTAAAAGTAAACGGAAGCTATGTGTGGGTAGGCAGGCATTGCAACGCCTTCTATCAGAAAAATTTCTTTCTGGCGCAGGCCCGTCTGCAATATATATTCTGATAGCAGCTTGTCGGAAAAAAGAAGAGGCCGCTTCATGTTTCATGAAACAGCCTCTTCCTTCAGGTTGATCAGTCAAGAAAGCTTTATGCTTCAGCAGGAGCTTCTGTTGCTTCTGCGGCAGGAGCTTCTTCAGATGCAGCAGCTTCTGCATTTGCAGCGGCTTCAGCTTCAGCCTTGGCAGCAGCAGCGGCAGCCTTCTTTTCAGCTACTTTCTTTGCAATTTCTTCGTTCACCTTCTTTTCAGCTTCCAGGCGTTCCTTAGCGGCAGCTTTCTTCTGTTCGTCAAGTTTAGCCTTCAAAGCTTCCAGACCAGACTGCTTGTTTTCTTTCCAAGCATTGAAACGTTTTTCAGCTTCAGCTTCATCGAATGCGCCTTTAGCAACACCACCCATCAAGTGCTTCTTCATGTAAACACCTTCGCGGGAAAGGATGTTACGTACAGTATCAGTAGGCTGTGCACCTACCATAACCCAGTACAATGCGCGGTCGAAATTCAAATCTACTGTGGCAGGATTGGTGTTCGGATTGTAAGTACCGATCTTTTCAATAAATCTACCATCACGTGGTGCTCTTGAATCTGCAGCGACGATTGAGTAAAACGCATAACCTTTGCGTCCTCTTCTTTGCAATCTGATTTTAGTTGCCATTTTAAAACTGTAATTTAATTAGTTAATGATTTGAATTGTGCCAATAACCCGTATTGGCGGCGCAAAGGTACGACTTTTTATTTGTCCTGCAAATAGTTGGATGTTTTTTTCGGTTCTTTTTCAGCTTTTCCGTGTTTAAGGATAAGCAACTGTTCCTAATTGGTTTGTATGGTGCAGCTGTCGCTGCCGAGGGGGACGGCGTTCGTAATGGTTCCCTTTGGGCTACTCTGTGGCGTTTGGGGTGAGATGCCGGTTCATTGGTAAGCATGCTTAAGTTTTTCGGGCTGGTCCGTCGCTATGATATCCACTCCCATATCTGCTGCTTTCCGGTTTTCCGCTGTTTTGTCTTCATGTCCCAGGATAAGGGCAAGGACTTTGAGATTGAGTCTGTGGCATTTTTCAACGAACTCGGGTGTCAGCAAGTCAATCCAAGAAACGATGATGTCGGGCTTGAGTTCTTTCATCACTCTGTCCAGATCTGCCGGATCTTTTACGTATGCCTGAAGTGTCTTGATTTCGGGAGCCAGCCGGCGGAACATTTTTGCGTCGTTCTCATCGCTGAATGTGAAGCAGCAATTTTCTGTCATTCCTTCTTCCTGTATTAGGCTGAGAAGTTTCTTCAGGTCTCCCGACCTGTAGTCTACCGTGATTTTCAGTCCTCCGGATTTAGCCTTGCGGAGCAGGTCGGCGAAGCGGGGCACATGCTGTCCTGCAAATTCAGGGCTGAACCATGAGCCTGCATCCAGCGTGTCAATGTCGGCTGACATCCATTCGCTGATGTTTCCGGTCCCGTTTGTAGTCCGGTCAAGGGTCGAATCATGGAGGATATAGAAAACGCTGTCTTTGCTGATGCAAACGTCACATTCCATATAGTCTATTCCATATTTGATGCAGGAGTCTGCCGAGGCCATCGTGTTTTCAGGGGCAATCATGTTTGCGCCCCTGTGTCCGCTGATCAGAGGAATTTGTTTCTGTTCTTTTTGCCGGGTGCATCCTGGTATGAAAGCTAGTGCGGCGATCGCATAGAGGAAGAAGAATAATCTTTTCATTGTCATTGCATGTTTGGAATTGTTACGGAAAAGTGGAGTTAAACTTCCGAAGGAATGGCATTCGGAAGTTTAACTCCTTATTTGAGATGGTGTTTTCTGGGATCAGTTGAACAGATAGCGGACGCCGATTTGAATCTGCCAGCAGTCTGAACTGTCTTTCAGATAAGAGAAGGTGTTGGTGGGCAACACGTTTTTCCCGTTTTCTGTCGTATAATACATAGAGTATGTAGGAACATTGTTTGCCGTTACGCCTTCATATTTTAGAATGCGTCCGCTGTTTACCGGTACTTTTGTGATTCCCCAGGTATCTTTCAGCAAGTTTCCGATGTTGAAGATGTCGAGTGAAACCTGTAGGGTGTTGGTCGTTTTTCCGGCTTTGATGGAAAAGTCCTGTGTAATTTTGAGGTCTACCTGGTTGATCCAAGGGTAACGTGCCGAATAAGCTTCGGCATATTCTCCCTTATGTTTGCTCAGATAAGTGTCTTGGTTTACATATTTCCAGAATGCGTCTGCTTGTTCTGCTGCCGTGAATCCGTTCTTGTCAACAAACGTCAGTTCATTCTTGCTCTTTGGAATATAAATCAGGTCGTTGTTGATACCGTCCTGGTTCATGTCGCCGTTGTAGGTATATGAATAGTTTCCGGGATTGTATCCGGTATAGAACAGGCTGATTGATGTGGCGAAATGGTTTGCGTACGGAATGCGGTAAGAAAGTGCTGCCATCACACGGTGGGGAGTGAGGTACTGTGAGTTGGTGAGTGCAAGGTGGTTGCCGCCGTTCACAGTCGGTGTATTCTGCCACAATTCATAGGGCTGCGCTCCCGGATTGCCGGAAATTTCTTTTGAACCGGTATAAGTGTACGCAAGCTTCATGTTCAGGTTTTCAACCGGATTGAGGTTCAATGTTGCGTTCAGATTGTAGCTGTATCCTTTATTGGTGTTGGTGAGCATATACGCACCGTCCATGTCAGGATAGAGCCGGCTCTCTGTCTGTCCGGGATACATATAACGGCTGTCGGGTCCTTCAAAACGTTTCATCTTCGGGTCGTCCAATCCGATCACGTTGATATTCTGCTGGAGCACAGCATTCAGGTTCTTTGCATAGATGCCTTCCAGTGTGAGGTTGGCGTTGAATGGAAGCGGCAGCTTGATATCTGCAGCCAGCGTGCTTTTCCATACTTGCGGAAGCTTGAAGTCGGGGTCGATTCCGGCTACTGTGCCCGGGGCTCTTTGTACAGGCGTTTGCGGAAATTCTTCAGGAAGCAGTTTCATGACTTCGTATCTGTCACGCACACCTCCTGCAAGCTTCGCCAGAAGATTCGGGTCGCTGATTGTCACAGTATTCTGCAGCATGCCGCTGTTGGTCGGCATGTTGGTGAAAAATACAAACGGCATACGTCCGGTAAACAGGCCTGTGCCTCCGCGAAGTTTCAAACGGCTGTCTCCGAATACGTCCCAGTTGAATCCGACGCGCGGCGAGAACAACACTTTGGTGCCCGGCCATTTGCTGGTATCAATCTTCTGGCTGTTTAAAAAGTTCATGTCATAAACCACAGTGTTCCGTTGCAAATCGTTCAGATAAGTGGGGATATCGATGCGGAGGCCGGCGGTCACCTTCAAGTTCTCATTTGCACTCCACATGTCCTGGATGTAAGCGGAATACTGTCCGAAACTCAGTTCTGCGGTCGGTTTATCTTCACCTCCATACCCGTAGGTCAGTGCATACAAAGAAGGGGCGGCATCGTCTCTGAAGTCATCCAGACTGTTATAGCGATAATATCCCAGACCGTAGCTCATGAACGAGTTGCCGACATACTGGTGTTCGTAGGCCACACCGGCGGTAATGGCATGTTTGTCGAGGTTGAGAGTGAAGTTATCAGTAATGGTCCAGATATTGTTTGATACAGCATTGTTGTAAGTGAACAGTTCGTACCCGGCAGTCATGAACATATCCCCGTCTTTCAGAATATCGACCATCGGGAAGGGTGTGGAGTCAGAACCGCGCACATCAGAAATTTTAGTGAATGTGGCAAGTATCTGATTTGACATTTTTCCTCCGAAGTTGCTGTTCAGTTCGGCTGTAAGTGAGTGTACCAGGTTGTTCATGTCGTAGCAGCTGTTGCGAAACGGAAGCGAATAAGAACTGTAGTGTCCGTGGGTTGTCTTGTTCGGCATGCTTTGGCTGGTCGGGTTCGTATATTTGTTCTTCGTGTAGTTGTATCGTACGGTCAGTTTGTTGTTTGTATTGATGTTCCAGTCGATACGTGCCAGAAGCTTGTTCGTGAATGTACCTGCGTCATAGTCTGTGTAAGATCCCGGTTCATAATTGTATTTCTCACGGAGAATCGAAGCAAACGCTTCCATGTCGGCTGCGGTGACACGTGTAATCAGGTCGGCATCGCTCCCCACTCCGTCTTCCGAAACCCTCCATTTGAATATCGGTCTCGGCTCCTGCTCAAATTCGCCGTTGACAAAGAAGAACAGTTTGTTCTTTACAATCGGACCGCCCAAAGTGAATCCGTAAGTACGGTGAGCCTCTTGCTGGCGTTCACCGAGGTCTTCTCCGTCAATTCGGTTGCCCCTCATGTTTTCATTGCGAAAATAGGCATAAGCCGTTCCTTTGAATGTGTTTGTGCCACTTTTTGTAATGGCGTTGATGCCGGCTCCGGTAAAGTTTGCCTGGCGCACATCGAACGGAGCGATGTTTACCTGCAACTCTTCGATCGCGTCCAATGAAATCGGGCTTCCTCCACCCGGCATCGGTGAAGAAGAAAGCCCGAAGTTGTTGTTGAAGTTTGCACCGTCAATGGTAATGTTGTTCATGCGACCGTCATGGCCTCCGAATGAGTTGTTGGTGCCGGCATACGGTGAAAGTTTTGTCATGTCCGACAATGAACGGCTTACTGAGGGAAGAGCATTAATCTGTCGGTTGCTGATATTGGTGGATGCACCGGTCTTTGTTCCGGAGAACTTGGATTTGGTGGCTACCACTACTACCTCGTCCAGCATGTCGGAATCTTCGTGCATCTGTACGTTCAATACATAGTTATCTCCAAGTGAAAGATTGATGCCTTCGTAGCGTGCCGTCTTGTAACCGATATAAGAAATCTCAACAATATAGGGACCTCCTGTACGCATACCTTGTAGACTGAAGCGTCCGTCTGCGTTGGTGATGGTTCCGTAAGTGGTACCCGAAGGCACGTGTACGGTTTGTACACTGGCCCCAATCAGAGGCTGTTTCTGTTCATCCGAAATCAATCCGTTCATGCCCGAAGTCGTGACTTGGGCGAAAACGGAACAGATACTCATCAGCAGCATGAGTAATGTCGCAAAATACGGTTTTCTCTTAAACATAATTTACTTTGTGTTGGTTCGTGCTGCAAAAGTATCCAAACCGTACTACAAAGTTGCGACAGAAGTGTTTCGTTTCATTTAAAAGGGGATAAGAGACCTTTGGAAAGTTGTTGCCCCTTGTCTAGGAAAGGGCAAGTCGGCAGGGAAAACAGAATATAATGTCCAAAACGGGGGTGCATCGTTTGTTACGACACACCCCCCCCTTGTTTCTGCCGGAACGGGCATTTGTTTATATGTTTATTTGTTGATTTCCCGCAGCCATTTCTCCAGCTCGCCCGTCCATTGGCGTTTGTAGGTGAAGCTGTCGCGGAATCCCCATCCATGTCCTCCTATGGGATAGGTGTGGAGTGATGCCGGGACACCGTTCTTCACCAGTGCCATGTAGTAGTTCACGCTGTTGGCTACAGGCACGGCTCCATCGTCCGAACTGTGTATGATGAATGCCGGAGGCGTTTGTGGCGTAACCTGAAGCTCGTTCGAATATTTCTTTTCAAGTTCCTTTGCCGGATTCTTTCCCAGCAGGTTGTCGTGAGAGCCCATGTGCGTGTAGCTTGGATCCATGGTGATGACCGGATAGAACAGAATCTGGAAGTCGGGTCTTGTCTCCGTGTCGAAGTGCGTAGCGGCTGTACTTGCCAGATGTCCTCCGGCGGAAGAGCCCATGACTCCCAGTGTTTTGATGTTCCATTCGTCGCCGTGCCGCCTTAGGATGCGGATGGCCTCGTGGACATCGCTCAACGGAACTTCATTGTGTCCGTTGGGCATACGGTAGCGCAATACGGCATATGTGATGCCCTGTGCGTTGAACCAGTCGGCCATATCTTTTCCTTCGTGTGCCATGGCGAGGTGAGTATATCCTCCTCCGGGGCATGCCAGCACAGCTTGTCCGTTGCCTTTTTGAGCCGGATAGACATAGAGGATTGCTTTGTTCGTATAACTTGGATGGTCGGTGCTGCCATCCTTTTCTTCTTTTATCCCGTTATCGTTCGGTGCTCCGTTGGGCCAGACGTTTATTTCTATCGGCCTTTGTGCGAACATGGCGCCGGAGAGGATAAGCAGACTCATTAATAACATTGTTTTCATGGCGCTAAGAGATTTTATGATTTGATTTTCATGCTTGCCTTGATCATGTAGGCGATTAACAGAATGTAAACGATGAGTGATACCATTTGGCTCATCGGATTAGCCAGCCATTCTTCGTTGATGAAGTTGACATCGCAGTAGCGCATGACTGCGCTCACTACTCCCATAAGAGCACCTCCAGCGATGAATCCGGATGCCAGCAGCGTGCCTTTTTCCTGACGTGCATTGTTTATCGAGCTGTCTTTGCTCCGGCTTGTTACATACCAGTTGATGGCACCGCCTACCAGCAGCGGAAGATTCAGTTCCAGCGGAATGAACATGCCCAGGGCGAAAGCCAGTGCCGGCACTTTGCAGAATGTCAGTACCAAAGCCAGCAGTGCGCCGATTCCGTAGAGAAGCCATGGTGCGCTCACTCCGTTCATCAAGGGGTCAATGACTGCTGCCATGGCATTGGCTTGTGGTGCAGCCAGCTGCCCGCTTGTGAATCCGTATGAATCGTTCAATACCATAATGACTCCGCCGACCGTGGCAGCAGATACCAGTGTGCCGAGAAATTTCCATGTTTCCTGTTTCTTCGGGGTGCTTCCCAGCCAGTAGCCGATTTTCAGGTCGGTGATGAAACCGCCGGCCATTGACAGAGCCGTGCATACCACACCACCCATTACCAGTGCGGCAACCATGCCTCCTGCTCCTTTAAGGCCTACGGCTACCATAATGACTGATGCCAGAATCAGTGTCATCAGTGTCATTCCCGAAACGGGGTTTGTTCCTACGATGGCGATGGCGTTGGCGGCCACTGTTGTGAATAAGAAAGAAATGCCTGCAACCAGTATGATGGCCACGATGGTATGCAGCACATTGCCTTCCATTACGTCAAAATAGAAGAATGCCAGTGTAAGCAGGAGCGTGAAGATAGATCCGAAAGCAATGATCTTCATGGACAGATCCTTTTGTGTACGTTCTACATTGTCTTCCGACTTCTTTCCTTTCATTTCGCTGGCAGCCAGCCCTACCGCGCTTTTGATGATGCCCCACGAACGTACGATACCGATGATGCCTGCCATTGCGATGCCTCCGATGCCTATGCTTTTGGCGTATTCGCTGAAGATCATTTCGGGTGACATGTCTTTTACAGCCATGGATATGCTCGGGTTCCATGCGTTCAGAACTTGGTCGCCCCAAAGCAATGAAATCCCCGGAACGATGATCCACCATACTGCAACAGAGCCGGCGCAGATGATGGCTGCGTATTTCAGTCCTACGATATATCCCAGTCCGAGCACGGCTGCTCCCGTGTTGATTTTGAATACCAGTTTGAACTTGTCGGCAACGGTTTCTCCAAGCCCGCAGATGCGGCTCGTGAAGTTTTCGTTCCACCAGCCGAATGTTCCGACGATGAAGTCATACAGGCCGCCCACCAGGCCGGCCATCAGCAGCGGCTTTGCCTGATCGCCTCCTTTGGCTCCGGACACAAGCACCTGCGTGCTGGCTGTGGCTTCAGGGAAGGGATATTCTCCATGCTTCTCCTTTACGAAATATTTCCGGAACGGAATGAGAAAAAGAATACCTAAAATGCCGCCTAAAAGCGAACTGATGAACATCTGCATGAAGTTTACCGTCATCTCCGGGTATTTCTCCTGAAGGATATAAAGTGCGGGGAGTGTAAAGATGGCTCCCGCTACAATGACTCCCGAACAGGCGCCGATGGACTGTATCATCACGTTTTCGCCAAGTGCGCCTTTGCGTTTGGTTGCGCTGGAGATGCCTACCGCTATGATGGCGATAGGGATAGCGGCTTCGAACACTTGTCCGACTTTCAAGCCCAGATAGGCTGCGGCGGCCGAGAAGATGACTGCCATGACAATTCCCCAGGATACGGACCATAGATTAACCTCCGGATAAGTTTTTCCGGGCGACATCAGAGGTTCGTACTTTTCACCCGGTTTCAAAGGACGGAATGCGTTTTCAGGCAATCCCGCCGGTTTTTCATTTTCTTCTTTCATGGATTCTTATGTGTTATTTCTGTTGATGTTTTCCGTGTCCAAAAGTAATAAAAAATCCTTTTCCGTTTTTCATTCTGAAAGACAAAAAGCGGAAAAGGATCTTTTGATGTGGCGGAAAGCCTGCTTATTTTGCTTTTGCCGATGTCATGTCGCCTTCAATGACCAGACGCGTGATTTCGTTTTCGGAATTGGTGCGCAGGGTAATGGTTTTGCGGAAATGTCCCGGAAACTTTCCGGCTCCGTTGTAAGTGACGGTCACTTCTCCGCTTTCGCCCGGCTTGATCGGTTCTTTCGGATACTGCGGTACCGTGCATCCGCAGGAAGCGATGGCCTGGTGGATGACCAGCGGACCATTGCCTGTATTTTTGAATTTGAAAGTGCAGGTTACTTTAGGGCTGCTTTCCGGGAAAGAGCCGAAATTGTGCGATGTCTTTTCAAAAGTAATCTGCGCTGTTCCTTGTGCCAGAACAAAGAATACGTTCATTACCAGCAGAACAGCAAATAGAGCAGCTTTTTTCATGATGTATATTCTTTATTGTATTGATAATTCATTCTGCCTGCAAAGTTACCATTTATCGGTTAACCTGCATGACTCCTTTCACTGTTTTTATTTTTTTTATCAAGGCTTCGAGTTTTGCGTTGTCGTCTACCGTTACCGTCAGCATGCCTGAAAACAGCCCGTCGTGCGAGTCAATGCTGATTGACCGCAGCAGGATGTTGTCCTCCTTGTTGATGATGGAGGTGATGTTTGTGATGATGCCGATGTCATCATGTCCGATGATGCGGAGCGTGATGGGGTATTGCTTGCCTTGGCTTTTCCCTGCCCAGCGAGCCTTGACGATGCGGTAGGGAAAGCGGGATTTCAGTTCCTTTGCGTTCGGGCAGTCATTGCGGTGTATTTTGATGCCTCCGCTGATGCTGATAAAGCCGAACACGTCGTCGCCATAAATCGGATGGCAGCATTTGGCGAGAGTGAAGTCGAGCCCTTTCAGGTTCTGGTCGATGACCAGTACGTCCTCTTTGTAATAATCTTTCGGTTCGGTCGGTGAGGGCATGTTGTAGGCTTCCGCACTCCGGTAAGTTATTTCATCGTGCAGTTCGTTTTCCCGTTTCTGCATTTCCACATATCTGTCGATAATCGCATTGATGTCTGCCGATTCGTCGGATATGCTTTGGTAGAAGTCTGTTACTGTCTTGAAGCCCAGTTTCCGGATGAGGCGCATCAAGATGGCTTCATCGTATTCTATCTTTCGGTTCTTGAACTTCCGTTCCAGCATTTCTTTGGCAAACGCGCTCTGTCGGGCGGCAATTTCCTTCAGCGCCTGTCTGATTTTGTTTCTTGCTTTCGATGTCGTTACGATGTTCAGCCAGTCGCGTTTCGGAGTCTGGGTGTTCGATGTCATGATTTCCACCTGGTCGCCGCTGTTCAGTTTCTGGCGGAGCTGCACGTTCTTTCCGTTCACTTTGGCTCCGATACACTTGCATCCTACGTTTGAATGGATTGAAAAGGCGAAGTCGAGCACAGTCGCTCCTTTCGGCAGTTTGTAGAGATCGCCTTTCGGGCTGAATACGAACACCTCATCTTTATACAGGTCCAGCTTGAACTGGTCCATTGCATCGAGGTCGTTGTCTGCACTTTCCAGCGTTTCGCGGATAGAGTTCAGCCATTCGTCCAGCCCTGTTTCGCCTTTGATTCCTTTGTATCTCCAGTGGGCTGCGAGTCCTTTTTCCGCTATTTCGTCCATCCGTTCCGTGCGTATCTGCACTTCCACCCATTTTCCTTCCGGTCCCATCACCGTGATATGAAGCGATTCGTATCCGTTGCTTTTAGGCACGGAAAGCCAGTCGCGTAGCCGTTTGGGGTTGGGTAGATACATGTCCGTCACGATCGAATAAGCCTGCCAGCATTCCTGTTTCTCTTTCTCGAGCGGAGAGTCGAGGATTATGCGGATGGCAAACAAGTCATAGACTCCTTCGAAGGGACATCCCTGGCGTTTCATCTTCTGATAGATGGAGTGTATGGATTTGGTCCGTCCTTTCATATGGAATTTCAGTCCTGCTGCTTCCAGCTTTTTCCGTATCGGTTCGATGAAAGCTGCGATATAGCGGTCGCGCGTTTCCTTTGTAGCGTTCAGTTTCTCCTTTATGTGGTAGTACACATCGTGTTGCGTATATTTCAGCGACAGGTCTTCCAGTTCCGACTTCAGCTTATACAGTCCCAGTTTGTGTGCGAGCGGAGCATAAAGGTATGCAGCTTCGTTGGCCACCTTGAGCCGCGCTTCCTCATTGGGGCTGTCTTTGATCTGCCTCATCAGGTTGACGCGGTCGGCTATGATTATCAGGATAACCCGCATGTCTTCTGCGAACGACAGCAGGAGATTCCTGAAGTTTTCCGATTCGATGGTCGGGCTTTTGTCATAAAGTTCGTTGATTTTTACCAGCCCCCGTATGATTCCTGCCACATCTTCTCCGTATTCTTCTTTTATAGTATCGAGGGTACACAGGTTATATTCCACCGATTCGTGCAGCATGATTCCCAGGATCGAAGCTCTGCGCATTCCTATTTCTTCCGCCACGATTACGGCGGTCTGGATATCTTCGATGATCGGGTTCATGCCAAACACGTTGCGCGGGATTGTTCCCGCCGACATGTCTTTTATCAGATGAGCTTTCAGTTTCCGGCAGTCATCCTTCAGCAAAGTGTCTTTCGATAAAGAAAGCAGTTTTCTGTATAAGGCAATCAGCTGTTTGTGTTCCTCGGGAGTGAAAAAATCATTTTTCTCCATAGGCCTTGGTTTTTAAATCTTTTTAGTTTGCGTGTAAAGTTACTTTTTTTCTCCGTTTTTGATGCTATCTTTCGGTATTTTTTATATTTTTGAGCATCAATTGTTCCGAAACTTTCATAACCTAAATAATATTTCATTATGTTGACACAAGAAGACAAAGATTTGTTGCTCCGGAAAGGGATTTCCGAAGAAAAGATTGCCGAACAGTTGGCTTGCTTTGAAAAAGGTTTCCCTTATCTTAAACTGTATGCCGCGGCTTCTGTAGAGAATGGAGGCATTGTGGTGCCGGATGCTGAAAAGCAGAAAGAATATCTTGCGGCTTGGGATTCATACAAGGAAGGGGATAAGAAAATAGTCAAGTTTGTTCCGGCTTCGGGAGCTGCGAGCCGTATGTTCAAGAATATGTTTGAGTTTCTAGGAGCAGACTACGATGTTCCGACCACTGATTTTGAAAAGAAATTCTTCGACCATATCCACAATTTCGCTTTCTACAACGACCTGAACGCTGCATGTATGGACAATACGGGCAAGAATATTGATGCGCTGTTGGGAGAAAAGCAATACAAGGCTGTTGTTTCCAATCTTCTTGAAGCGGCGGGGCTTAATTACGGATCTTTGCCGAAAGGCCTGCTCAAATTCCACCGTTATGCCGACGGCGTGCGTACTCCGCTTGAAGAACATCTGGTTGAAGGCGCGCTGTATGCGGCGGGAAAGACCGGGCAGGTGAACGTTCACTTCACTGTATCTGCAGAGCACCGTGCCCTTTTCGCCAAACTGGTTGAAGCCAAGGTGGCAGCCTATGAAGCTAAATTCGGCGTGAAGTATGACGTCAGCTTTTCGGAGCAGAAGCCGAGCACGGATACCGTTGCCGCAGATATGGACAACAAGCCGTTCCGTGACAAGGACGGCAAGCTGCTGTTCCGTCCGGGCGGTCATGGCGCGTTGATAGAGAATTTGAATGACCTGGATGCGGATGTGGTGTTCATCAAGAATATCGACAATGTTGTTCCCGACCGTCTGAAGGATGATACCGTGCTGTACAAGAAACTGATTGCAGGCGTACTGGTCACTCTTCAGAAGCAGGCATTTGCTTACCTCGAACTGCTGGACAGCGGACACTACCGTCATGACCAGCTGGAAGAGATGATACGTTTCGTTCAGCAGCAGCTGTATTGCCGGAAAGCGGACATCAAAGACATGGAAGATGCCGATCTTGTGATTTATCTCCGCAAGAAGCTGAACCGCCCGATGCGTGTGTGCGGTATGGTGAAGAATGTGGGAGAACCGGGTGGCGGTCCGTTCCTTGCATACAATGCTGACGGAACCGTTTCCTTGCAGATTCTCGAAAGTTCGCAGATCGACATGAAGGATCCTGAAAAGAAGGCGATGTTTGAGAAGGGAACCCATTTCAATCCGGTTGATCTGGTCTGCGCTGTGCGCGACTATAAGGGAAACAAGTTCAATTTGCTGGAGCATGTGGACAAGAGCACCGGATTCATTTCCTATAAGTCGAAGAACGGAAAAGACTTGAAGGCGCTCGAACTTCCGGGTCTGTGGAACGGTTCGATGAGCGACTGGAATACGGTGTTCGTGGAGGTGCCGCTGAGCACATTCAATCCGGTCAAGACCGTAAACGACCTGTTGCGCGAACAGCATCAGTGATATGGTTTCAAACAAGATAAAGGAAGGCTGCCTGTCGGCGGCCTTCTTGTTTTTTGCAGGTGTGGTCAGATATCGATTCCCATGATGTAGTCGTTCATGTAATATCCGTTTCCGATGGGGAAATCGCCTTCGCGCACTTTTTTCATGCCCATGTGCTCATAAAACCCCAGCGACGGATTGTTGCGGTTTACGTTCAGTTCCATCCGGCATGGTCCGGGATGCAGCTCCTTGATGGCCGCTATCGCCTGTCTGAACAGTTGTTTTCCCAAGCCGTACTTCTGGAAATAGGGGAGCACGTAGATTTTCTGCAAGTGATAGAGGTCTTTTCCTTCCGGCTGGATAGATACGTATCCTGCCGGCTCGCATTCTTCATAGGCTATGTAATAGATGTGTCCTTCTTCCTCCATCTGTTTGCGCAAGCTTTCGGGCGAGTACATCCATTCCATCATGTAGTCACTCTGTTCTTTCGTCAAGATGTCCTTATATGTGGCGGGAAACACCTGCCATGCCAGTTTGTTGATGAGGCCGATGTCGGCCGTATCTGCTTTTCTTATCGTAAACATGTTCATTTGTATTTTAATGCGTCCGTAAAGATACGGATTTTTTTGTCAGCCTATTTTTCTTTTCGCCTGTTTTGCAGACAATTCTGCCGGATTCTCCCTCCGGTTCTTTATCTCCAGCCTGAAGATTTGCATCTCTAGGCTGGAGATGTATGTCTTTAGCCTGAAGATACCCGTCTTCAGGCTGGAGATACAGATTTGTCAGGGTGCCTGATGTTTCTTGCCTGGCTCGCATATGGAAGAGTCTTGTTAATTTGATTTAAATAATAGTACTATGTAATGCAAGGTATCTTGTTTATACGTATATTTGTGCCATACAAAATAGTTTCAGTTTATGAATGTAGACAATGTGAAATCGCAGATGCGCAAAGGGATGCTCGAATATTGCATCCTGCTGCTCCTGCACAGAGAGGCTTCGTATGCTTCCGATATCATCCAGAGGCTGAAGGAAGCCAAGTTGATTGTGGTGGAGGGGACGCTTTATCCCTTGCTTACAAGGTTGAAGAACGACGGGTTGCTTTCGTACGAGTGGGTGGAATCCACGCAAGGGCCTCCCCGAAAGTATTACAGCCTGACGGACGGCGGAGTGGAGTTCTTGCAAGGATTGGAAAATGCTTGGGACGAACTTTCCGATACGGTGAATCATTTAAGGAACAATATTAAAATCGAACAGCAATGAAAAAGACTTTGACAGTAAATTTAGGGGGGACCGTATATAATATAGATGAAGATGCCTATACCCTTCTCGACAGTTATCTGAATAACCTCCGTTACCATTTCCGCAAGAATCCGGAAGGGGAGGAAATTGTGCGCGACATGGAAAACCGCATTGCGGAACTCTTTGACGAATGTGTGAGCGGAGGAAGCCGTGTGGTTACGGTTGAGAATGTGGAAGCCATAATCGCCCGCATGGGTAAGCCCGAGGAGTTGAATGATGCGGAAGAGGACGTTGCAGAAGAGAAACCGGACAAGGATGAGAAGGTGGTCCGCCACTTGTTCCGCAATCCGGACGACAAGGTGCTGGGAGGTGTCGCTTCGGGCATTGCTGCCTATCTCGGATGGGATGTGGTTCCTTTGCGCCTGCTTCTGATTGTGGCCGGATGTTTTTTCCAGTGGCTGCTTTTGGTTTATCTGGCGGCATGGATTATTATCCCTCTCGCGCGGACGGCTACGGAAAAACTGCAGATGCGGGGGGAGCCCGTCAATATGGAAAATATCGGCCGTACGGTGACCGGAGGATTTGAAAAAAAGGATTCCAGTCCGGAAGACCGGTCATTACTGCACAAAATAGGAGATGTGCTGGTAACCGTGTTCGGCTTTGTCCTGAAACTTTGTCTTATCCTGCTGGCCGTCTGCTGCTTTCCCGTGCTGTTCGTTGTGCTGATTGTGGCTTTTGCCCTTCTGCTTGCTGCAGCGGGCATATTGGTGAGTGTACCTTCCTTGTTTTATGAATTTTCTCCGGTCATCGACTGGAATATGGTAAGTGCATTTCCGGTAACGTCGGGAGTGATGGCCGTATGCGGCCTGTTGGTTGTAGGTATTCCTATTGCAGGACTGGTGCAGGTGCTCATGCAGGTGTTCGGAAACTGGAAGCCGATGTCAACCGTGGCGAAACTTATCCTTATATTAGTATGGCTTGTGGCTGTCATTGTAGGGACAATTGTCTTTTTTGATTCCCCTTTCTTAGGCAGTGTCATGTTATAGGCGTGATTTCTGTCAGAATAACAGACATTTTGTCAGTCCGTGTCCGAAAATTTTATTCGGCACGGACTGATCTTTTTTTGGCACGGCATTTGTCATATGAAGAGCGTAATGCTTCGGCATTGCAGAATCAATTTAACTAGCAAACAAATAAAATAGATACAATTATGGGAAAGATTATTGGTATTGACTTAGGGACTACAAATTCATGTGTAGCAGTTTTCGAAGGTAACGAACCGGTGGTAATCGCCAACAGTGAAGGCAAACGTACCACTCCTTCTGTTGTAGGTTTCGTTGACGGCGGCGAACGTAAAGTCGGTGACCCGGCCAAGCGTCAGGCCATTACAAACCCGAAACGTACGGTATATTCAATCAAACGTTTCATGGGTGAAACTTACGATCAGGTTCAGAAAGAAATCTCTCGCGTGCCTTACTCAGTGGTGAGAGGTGACAACAATACGCCGCGTGTGGATATCGACGGTCGTCTGTATACTCCGCAGGAAATCTCGGCAATGATTCTCCAGAAAATGAAAAAGACGGCTGAAGACTATTTGGGCCAGGAGGTTACAGAAGCCGTAATTACTGTGCCGGCATACTTCTCTGATTCTCAGCGTCAGGCAACCAAGGAAGCGGGACAGATTGCAGGTCTGGATGTGAAACGTATTGTAAACGAGCCGACAGCAGCTGCTTTGGCATACGGTGTGGACAA
This sequence comes from Bacteroides gallinaceum, assembly GCF_030373775.1. Classification (NCBI taxonomy): domain Bacteria; kingdom Pseudomonadati; phylum Bacteroidota; class Bacteroidia; order Bacteroidales; family Bacteroidaceae; genus Bacteroides; species Bacteroides gallinaceum. The sequence continues at coordinate 72,150 of NZ_JAUDEN010000007.1, read as the reverse complement.
GGCTAACAAGGATATGAAGGTGGCTGTGTTCGACCTTGGTGGCGGTACGTTCGATATTTCAATCCTTGAGTTTGGCGGCGGCGTGTTCGAAGTGCTGGCTACCAACGGTGATACTCATCTGGGCGGTGATGACTTCGACCAGGCTATCATCAACTGGCTGGTTCAGGAGTTCAAGAACGATGAAGGCGCTGACCTGACTACAGACCCGATGGCTATGCAGCGTTTGAAGGAAGCCGCAGAAAAGGCAAAGATTGAATTGTCTTCTTCTACTTCTACCGAAATCAACCTGCCGTATATCATGCCGGTAGGCGGTGTGCCCAAGCACTTGGTTAAGACTTTGACCCGTGCCAAATTCGAGCAGCTTGCCCACGACCTGATTCAGGCTTGTCTGGAACCGTGTAAGAAAGCGATGAGTGATGCGGGCTTGAGCAATTCGGACATTGATGAAGTAATCCTCGTAGGTGGTTCTTCACGTATTCCGGCTGTTCAGCAACTGGTTCAGGACTTCTTCGGCAAAGTTCCTTCCAAGGGTGTGAATCCGGATGAAGTGGTAGCCGTAGGTGCAGCTATCCAAGGTGCTGTGTTGAATAAGGAAGCAGGTGTAGGAAACATCGTACTGCTGGATGTAACTCCGCTGACTTTGGGTATCGAAACCATGGGCGGTGTAATGACCAAGCTGATTGATGCCAATACAACCATTCCGTGCAAGAAGAGTGAAGTCTTCTCTACAGCAGCCGACAACCAGACAGAAGTTACCATCCATGTATTGCAGGGTGAACGTCCGATGGCAGCTCAGAACAAGTCTATCGGTCAGTTTAATCTGACAGGTATTGCTCCGGCTCGCCGTGGTGTTCCTCAGATTGAGGTTACATTCGATATCGATGCCAACGGTATCCTGAAAGTGTCTGCAAAGGATAAGGCTACAGGCAAGGAACAGGCTATCCGTATCGAAGCTTCATCTGGCTTGAGCAAGGAAGAAATAGACCGTATGAAAGCAGAGGCTGAAGCAAATGCTGAAGCCGACAAGAAAGAAAAGGAACGTATCGACAAGCTGAATCAGGCCGACAGCTTGATTTTCACGACAGAAAATCAGTTGAAGGATCTTGGCGACAAGATTCCTGCCGACAAGAAAGCTCCTATTGAGGCTGCTCTGCAGAAACTGAAAGACGCTCATAAGGCTCAGGATCTGGCTGCCATCGATGCAGCAAGCGCAGAACTGCAAACTGCATTCCAGGCAGCAAGCGCTGAAATGTATGCGCAGACAGGAGCTCAGGGCGGCGCCCAGGCTGGTCCTAACGCCGGACAGGCAAACAGCGGTCAGAGTTCAAGCAAGAATAATGACAATGTGCAGGATGCGGATTTTGAGGAAGTCAAATGATTCCGATAAGTAAACAAATAACAAACAATAAGCAAAAGCGTGCAGCTCAACGAGTTGCACGCTTTTTGCGTTTATGGGGTTCTTGGTTTCTATGCCTTTTTTACGCCCTTTTTTATCTCTTATTTGCGACATATTTGCATCACGTCTTATTTGGCGAAAAGGTACAACTTAAATATACATAAACTATTTATAAAGAGAAAGATATGCCAAGAGGTAATTACAAAATCCAAAGAGTATGTGAAGAGTGCGGTAAAATCTTCACTCCTCCTACGTTGATGTCAAAGTATTGTTGTTCAGCCTGTTCTAAAAAAGCGTACAAGAAAAGGCAAATCGCAAAGGAAAAAGAGGCAATTCGTCAGGCTTTAATCAGACAAATACCGTCGAGTAAAGGTTATCTGACCGTCAAGGAAGCCGTATTGATTTATGGCATCAGTAAAGATGCTCTTTATCGTATGATCAGGCAAGGACTTCTTCCGTCACACAATTTCGGCCAACGCCAAACACGTTTAAGTCGTCAGTATATGGATGAGCACTTCAAGAAGAAACCTAGGCAAAGGAATAAGAAAAAGGAAGCATTGTCTTTTGACCCCAAGGACTGTTATACAATCGGACAAATAGCCCAAAAGTTTCACGTCAATGAGGGTACTGTACTTACGCATATTCGCCGTAATTCTATCCCAACACGTCAAATCGGTAACTATGTTTATGTGCCAAAAACAGAAATAGATAAATTATACAAGTCATTATGAAGAAAGCATTGCCTAACACTAAAGTGACCGTTAAGCTCAGAAGGTCGAGATACAAGGAAGAGTGGTATCTGATTATCGAATCATATCCTGTGTACAAACACGGCTCAAACAGAGCAAGCCGAGTGGTAGAGTCAATCAACCGGACTATATCCACGCCTATTTGGGACAAGTCATCTATCGCACGCATCTTGCCGGATGGCAGCTTCAACTACAAGCCAAAGCGTGATTTGAACGGAATCATTCAATGCCGTTCCACAATCGACCAAGAGGCCTGTATCTATGCCGATAATGTCCGGAAGTTGCGTCAGCATGAGTACGATAGTGCCATTCTCTATACAGATAAGGAGAATGAACTTGCAGCGCAGAATGAGCGTAGTGAACAGGACTTCATCAAATATTTCAACGGTATCATTAGCAAACGCCATCCCAACAGTTCAAATTCGATTATCGTCAATTGGATGCGTGTGGGCGAATTGCTGAAAATCTATTCGCAAGGGAATCCCATTCCGTTCAAATCCATCTCCGTAAAATTACTTGAGGACATCAAGATGTTCCTGCTCCGTGCCCCAATGGGAGGTAACAAGAAAGGCACAATCTCACAGAATACGGCATCCACTTATTTCTCTATCGTCAAGGCCGGACTGAAACAAGCATTCATTGATGAATACCTAACCGTTGACATCAGTGCAAAGGTGAAAGGCATTAGTCAGATTGAAAAGCCCCGTGTCGCACTCAGCATGAACGAGGTGCAGATGCTGGTAGATACGCCCTGCAAGGATGATGTGCTGAAACGTGCGTTCCTGTTCTCAATCCTGACCGGCTTACGCCACAGTGACATAAAGCCGTTGAAGTGGAAACAGATTCAGCAGACAAGCAAAGGAACGTGGCAGGCCGTGGTTGTACAGCAAAAGACAAAGAAGCTCGATTGTAAGCCCGTTACTGCACAGGCGTTGCAACTGTGTGGTGAACGCCCGGATGATGATGAACGCCTGGTGTTTGAGGGTCTGACAGATATTTCTTGGATATCCCATCCATTGAAAGAATGGATAGAGGCATCAGGCATAAAGAAGCACGTAACTTTTCATTGCGGACGTCATAGTTTCGCCTCGTTGCTCCTTGAAAACGGCGTAGATATTTATACGATAAAGTCTTTAATGGGACATACCAATGTCAAAACAACTCAAATTTATACTCATATTGTGGATGCAGCAAAGGAGAAAGCTGCCAATACATTACATATAGATAACCTGCCCGTATAAAGGTCGCGGTGCTAATTTCCACCATTGAGCATCAGTTACTTATGTAAAGGAATTCTCTATTTACCACCCATTTGCCCCTCATGAAGCACCATGCTTTTTGAGGGGTTTTCTTTGTTATATCCCCGAAGTCCTATTGTTTTTCTAATTCCGCTCATGTTTTTATTCCATCAGTTACCTTTCATAAGAGCAGGTGTCTTAATGAAACTTAAATCTGCATGTGGTAACAAAGGGGCAGAGTGGTGATAGTCCGGCACCTATTTAGCACCCGTAAGCATCCATATAGTTTTGCGGCATAAACTTAAAAACGTGAGAATATGAGTTATACCGTAAATTCATTGGAGGAAATGCCAAATGCATTGTCCTACCTGATTAAGACTGTTGAAGAATTGCAGTCCACCGTAAAAGCATTGCAGCATAAGCAGGCAAGTGATTCACCTAAATGGATGGATATAGATGAGCTTTGTGCCTATCTGCCGTCACATCCAGCCAAGCAAACGGTTTATGGATGGGTGTCAGCCAAACAGATACCTGTACATAAGATAAATAAAGCATTGGCTTTTTTACAATCGGAAATAGATGATTGGTTAAAGAGTAAAGTCCACAAGACACAGGACGACCTCATGCTGGAAGCCGAACAATTTGTCAAATCCAAAAAGATTATCAGATAATATGGAATATACGGATTATTGTTTTTCATTCTTTCGCAAGCCCATTCAGAACATTGAGCCGTTAAGGGCAATAGGCGTTGTGGATGTGTACCGATATGTGGTTGGCCATTATGCCCAGCCACAAACGGGAACTCTGCGCTCAATGACTTCTCCTGCGGATGTCAAAAAATATAAGGCTTCTCACTTTGACTATTGCACTTTCTCCGGTCTTTTCCGCAAGCGGAATGAAAAGGAACTGATAACGCACTCAGGACTGATGTGCCTGGATTTTGACCATGTAGAGAATATGGAGGAAGTGAAGCGGCAGATTCTCAATCACGAATATTTTGATACGGAACTGCTGTTCACCAGTCCTTCGGGAAATGGATTGAAGTGGATTATACCTGTGGATTTGAAAGGATGGGAACATTCACGCTTTTTCAAGGCTGTTGCCAACTGCATCCGTGCTACCGGATTGCCAAAGGTGGATATGTCGGGGAGCGATGTGGCGCGCGCCTGTTTCCTGCCTTACGACCCACAAGCATATATAAACCCTAAATACAACGAGTATGTCAAAGAAAATATTTTCCGCCCAAGATTGGGAGAATGTCCCTTTTGAGAATAGGGTTCCAACATCTCCTAAATTACTTCCGGCTCCAAATTCCACCTCTAATAATAAAGAGGAAGAAATAGAACGTATCATTTGCGAAATAGAACAACGTGCCGTTGACATCGCACCAGAATATAAGGATTGGGTGGAATTGAGCTTTGCCTTAATTGACGGATTCGGTGAGAACGGAAGAGAATATTACCATCGTATCAGCCGCTTCCATCCAGACTATCAAAGGGAAGAAACAGACAAGCAATATACCCGTTGCCTGCAAGCCAAAGGACAAGGTATAACAATCCGTTCGTTTTTTCATTTGGCTGGACAGGCAGGTATTCCGCTAAGTTCGGTAGGGGAGCAGGATTTATCCATTTTACCAAATAACCAAAATGGCAAAACGGGCAAATGGATAAAATCGGCAGATGAACTTCCTGCATTTCCCGAATGTGTGTTCGAGCAACTGCCGCCTTTTTTATGTGAAGTTGTCGGTAACTCCATTTCGGAGGACGACCGCGATACCATTCTGATAGGAGCGATAATATGTCTGTCGGTTTGCTTCCATAATGTCTGTGGTGTATATGATGAGCGTATTGTTTACCCCAATCTTTACTTGTTTGTTGTGGCTGATGCCGGAATGGGCAAAGGAGCGTTGACTTTATGCCGTGAGTTAGTGGCTCCCATTAACCGTAATCTGCATGAGCTTTCGCAACGGATGGAGCAGGAATACAAAGAAGCAATGAACGCCTATATTAAAAGCAAGAAGTCGGACGGTGTAACTATGCCGACCGAGCCGCCTATGCGTATGCTTATCATCCCGGCCAATAGCAGCGCAAGTTCCTTGTTGAAGATATTGGGCGATAATGACGGTGTCGGGCTGTTGTTCGAATCTGAAGGTGACACGTTAAGCCAGACATTGAAGTCGGATTACGGCAACTATTCCGATGTGCTGCGCAAGGCGTTCCACCATGAGCTGGTCAGTCTGAGCCGACGCAAGGATAGGGAGTATTGCGAAGTCAGCAATCCGAGGGTGTCTGTAGCGTTGGCCGGAACGCCCGAACAGGTAAGGCGGTTGATACCCGATGCGGAGAACGGACTGATGAGCCGATTCTGTTTTTACATCATCCGTTTTAAGCGTGGTATCAGAAATGTGTTTGCCACAAGTGATATTTCCCAATCCAAAAATACCATGTTCCGTATATTGGGCGACCGTTTCTGTCATCTGCATGAAGAGTTCGTGAATCATGGCAGCTATGCATTTTCCCTTCCCTCTGCTTTGCAGGAACAGTTCATAGAATATCTTAGCCGTGTGAATGAAGAATGTTGTGACGAAGTGGACAACCGGATGCAGGGCATAGTCAGACGGATGGGACTGATTGCTTACCGCATCATGATGGTGCTGACCGCTGTCCGCCATTTGGAGAACGTGTACAATGTGCAAGCGGATTCTAATGGTATTATCCAACTGGTTTGCCAAGAGTCCGACTATTTTGTTGCCATGAATATTTGCGATACATTGCTCTATCATGCTGTCTTTATCTATCGGAATCTGTCAGGAAATCAGAACAAACAGACTTCTTCCGCTTTACAGGAAACAGGTGTTGCCACACGGAGGAACACCCTTTATAATATATTGCCTGAAACCTTCACGAAGAAGGATTACGATGCGGCTGTTTTAGCTTTAGGTGAGAACGGCAGTACGGCTGCCAAGTGGATAGAAGCCTTCATCAGAAGTGGCAAATTGCGTCGGATTGAACAAGGTAAATATCGGAAGATTTTTTGAGTGGCCAGTTTGTGTTTTAGTGTCACTAAAACCTATGAGGCAAGCGGCACAACTGCCCACTCAAAATACTCAAAAAATCAATATCAACAAACAGTATGAATACAGAAAATAAAAAGCCCGGAGGTCGCCCGAAGCTGGCGAGTTACCAGAAGCGCACGAGATGTTTTCGCATCATGTTCAATGAAAGCGACTACATTTATATTCAGTCAAAGGCGGAACAAGCCGGACTGTCTGTCAATGAATTTTGCCATCAGGCGGCAATGGGTTGTGAGGTAACCCAACGTATCAGCCCGGAAATGGCTTCTGCCATCCGTGACTTGTTCGGCATAGCCAATAATGTCAATCAGATTGCCCATCAGATGCACATTCATGGATTGGAAGTAGTCAGGCAGCATTGTATTACCATCATTACTGAAATCAGCAGAATTATTGCACAGATAAAAAACGATAGTCATGATAGCGAACATTAAAACGAGAGTGGACTTCGGAGGCATCGTGAACTATGCCAATGACCAAAAGAACAAGAAGAAGAGTGCTACGCTGTTGGCACATGAGGGTGTTTGCACTGTCAGTAATAAGACTATTGCGGACTCTTTCCAGATACAAGCATCCATGCGCCCAAAAGTGAAAAGTCCCGTCAAGCACGTTTCTTTGGCCTTCTCACCACAAGATGCGGCTCGTTTCCCCAACGATGAGAAAGGAGATGCGCTCATGGTGGAGATTGCCCGGAAATGGATGGAGCGGATGGGGATTCGCAACACGCAATATATCATAACCCGTCACCATGACACCAAGCATCCCCATTGCCATATGGTGTTTAACCGGATAGACAACAACGGCAACCTCATTTCCGACAGTAACGAAAGAATACGCAGCACGAAAGTATGCCGTGCGCTGACGGAAGAATATGGCCTTTACCTTGCACCGAAGAACAGTAAGGCGAGAAATAAAAACAGGTTGCGGCCTCACCAATTATGGAAACTCAATCTCCGTTCCGCAACTTTGGATGCATTGGCAGAATCCCATTCATGGAAAGACTTTTTGTTTGCATTGAAAGTTCGGAATATAGACATCCGTTTTAACCGAAGTCAAGCGTCAGACAAAGTGCATGGTGTTTCTTTCAGTCAAGACGGTATCAGTTTGGCAGGTTCCACGCTTGACCGTGACTTGAGCTTTAACAGCCTTTGCACGACATTGGGTTGCTTAACGGAGGAACTGTTGCTTCAACCTCATCAGGCCATCATTTCCAGTGCTGGTGGAGGAACAAGCAACAGCCTTGGATGGCGTGATGAAAAAGACAAGAACAGCCCAAAGAATGAACCTTTTTATAAACCCCTTAAACGTGGAAGATGATGAAAGAAGATGTTATAGCCGCAAATCTCGCAAATTTGCGTCAAAGTGTGAATGAATTGAAGGAAACCGTCAATAAGCTGAATGATACTTCCCAAAATCATGTACAGATTACCCAATCAGCCGTTGACGAACGGACGGTTTACAACAGTGTGGCAAAAAGTTTCTGTAACTGCTGGAACGATGCTTTGTCGATATTAAAGAAATCTGTGAGGAAAGAGCAGCCGGACAAAGTTCCTTTTTCTAAGTGGATACCCAAACTGATAAATTTGCTCAAACAGAAGTTTAGTCTGATAGACTATCTCTATGTTCATGTTTGCGATTACAACACGAATCGCTTGAAGATAGAAGCCAATACGGAGAGAATTCTTGAACGGCAGGATGAGATACTTGCCAGAGTTAATGAATTGAGGTGTCCGCTGGCTATCATACCACCCAATGTCAATGGATTGTTTTTACGTGGTTATCACTTCAAACTCCGTTATGTGATAATTGTTGTCATTGCTATTTTTGTATGGGCTGTGGCGGCTTCATTCAGCAGCATGAAATATAAGGAGGAAGCATTCGCATATTATTCCATGTATCGGGCGGTAAAGGAACAGCATCAGTATCTGATGGAAAGAACTAGCACAAAAGTGAAAAAAAGTACGGAATAATCTGATAATCCTATGGATGTTTTGTTTTCCCGTATGAAGGTTTGGGTTCTGCCGCCATAAGATTATTGACGCTTTCTGGTATTTCGTATGTCTTGACTTTACGGTCTTCAAGATAAATGTGATTTAAGGTGTATGCCAGTGATTCCAATGTCTGCATCCGGATTTTAGGTTTCAGCTGACATTCCCATATAGTGATGCCATGCCAACCCATAGCAGCGAGTTGGCATTGCTCCTTTTTATCACGTTCCTTATTCCGTTCAATTTTCTTTTGCCAAAAGTCGATGTTAGTCTTAGGCAGGCGAAAGTATTTGCAATTCTCATAGCCATGCCAGAAACAACCGTTCACAAAGATGACCGTGCGGTATTTACGCAGCACCAAATCTGGATGACCAGGCAGACGTGGATGGTTTAGCCGATAGCGGAAGCCTCGGCAAAAAGGAACTTTCCTCAGCAATAATTTGGGTTTTGTGTTCTTGGAACGGATGGTAGCTTTGTAACAATGATGTTGTTTTTCCGTCAGTTTGTCCGTAGAGTTTTCATTTTCAATTGTAGTATATATTAGAGCTTGATGTTCAATAGTTTGTATGTTATACGGTAGAAAAGTAATGTTCAGAATTCCATTGGATTCAAAATATAAGGGTGGCTATATATGGAATCTAGCCTTCAAAAAAACAATAGAGGTTGTGGTATGTATTGTGGATATGAGTGTCATAGATAGACATAATTTTTTCTTTGCAAGCTTATTGATGTATATAGAGGATGTCTTATTTTATATTAAGCGTATATATATGATACACTTAAAGTAAAATATGCTGTGTTGAAAGTTTAATATAGAGGGATTTGAGTGTTATATCTTTGTTTTGTCGGTTCTTCTTTGGCTCTTTCAGATATTTATACTATCTTTGCACTTTATTACAAGAAGTTGTAATGCAATGAAAACAGAAGATAAGCCTATACCGATAAACCGAATAAAAGCTGTATTAGCAGAAAAACAAATTTCAGCTAAACAGCTTAGTGTCGCTGTTGGTAAAAATGAAACCACAATATCGCGATGGTGTAATAATAAAATTCAGCCGTCAGTTACACAACTTCAAGAAATAGCTCACATCCTTGATGTGGATGTGAGAGAATTATTATGTCCAACTAAGTAATTACGTATGTTTAAGGTTATATGGGATAAAGAAAATAATGGAGTTCGCCTAACGATGGCACCACCGTCCGGCGAGGCTCTAAGTGTTTGTCCACGTCCCGTATTTTGGGAAGAACTCGACTTTCTTGGACTCGATCGAATAGGTTGGAGGTACCCTCATTGTGAAGAACCACTTCTGTGGGCCTGTGATCGCCGCTATTTTTACAAAGGTGAAATGGTACTTGAAGCTAATGGAGGAGATCTATTTGAATCACATACTATTACTTTTGTTGTCAATCCTCAGCTCAATATAGAGCCAGTCAATATGCAGGCTCTGAATAAAGCCAATGAGGATCCCATTTTTCTTATCGAACACGAAGCGATGGAATTTATCAATGGGGAGTATCGCAAATATAAGGCTGCGGAAAAGGCAAAAGAGGTCAATCCAGATTTGGATTTTCAAGAATTGGCTTCAACACTATCGAAAAAGACTAAAATAGAACACGCTGTGGTAAAAGAGTCTTGTGATAGTTTTGATGTTATGCCTATTCAAGACATAGAGAAACTTGGGAAATCAGCCTTGCTAAAGAGTAAAATAGACATCTTTGTTTGCTCCTTCTCTGGAGGTAAGGATTCGCAAGTGGTTCTAGACCTTGTTACAAGAGTAATTCCCAGCGAAGATTTGGTCGTTATCTATTCTGACACTGGTTATGAATTGCCTCCGTCACTAGAACTGTACGATGAGGTGAAGACTTTTTATCATGAAAAGTATCCCGATTTACGTTTCCACGTCTCTAAGAACCACCAGGAGTTGATGTCATATTGGGATAGGATGGGAGCACCAAGCCGTGTTTTACGCTGGTGTTGTAGCATTATGAAGTCTGCTCCACTAGCTCGTCTTTTGAAAGAAATCTGCGGTGAAGACAAGCAGCCTTCTGCGATGCTTTTTGACGGGGTTCGTAACGAAGAAAGCGTTAACAGAGCTAACAGAAGCAGAATTGGCAAAAATGTGAAACATAACAATATCATCAATGTTAGCCCAATTATATCATGGAATGTTACAGAAACGTATTTGTACATTCTCCTTAAAGGACTTCCTTTTAACGCAGCATATCGTTTAGGGTTTTCAAGAGTTGGCTGTGTTATTTGTCCTTATTCGTCAAAATGGAGCGAGAATATAGCATCAAAAGTATATCCGAATTCTATTCAACCCTTTATTGACAGCATTCGCTTGTCATTAGAAAAGTCTAAAGTACATGGCATTGACAATTACATCAAGCTAGGCAAATGGAAAGAAAGAGCTGGTGGTCGTACTGTTGAATGCCACTCGGACATATCATTCATTGAAGAAGGACAAGACTTCAAAGCAACTATTTCCAACCCAAGAGAAGATATTTTAACTTGGTTTGGAGTATTGGGCGAAATTCAAGGGGACTTTGAGAACAATATTTTTTCAGGAACTCTCAACTATAAGAAGAAAAGATTAGTCAATTTTAAAATAACTTATGGCTCACAAAATATTTCAATCGTCGAAGTAAATGGGACGGAGAACGATGTGGTATTTATAAGCCACATAAAAAGGGTTCTCTATAAAGCTACTTATTGCATTCACTGCGAAGTTTGCGAAGTTGAGTGCCCGACCGGGGCTCTCTCTGTTGTTCCCACAGTTAAAATTAATAAAAACAAATGTATACATTGCTTGAAATGTATCGAGTTTGATGGCAAAGGTTGCCTTTCCGCAAGTTCGGTCAGCATCTCGAGCGGAGAAAAAACTAATAAAATGCAATCAATTAAATCCGGCATTAACCGTTACAACGACGGCATGGGACTTCGTGAAACGTGGCTAAAAAAATATTTTGCCACATATGAAACGTTTTTTGACAACGATAACCATGGTCTAAATCCACGTTATCAGATTCCTCCTTTCACTAACTGGATTCGTGAAGCAGGGATTCTCAATTTATCAGATAAATCTATTTCTCCGATTGGCAAAATAATGGCTAACGCCTTTGCAGACCATGCCGAAACTGTATGGGAAATCATCTGGGTTAATCTCACTGAAAACTCTGAGATTGCTAAATGGTTTAGTTCAACCATACCTTACGGTCGTAACGTCACAAAACATGAGCTTGAAATTATGATTCAAGACTCTTATCCTGATTTGAAGGATCGTACATTAAAAAATCCATTGAACTCTCTGTTGAATACGTTCAAAGAAAGTCCGTTGGGATCCGCTGTTGCTGTACCTACTACGATTGACCGCAAACCGGGCGTAATCCGTAAATCGCACAACGATATCTCACTCGTAACCACAGCATACTCGTTGTACCGTTACGCTGAGAAAAACGATCGTTATTTGCTAACCGTATCGGAGTTCTACAATCCTAACCAGACAGAAGGTATCGTCTGTCAGTTCGGCATAGAGCGTGAAGATTTTGAGGCAACCCTTCGTTCACTGGAACAGGAGCAAAATCAGGTACTCCGTGCCGAACTGAAGATGGGGCTTGACAATATTATCCTCCGTGATGATCTGACTTCAGAAGATATCATTAAACTTATGTTGAAATAATAGACCCGTAAATTCATGGCAACAAAATATTCAGACTTCATCCACTTGCAGGACTTCCTTCCGGTATATGACATATTGGAAGAAGGAACTTCTTCGTGGCAATCATTCATCCCAACGGCTCAGTTCAATGAGATGCTCCAACGCTCGCTCACCGCAATTACTAGTAGCGAGATAAGTAAAAGAAGAAGCATCTGGGTACGCGGTACTTTCGGCACCGGTAAAAGTCACGCAAGTGCAGTGGTCAAGCACCTGCTTTGTGATGACTATGATTCAATCAAGACATATATAGAAAATATAAATGATCCGGCGCTTAAATCCCAAGTAAGAAACCTTCGCCAAAATAAACGCTACTTCGCCGTAACACTTAAGGGCGTTCAACAAGCATATGACATTCCACGCTTCACACTGTCGCTACAGCGCGAAGTGTCAAAAGCTGTCAAGGCTGTTGCGCCAGACTTCGTAGTCAATTCTGATTTTACAGCCGCCATAAACTGGATTGAGGGGCATCGACGCATTTTTGAGGAAGAAGTCATCCCCAACGCTAAAGACCTTGCCGACAACATTAATACCGCTGATGAAGCTATTACATTCCTTAAGAACTACAATCCAGGAATGTATATTACCATTGAAAATGCCATCCGTGAAACCATTGGCTCTGTTTTTGAGCAAACGGCGATTGCAGAATGGCTCGCTGAAGTTGAACAGGAAATAGAGAAGCGCTGTATTGCTAACGGGCTCATCATTTTTTGGGATGAATTTACATCTGTAATGGATACATTGAAAAGCGACCGAATCAACCTTCTCCAAAATATTGCAGAGAAATCACAGCATCACAACGTATTTCTGTTCCTTATCTCGCACCGCGTAGAGTCACAAAGCACCGACAATAAGGCGAAGGACATCACGAAGATGAGTGATCGATTCGATGAAATTGATTATAAAATGGATAGTCTGAGTACATATTTGATTATGCGTCACAGCTTTACTATTCCAGATGTCGAATCGAATGAGCAGTTTAAGGCGTTCAAAAATACTGTACTTCCAAAAATCGGAGAAGTGCTTGACTTCTTAACACATGGCAATGCCGAACAGGTAAGCCATATCAAGGAACTCCTCCCAATGCATCCTTATACAGCCTTCCTTTGCTCGGAAGTATCGAACTTTATAGGTTCTTCAAATCGAAGCGTCATTAAGTTTATGCACGATGGCGACTCCGGCTTCGAAGCATTCCTCAATAACGAAAACTGTTACAATGTGGATATGCTGATGACAGCTGATACCCTGTGGGATTTCTTTTATCCCACATTTGATGCAGATCCCGCTAGTGTAGCGTTCACAGGTCTGTTCAACTCATTTGAAGACAAAGTACGTGCTCAGGGTGAAGACTATTTGCGAGTCTTTAAAGTAATTTTGCTGCTTAACGCACTATCGCCCAAGTTCAAGAAGTCAATCGAGCTGATGACCCCAAACGACAACGTGCTCCGTTGCGTGTTTGCCGGCGATCGTGCTCACGGTAAAGTTATCGACATCCTGAACTATCTCGATGAGAACAAAATTGTGGTCCGCGATATCTTTGGCGAGTTCAAAATTCGCGGCACTTCCTACAATCAGAATGAGATGAACAAACACCGCCAGGACGAACAGTCGGCCTATAAGACGTCTATTTCTGTTCTTGATTATGACACTATCAGTAAAGAAGACCTCGGTGGGTTGTTCCAAATAGGTGTTTCTGTTAAGCGAGAAACTGCCGTCCAGTTCTTCTCATGCGAGGATAGCGAGCAACTTCTTCGCAGTAGGCTGAATAAATTTACATCTGACAAGCCCAACTATATGCATATCGCGTTCTTCCTCGCCCTTTATGAAGAAAACCGTGAAAAAAAATCGACACTGCTCAACAATTTCTCAAAAGAATTTGAAAATCTGGTTATTGTGCTGGCTGAAGAAACATTCTCAACACAGTCTTATAACAAATTCATTGATGCCGTGGCCACATCTAAAGTTGCTCGTAGCCATTTCAATGAATCTGAGGCTAAGGAATTTGAGAAAGCGGCTCATGCTTTTGTTTCCAAGTGGATTACACAACTTCGACACAATACCTATAATGTCTATTTTAATGGTGAGTCTTATCGCGAAGGCACTATTGATCAACTTCCTGACCTTCTTAACAATAAACTCAGCGCCAAGATTTATAACAGGGGATTTGAGACAATGCGTTTCCCAAAAGGGGTAGTGCCTCCCATGACATTTTATAAAGACGGCAACTGTCCGAAAGTTATCCAGCAAATACTACAAGCACAAAACCGTGATCAGCTAACGTCGCACAGTAGCAGTGCCTCGCCGCTAAAATATCTTTTTGAGGAAAACGGAAATACACTTATCAAATCCGATGGAACGCTTTCGGAAAATGCTCTGAACGGACATTCGTGGCTGGTAGAAATCTATCATCATGTAGAAAAATGTATGGAGAAAGCACGCAAGGAATACGCTGATAAATTCAGTCTGCCTGTAGTGCTCGCTTCGTTCATAAAGCCACCCTATGGTATGTTCACATCCATGTTGAACTGTGCTGCTATAGCATACGCTCTCCGCCAATATAAGTCTGAGTTATTCCAAACAACTATATCTCAACCCATCTCTGACGAGGCACTCTGCACCATGGTGACCGACTTATTCAAGATGTGGAAAGACGGTAAGTCTGACTCGAATTCAAAGATGTTTCTCCGTTTTGGGTCGAAGGAAGAAAGTGACCTTACCAAGTTGCTTTATGACACATTCGACCTTGGTCACACAATTAAGGCAAAACTTGATGATGTTAAAAGTCTCGACAATGCAAAATGGTACATTCAAGAATTTTGCAAGCTGTATGCAAAACAGCCTCTGTGGACTCTTATTCATATTCCCGGTTTGTCGGAGGATTTAAAGAATGCAATACAATCCCTTATTGCAATTTTCGCTCAGGAGGCTCCTTCGGTCGAGAAAATCAAAGCGATTTATCGTGACATCAAAAATAATCATGTGGAGCTTCTAATACTTATAACCAATGTTGACAATTACGAAAAAGGATTCATAAATTTCGTTGATAGCATAGAAGGTGTCAAAATTGAGAAAGCATGGTGGAACGAGATGCTTGAAAAACTCTCGCAACTTCCCAGTGAAATTGCATTTCGCAAGGAGTCCGATGTTGAGAAAGCTATCTACCAATTCTATATCCGTAAGACTTCTGGTAACGGCGGTCAGGGGGGAGAAGATGGTAATGGCAGCGGTAATAACGGTGAAAACGGTAACAACGGTGGTAATGATGGAGACAATAATGGCGAAACTAAAGACATTGTTAAGCAGGCCAAGGAGAAAATTAAAACCACAAATATGCCTAACACCATGTGGCAAATGGCTATTCTAAACCTTCTCGAGCAGTATCCCGAAACCGCAGAATTTTTCAACAGATTATAAAAGATGGATGCAACCGACAAAGTAATAGTATTTCACTCGCTTGATGACCTTAAAGAGGCTATCAGCACCGATGTAAAGTCGCATGATGTGCTAGCGCAACGATATTGTGTGCGCTTTATTATGTTGAACTGCTTTGATGCTTTCCGAGAACTCACTAAGTTTCTTATCAGGGAACTTGGTGTGAAGAAGTTCGATCTTGAAACGCTTGCGTTAGGTCCCGACAAGACCATTGACATCGACACTCTGAGCGATGCCGTGCGGAGCTTGAAAGTTTCAAGCATTGTCACGCCCTTTTCTGAACTTGCTCGATTCTTTAAAGAGAGCGAGTTCAAGGGCTTTTTCAATGATATTATTTTGTCAGAAGATATTGCGCATCCTCAAAAGCGAATCTATATTCCCATTATCGGACTACATAACCGATTTACGGATTTTCTCAAATCCTTTGGCCGTATTGAAGAAAGCGCCCCCATTTGGCAATATTATACACCTAAGGACGACAAGGTAATGGTGTACGTCTCAAAGTTCAAAGATTACATTATCCCTGATAAGCTTAATATATGCTCTCTGACTACCATGCGTGATTGGCTCAGCTTTTGGAAGAAGCAGGCACCCAAGGATAAAATTCTTTGTGGAGCATCACCAATTCTAAACCGCTGGCAAAACGCCAAGCCGGACTCAATATTCACGTTCCAGCCCGTTGACAATTCGCATGAGTTCATCACCGATTTCCTTGAAATATCGTTGCCTATCGAATACAAGGAAGACGAACTTGAATATTGGGACGATCTGCTTCAAAGCATCGGCAAAAATGCTGCTCAGATGTTCGATTTTTCACAATATGTTGAAGATCTATTTAATCGCAAAACGATAACCGTCAATGACATTCTTTCGTTTTGGGCTGATGACGGTACACCTGCCTATGGTCGCTGGTTGCTGAAAGCTTACGCTCTTACATACCAAGAGAACGAACTGTCAGGCTATATGCGAAACATACTTCAGGAAATAGACGATTTTAAGATCGCCAACACATTGTTTGTTAACTTTACTGAGCGGATTTTCTATATGACTAATGCGGAACGTCTTCAAAACTTTGACAGTCGCAAAAACATTATGCAATCTCAGCGCGATTTGTTCCGTGCACTTGTTCCAGAGGAACATCAGTCTTGGCTCAAAGAGCATATCATTGAAATAGCTCAGAAGGATGACAGCCTTTCTCAGGCGAAACGAATTTGTACAGCCACCTTTGACTTTGAGAAAGTCCTGTTCCTCGGTTGGTATGTTCTTAGGGCAGAGAAAGACTTCGGGCTTTCTCACCTTAAAGATTTTTATCCTGACCTCACTGGATATCTTACTCCCTTTGAAGCTGTTGCGACCAAAGTTCCGGCTTCATGGGTCGCTGATTATCTGCAGCAATTCCGCAGGGCAAAAATGGCCGATAATTACACCGATGAGCTCAAAGCTATTGTGGATGAGCGTAACGCAAGTGCAGACTCTTTTTATAATTGGTACTACTCGTTTCAAGACAGTCATGACTTGCTGAGCGAAATTCAGCATAATAAAGTTTACCCAATAGATAAAATCTATTGGGTGGACGGTCTCGGCGCTGAATTTATTCCGTTCATTCACTATCTGCTCGAAAACTCACAGAGTGGTTATGAAGCCGTGCTTTCACAAATCGCGCGTACTACCATTCCATCGAATACACATCTTAACTCGTTTGATGTCAACAATCATCTTATCTTTAAACTTAATGCGCTCGACGAACTGGCGCACGAAGGCCACTATCAAAAATATGCGACCCTAGTTGCAGAGTTGGAAACTGTTAAAGCAGTTATCCACAAAATTCTTGACGATAATAAAGTAGGTAAACACACTATTGCCATCGTGTCGGATCATGGACTTAGTTCCATGTCCCGCAAGTGCGACTCACTGAAGATTGATTCCAAAACAAAGCATGAAGGCCGATATGCACCCCTTGCAGATGATTGTACGATGGTCAGCGATATCAATTTCGTGGTTCACGAAAATGAACGCGACCATAAGAAATATAAAGTCGCTCTCAGACATCAGTCGCTTGGTGTCAAACCGACACACGAGGTACATGGCGGTGCCACGCCTGAAGAAGTGCTTGTTCCATTCATTGTTATTTCCAATGATGATGCCTCGAAGTTTCTAAAATACACGATTGTACCAGTCGAGGCTAAGGTGCCCATTTCCGACAGGAAGGTCGCATTTAAGATTATTCCTGAGCCTCAGTCCTCCAAGGCCATATTCAATGGCCAAGAGATAGCTCTTATTCGCCATGGCATGCAATGGGAGGGTATCATCTCCAATGCAACCGAGGGCAAACATCACATCACGGTCATTCCTTTCAGAGGGAAACCTGTGCAATTGGAAATTGAATTCTTTGGTATGGGCTTTAGCTCAGGTCTTGATTTAGATGACTTTTAATTATGAGTGAAATTGGTGATAAAATCAGGCAGGTTTTCAGAGAATCTGCTGTCTATAAGAATCCAGCCAACAATGAAGTATTCGTTGGCCGTAATCTGCCCTCATTCGTCAAGGACTATCTGATAGCCACGCATATTGATCAGAACGGCAAACTACGTCGTGATGATCTTGTTAGATTCCTCGATGAACACATACCTCTTAATCCGAATGCTATTCGCAGCCGTCTCATGCAAGGCGATGTTATTACTCTGCTTACTCGTTTTGAGATAAGCACAAATATCGCCAAAAACAAGACACAGTTCCAAATTCCGGAAATGGGTATAAAGATGGCGGATACGGATATACCACAGTATGTTGTAGACCAAAATCCCGATGATTTGATTGACGGAGAAAAATGGGGAATTATCAAACTTGTTTATATTCCACCGCAAGATAAGGAGAAGGGGTATATTGAAATGTCGAAATATAAACCTTTCCGTCCACTCGAACGTCTCGATCTCAATTCGTTCAGAGAGTGCCGTAAGAAATTTACAACCGATGAATGGATTGATGTGCTTATTTCGGCTATGGAGTACACCCCTTCAGCCTTTTCGGGCAAAACTCAAAAACTGGAGTTTCTGGCTCGTTTGCTACCATTCATCGAACCTCGTCTAAACTTGATTGAACTAGCACCCAAGGGCACCGGTAAATCCTATGTTTTCGGTAATTTATCAAAGTTCGTTTGGCTCATTGGTGGGGGTAAAGTTTCCCGTGCCAAGCTCTTTTATGACAAGTCACGCAAGACACCGGGAATTATGTTCCATCATGACCTTGTTGCACTTGATGAGATTCAGTCTATTACTTTTACTGATCCCATGGAGATGCGTTCTATCCTTAAAAACTATCTCGAATATGGTAAGACCAACATTGATAATTTCGAATTCATGTCTGAGTGTGGCCTGATTCTTCTTGGTAATATATCTTTATCGGAAGATGGTTTCCCAATGTCCGATAACTATGTAGAAGAACTTCCAGAAGCATTTAAAGAGTCTGCTCTTCTCGACCGATTCCACGGTTTCATAGAAGGTTGGTTACTTCCACGCATTACCAATGACATGGCACTGCGCGACTGGACCTTAAACGTAGAATTCTTTTCGGAGGTCCTCCACCAACTCAGAACCGCAACGGAGTATGCCACAATTGTAAATCAATCTATCGCAGTTCCGGAGGGTGCCGATATGCGCCATCTGAAAGCCGTAAAGCGTATTGCCTCAGCCTATCTGAAGCTTCTGTTTCCACACGTTCTCAAAAAGGAGGATATGGATATTGCTGAGTTCTATACATATTGTTTGAAACCGGCTGTTCATCGTAGAGATATTATTCGTCGTCAATGTGCAAACATCGACAGTGAAAGTTCCTTTTCCAAACCCATGCCAATATTTGAATTAAAGTAATGCTGTCTAATACTGACATATCAAAGCTGAAAGAGCTATATGAATCTCTCGACAGACTGAAAGAGGCCGGGGAGGATGTTGTTGCAGAAATACGTAAAGAAATCAACAACATTGAATTGCAATATCTCAAAGAAAATGTGTTTCCGGAAATGATGAAAACTCTAAGCCGCAAGATATCTTGGTTGAGGTGCTCGGTTGATATGAGTTTGCAATTCGATGGCGAGAAGCAGCTTGATTATTCTTTCTGCAAATCCGGCTCTACAGTATTTGTCCGAGACAAATACGAATGTGGTTCCCAAGATGATAGTATTATTGAGATGCAGAAAACAGATGCTACTTATTCGGCGATTATCTCTCTGAAACCTACTTCCGCATCTGCTACAGATGCAATTGTTCGCATAGTTGAATATTCTGACAAGGCCATAGCTGTGTATGGCGATACCATGCGTTACTCTGAAAAATTCAAAGAGATAGGTGGATATTTTAATGATAGGCTGCGCGAAGGTGCTGGTTGGATTTTCTCCAAGAAGCATGAGTTGGAAGTACGCAATTTTATTAAAGACAAAATGACAGATGTATATACAGAAAATCTTTCTCCATCAAACATTGTTGTAGTTCCCGCAAAATACGAGTTAGAGCAAAGCATAGCTGTAAAAAACATCAAATGTACATTAGAAGGTTTTCGTACTTTTTTATCAATGATAAAAAATAATCACGGACGAAGCTATTCTCCATCTACGGTCAATGTGTATTGCACAGCTACTAGAAGTAATTACATGCGGAATAAGATCTTAAAATATCATCATTCCGGCTATCTCTATAATCTAACAGACCTACGAATACTATCACAACTTTATGACGATGTTCAGGCCGACTTTGAGGCTAAGAGAACAAATTCGGGTTCTCCTCAAACTATTCGTCTATATATCCAGTTCATTGAGACATACTTTTCGGATAAAAAAGAGACGGATGTCGAACCAATCCTCAAAGCAGAAATGGTTTCACCTACTGAGCCCATAAAAGAGACAGATACGCAAACTCGTGCCCCTTGGATTGTCATCAATTCTATTTCTTTTAATGATTATATAATCTCAAACGGCAACTCCACCGAAAAGTTCATCGAATTTATCAATATTGTTGGCCCGAAATTAGTGTACCAAATGAAGATTCCTTTCCGTGGTGGCTATCTTGTTGATAAGACTAGAAACCTAAAATATATCACATTTTGCAAGCCCTTAAATGGAGGCTATTGGCTCAATACTCATAGCAGTACAACAAATAAAATTGAGCTGATGAAACAGATTGGTGAATATTTGGGCACAGAGGTTACCTTCGACATAGAAGAAAAGGATGACAACGAACCAACGGCAACATCATCAGCCCATGAAATAAGGCATTCGAATAATATGGCGGCTACAGGTCGCGCAAAATATTCTCTGAACGGGGGCGAACCACAGAACAAGCGTCGAACCGTACATTCTGTCGTTTCCCTTTATATGAGATTCCATCCTAGAGTAACTTGGCGTGAAATGCTTGATGTATTTCCTAAAGAGCTTCAAGGTAGCTATGGAGTTATAAATACCGTTGAGAGCATACAATATCGCATAAAAAAAGGATTCGATGACGAGAAACGTTACTTCCTCGACCCTTCAAGTCGATTTACGACTATCGATGGGGTTGTATTTGCGGTCTGTCATCAATGGGGTAATCAGTTCGACAAATTCAGAAAATATGTTGAAGATAAACTCGGTTGGATGATTGAAGAAGTATAATAGGATACAAATTGGTTGTCTTACTTTTAATAAATTCCATGATATTTTAATATATTTGTAAGGGCAATTATTCGCACTTCACTTACTTTTGACTATAAATTTACTTAATCACACGGTTCGGATATTCATTATAATTCAGACTTTCTCAGACGATAATTTTGATGCGTTATTTTCTTTCTCTCTTCTCTCCTTAACCTTATCCAATCCCGGCATCTTCTTTGATACAGAAGTCTCACCAGCAGGAAAGTATGCCTTAAAAACCTGACATAAGAAACTCACAATATCGCAGCGTTTCTTGCCCATGTTAGAGAAAGCGGAGTAAACGTAATACATGAGTTCTTGCTGACTGCACATATCATTGGGTTGGATTGTAATTGAAGGCGGAAGAATCAAGTCATGTTCTGCAAATGCGTAGGAACTGGCAAGAATCGCCTTTTGCTCCTCTTCACTGAACATCTTGATTTTTCCGGCAAACCATTCAAGTTCGCCTTTTTGGAGTGCCTGTTGCTGCTTGCTTTGACGTTCCATCAGAATGGATACTTTCTCTTGCTCTTTTTCAGTAAGAGCTTCTTCAAGCACGCGATTCTTACGCTTTAGGACATTGTACTTTTCCATACAAGCAATGGCAATGCAGAGATAACCTACGGTTACGGTAAGTACCAGTACCGCATGAAATCGGAACTTGGACGGAAAATCCGGCAAAGTATCAATATAGTCGCAGACGACAAGAGCAACTACGAGCATAAGCGCAGCTCCGAAATACATTGTCCGGACTTTGACTTTTTGACTCGCAGGAGAAACGCCCATAAGCAAGGCTATCGCCAAAGCTGCGACCAATAAGATGGAGACCAAGATAAAGATTGTCATGTGTCACGTCCTCCCTATTATGGTTTTACGATGATACGCCAATAGCCTGCCTTGTCAGAACCTTCATGGACGAGAATGCCCCTCTCACGCAACTCTTTGATGTTCTTTTCAACTGCCCGCTTGGACACGCCAATTTTTACAGACATTGCTTCTGCTGTTATAGAAGGGTCGGAAATAACTAAGTCTATTATTTTTTGCCCTGTCCTGCTAACTCTTTTAGATGCATCCTCTCCTTTTACACCGAACCTTTTCTCTGAACTTTTTTCGTTTACACCGAACCTTTCAGCATTTACACCGAACCTTTTCTCCGAACTTTTTTCGTTTACACCGAACTTTTTCTCCGAACCTCCTCCGTTTACAGGGTACTTTTTGAGGGTACTATTTACCCTGTCGGCCACCTCTTCTACGGAGATTCTACCATTCTCGCCCCAATTCAGATTATAGAAGGTGGTGAAAAAAGAGGATGCTTCGGTTTTATAGAGAGGTTCTTTGCCGGGTAAGAAGTTGGGCAACTTCTCGGTCAGTTCACGCATCTTGCGCAGACCGGAACCACGCTTCTCCATGTAGTCGAGTTGGGTAAACATATCGGCAATGACGGGGTTGCGGCGTAAAGATGGGACATTATAGATATCACGGTCTTGGATCTGTGTGCCGTCAAGCATCGCACCAGGCGATACTAATTCCACACGGTCATCGTAGATGTCGATATGCACCTCACCGCCCATCACTGTGTAATCTCTGTGAATCAGATGGTTTACCAATCCTTCAAAAATGGCTCGGTCGGAATAGTCTGGCAGATTGAGGCGATAGTCAGGCATTTTGACCCATCCGCTCATGGTGTAGTTCTTGATGAAATCCATGCCATATTTCAGAAGCAATACAAGATTTGCCCGATGTTCCACGGAACTGATAGCATCGTCTTTATAAAGTCCTGTCCAACGGGTGCAGAAAATACGTGATTGGAATACAGTGCAATTATCCACAAACAGCAATCCTGCATTGGTCAGTTTACCGTCAGATGTGACAAGTCCGAATGACTCCAAATACTTATCATTCCATTCCTGATGAGTTTGTTCGCGAAAAGCGTTGGCAAGGATAACGAAAGAATGTTTGTTAGCATCTACTTGTGTAGGCAGCGAATCCCAGGTCATGTGCGTACCTTTTAATACCAATGAAAGAAGTTGTTGCGAATTGCACTCTACACTTTCATTACCGACTCGTGTATAAGCTGTACGTGTTCCGTCTTGATAATAATAATATGGTGTCAGCGTTCCCGCCTTTACTTTCACTTCAAGCAGGGTACGTCCTTCATGTTCGATCGGGATAAGTTGAACTTCCGGTACAGGGTCAAGTCTTGCCTTTATCATTTCACTGATAAAGTCGGCATCTGCTTGTGGATTCTCCAAACCTACAATCACTCCGTCATCGTTTACTCCATAGAACAAACTGCCACCGTCCGTATTGGCGAAAGCCGACACGGATTTGAGCCACGACTTCACTTTCTTGCGTTCCAGCATCTTCTTGAAATCGTAAGACGTACATTCTGCTATCAATGTATTGTTATGAATTTGCATCGGCTTATTGTTGGCAAGTTTATAAGACAATTTATTTATTCGAAAAAATTTTCAAATAAAAGTCCTTTATAGCACTAACACCTGTGACAGCTTCCGTGTTGTTTCCTTTTCTGACATAGATCGTATCATTATAAAGAACAGGGTCATTCTCAGATTTTAATTGAAAAACAATGATATCGTGCTCTTTGTATTTAACCATACGGAAATGCTGTGTTATATAATTTTTAACCGTTTCGTCTATTGCACTGGTGTTTTTTATTGTGTTAAGTATATCATTTTGTAATTTATCACCATCTCCTCCGTAATATTTTTTTATTTCATCTTCTACACCAGTAATATAAAAATCTGTCCCAGCAAATAACTCTCCTTTACTTGTGTTGTAGTGTTTTTTAAAACGTTCAAAGTCTTTTTCTCCTTCTGTTAAACCAACAACTACATAGCCATAAGTTTGAGGACCTTTGTTTACTTCTGCTGTCAATATTTCAATAATTTTCTGTACTAATTTGGTATTGAACTTACTATTTTCAATTAAATCATGAAAACCTGATTTGAAATCGTATTGACTTCCTTCTATTCTGGATAGTCTTAGTAAATTATCAAGTTCTAAAGTCCAATTTTCATTTAAAACATTGTTGCCTGTGGCTTCTTTAAAACAACATTTAATTATGCCTTTAATTGATTGGATTCTCTCAAACCTATCTTTAGCGTCCCATTTAGATTTAGATATACCTAATAGATGTTTTTTTGCAATTTTATCTAGCTTATTAATGAGTTGTAATTTATCACTAACACACATCTTTTCCTTTATAATAAGTTCAAAAAAAGCAAGAAAAATTACTTGATATGTTCTAACAAGACCTTCCGAGTATTCTTCAGAAAAAACCAATGTTCTAAAATCTTTTTTTGCATAATCTAATATATCTATTATAAATGAATGAATTGAAGAGAACCATTGTTGTATAGTAGTAGAACCTAAATGCTCAATTTGAGCTTCTATTTTGGTAGATAAATTGTCATTATCGGTTATTGAATATTTGTAAAGTTTATTGAGTGTATAAGAAGTGGGGGATATTTGTTCACCCATAATCATATAAGAAAGTATCCAGGCAATTAATTCTTCATCTCTTGATACACGCATATTGGGTATAGTTATAATATGCTGTTTAACCCAATAAATATCTTCCATGACGATTCCATAATTTAATCGTTTGTTAGACAAACTTATTAGTTTCATTTCATTTAATTTAAGTTGGTCATGTGGAGAAACATCTCCTCTGATTATGCAGGCTACTTTTCTTACCAATTCTGGGAACAATCCGATTGCACCCGCCTGCCTTATTTCCTGATTAGATAATTGTCTTCCATAAGAATTTATTCTTCTGAATATATCTTCAATACTTTTTTCATCTGCACTGATAAAGGAAAATGGTAAGGGGTAATTTGTGATATTAACACATAATTGTCTTTCAAGTTTAGGTGTTCTTTGAATGATTTCACCATTGTCCATCGCTGATTTGGTAGAAGAAAGAGTTTCAAGATCAAAATATCTATATTCTCCATCAAAGGTCTTTATTGGATATTCATTTTCGATAAAAGCCATTATTGCATTTAATCTTTGCATGCCATCTATTATTTCAAATGAAGCAACTCCTTCTATATTTTTATTGGCAAAGAGAAATAGGGGGACAGAATAGCACTTTTGTAAGGAATCAATGAAAGCGGCCTTTTCTTCCATTGTCCAAACTAGTTTTCTTTGATATTTACGGTTAACTATGAATTTATTTTCTATATAATATTGATAAGCCATTTGTACACTTATGGCTGTGCTTGAAATAGGGTTTCCATTCATTGTTTACAAATCATTATTAATTAATATGTATTTAAAAAGAGTATTTGTCAATCTTCCACAAAGATACGTATAATAAAACAAAATAGAGAATATTGCTCATTTTTTTGTGTGTTAGGAGGAAAAAGTATACTTTTGCGACATAGAGCTGTGGTTGCTTATGGATGCTTATTTTCGGGTTTGCATGATATTTGCAACACGTTCACGCAAGTCGCTGAGAGATATAACGTGTTGATTTTGAGGAAGTCAAATGATTCCGATAAGTAAACAAATAATAAACAATAAGCAAAATCGTGCAGCTCAATGAGTTGCACGATTTTTGCGTTTATAGGGTTGATAATATCCCTGTAACAAAGGCTTTTGTTGCGTACCATAAATCATCTTCAATTTTCAAAATTAGTATAGTTAAAAGCCGTAAGAATACCAAATATGCGATATGGTGTTTCTCGGTATCTTCTTCAGAAATAATGACATTGTCCAAAATTTTGTGTAAATGGAACTGGATTCAATAGTTTCAATGCAAAGTCTGTATCGTTCATCCTTAACTTCATATGCCGCCCTTTCCATTATCTTTTTATTGATATCTTTTCCGCATTGTCTGTGGAAATTATTCAGCCCATATCATTTCTTTTATGGTTTTTCACTACTTTTGCAGTTAAATTTAATCGTTCGTGAAATGAATAGCATACGGATTATAGTGAAATATCTGCTTCTGGCGTTGGTTGTTGCCCCAATTTTATTGTCAGGGTGCAAAAAATCTGAGGCTTGCATATCAGAGGGTGACAGGTATATAGAAATAAAGTTCACGCAAGAAGATAGCGATACAAGAGCCGAAATCGGGGATGACGGAAGCGGGTTCTTCACCGATGGTGACAAAGTCGGACTTTATATATACGGAAAGCAGACAAAGCATGTCATACTGACTAGGGAGGGTGGACAATGGACTCCGAAACTGCTGAAAAGCGAATTGGGGGCAGGTACCGTACGTCTTTCCGCATACTATCCGGCCAGGGAGGATGTTTCGCCCGAAACGGACCGGCATACCCACAGTGTAGATACGGATCAGACAGGAAGCGGATATGAGGATTCGGATTTATTGTGGAGTCATATCGACATGGAACAGGACGATTTGACAGGAAATGTAATAGAGATGCCGTTTGTTCATGGAATGCACAAGTTGTCCATTCATATTTCAAGCGACAGCGGTTCGCTTCCGGAAGACTTGACCGTTATTGTGAAGAATATTACAGAAGGTTCATTTGACCTTTCCACTGGGCAGATAGACATTCCTGGGGGAACGATGAAGGACATAAGCCCCCGCATATTGTCAGAATCGGAGGGGAAATACTCGGCTATTCTTTTTCCCGGCAGTCTTGATGCCTATGCTGAAGGATGGGTTGAGATATCCACCGGCGGCAAGACTTCCGTTTACAAAGCTCCGGTGAAAATCGGAGAAAGCAGCCTTCTGGAGAGCGGAAAAGAAACAGTGCTTAATTTGCATCTCAAATCCGATGGAGATATAGGTACGGATCCTGACCCTGCTCCAGATCCTGACTATGGTGGCAAGACATGCTGGGTCTACGGAGTCAAGACCGCGGGCCTGCCAGATTATCCAAGAGATCATGAAGAGTCTGTACCCGAGTACAGTTTCCTGGTTCCGGAAAACTTTCCCAGCGGTATGTGGTATAAAGTTTCCGGTGTTATGTATCTGAACTGGCAGAAAGACTTTTTATGGTATGACTGCGATAAGAACGATCCGGACGATAGTAAATCTCGTCCTGGATATCATGACGGCAATATGTGCTGGGCGGCGGGCGCATCTAATTTGCTGCATTGGTGGACACGGCTCAATCAACCGTATATCGAGGCGTATGATGCAAAGTACAGTTCAAATCCATGGCCGTCATATCCGCGTCCTTCTTTTGGATTTTCCGATAAGGATAGCAGTGGGATTTTCGATTTCTTCAGAAACATATCCAGAAACAGAGGGGGATCGGATGCCGTTGGAATTAACTGGTTTATCTGCGGGACTCCGGGAATATCATCTCCGGATCCTGACATCGATGACAATTTTAATGGATATTTTACGGAAATATTCGACAATATAGACGTTGCAGTCAAGCCCAAAGACGCTATGAATAAAGAGAGTCTTAGCAGGATCATCAAAGGAGCTCTGGAAAATAAGCAGGGACTGGGTTTCGTTCAGTCTAACGTGAGCAAAGGGGTTACGCACGTTATGACAATTTGGGGTGTGGAATTTGATGATGCGGGTTATGTATCTGCCCTGTATTATGTAGACAATAATGACCACTATAACTTTGAGGTTAAAGGAGGGACCAATAAATTCCAGCATCACCGCCTGATACGGCAGGAGATCAGATATAGGGATGGACTTTGGAAAGTAATGATGGGAAATTCTAACGTACACGCCATATCCAGTATAACGCTTGTGGATCTGAAACGGGATATCTGGCAGAAAGAATTCCCTGAAGTGGTGATTAAAGAAGATTATATTCAATAAATGGCAAGTTATCATGAGCAATAAGATATTTCACAGTTCAATTATGGCTGTTGCGGCCGGCCTGATTATAACCATGTCTGTTTCATGCGGGAAGACTCCTGTTGATGGCGGCGATGAAGCAGATGGGACGGGAGTGATTGACATCCGTACATCCATTGACGCGCTGACCAAGGCTCCCGTGCTTGATGAAGAAGGAAAAGGAAATTTCTCTCGCGGAGATATTTTTACGGTTACCGTGTCTGGAAGCGGTTTTGCCAGCACCGGCAGAAACTATGCTGCGGGAATTACCGAACTTATGTGGAAAGACCTTGACTTGCCTGAAGATGTCGGGGATGTGTATTTTTCCGGCTGTTATCCTGTGCAGGAAACAGCAGTGGATGGTATATTTACATTTACTGTTTCTCCGACAGAAGAAACGGATCTTCTGCTGGCCAGGGCGGTAAATGTGAAGAAAGATGCTAACACTGCAGTAAACCTGGCTTTCAGACATGCCCTTCACAGGCTTGTAATCATATATGTGTCAGATGATTTGAGCGATGAACAGTTGTCGCAGGTTTCCACTTCTGTCAGAGCCCTTTCTTCCTGCAGCGTGGATCAGACAAAAGGGATTATATTGGACGGTACGGCTGCGGGATTGTCTGAGGTCGGGAGCAGACAAGGCAGGCGGGCTTCATTCTTTATAGTACCTCAGGAAAAGGATTACATTACGCTTGATGTAAGCGTGGGAACAATGACGCGGACAATTGATATTCCTGACCATGCTCAGGATGGCAGTCCTGTCGCCATGCTCGAAGGAGGAAAGAGCCTGACTGTGCAAATAAATGTATCCTCCGATGAGATTAAGCTTGACGGGGTGCAGATAGGAGGATGGGAGCATCAGGGAACTGTGGACGGAGAGATAGAGCTGTAACGTTCTGCATATGACATGCCCGGAGTGGAGGATCTTATAAATGAAATGTATTCCGGATCTGAATCTTGAAGTGCATTCTATTTCTTGCAGGCTCTAAAGGTGTCATTGGATATTTTTCCTGTTGTTTTTTTCGTTATTTATGAAGAATATTGTACTTTTGCATACAAGAGATGTGGTTGCTTGCGGATGTTTGACTTAAAGTAGGCACTGCATTTGTGGCTATTTGTTCAGGAAACCAATGAATTCTATATAAATGATGAGGAAAAGGTGTGTAGTCCGGACGGATTGCATGCCTTTTTGTTTAGAACCTGTTTCAATTTTCCGATTCAGTAAAAACAGAAAAACATCCTCGAAAACAATTCTCAAGCCGAGGCAGAGCAAAATTTCATTCATTCGAAAGGATCAAGTCAGCCAGAAGGACAGCTGTTTCCGGCTCGTCTTTCGGAGCGTCTTTGGGCTTCCATGCCACGATGAACCGGACGGATGCCGACTTCACTTCATAGCCTTTCTCTTTCCATCCCGCCAGTTCTTTCTGCATTTTTGCTGACAGTCTGGCTATCGGCTGACGGCCGGATGTACGGTATAAATAGGAATCTTTGCAAAGCAAAGGGTCGCCGCTTCTTAAAGCCAAAACATCTTGCTTGATTCCTTTAAAGAAGTCAAGATAAACATCCTTATGAGAAAGCTGGAGAACAATCTCTTCGGGCATTCCATATTGCTTCTCGTCGATGGAGTAGCGGTCTTGCGGCAAACGGTCAAAGAAATAGCCGTTTGTGTGTATGCAGAGGCTGCTTTTTGCACGGGTAATTCCTACATAGTACCGGCGCATCAGGTTGTCGTCTTTCTGGTAATTGTCGGAAATGAGCATATATACGTTGTCAAACTCCCGGCCTTTAGCCTTATGGATGGTAGATACCACCACATCAGCTCCGGACAGATCACAGAAATCTTCTACCGACGATTCAAAAACATACTCTTTAAAGTCGCTGATGTATTTTACTTTGTTTGTCTGTTCAAACAGTTCCACGCATCGCCTTATATATGTCAGACTCTGACTTGTGGCGTAGGCGTTGAAAGTTGCACGTTTGGCATCCTCCCACAATTCGTCTGAAATCATGGGCGTTCTCAGCCGTCTGTCCATATATTTCAGGAAGTACCGTATTTCAGCGATGTTGCAGAACCGGATTTCGTCCAGCGACTGTATCAGTTTGCTGTTAGCCCCTTGTTTCCTCAGCAGAGCCATCAGGATGACTGCCTCATCATTCGTTTGGGTGAGGACGCACGAGGTTCCTGCCTTTTTGTGCAAAGTCAGTTCGTCCACAAGCGGCTGGTACATGTATTTTGAGCGGTGGAATGTCGTTTCCACCCAACCGTTCTCTTTGCTCATGGAAGAGATGGGATTTTTCTTTATTCTTCTGCCGATGTTTCTTGTAAAAGCATTGGCGAAATCCACCACATGGCGTGCACAGCGGTAGTTCTCTGTCATTTCAATCAGTTTGCTTCCGGGACTTTGCGTGAGCTTATACATGTATCCCGAGTCCGATCCGCGGAAGTCGTAGATGTTCTGGTCATCATCGCCTACTGCTATCACACGCATTTCTTCATTGTTGGCCATGAGCGCTTTCACCAGCGCATATTCTTCGGCACCCATGTCTTGGGCTTCATCGATGACCAGTACGGTCTTGCCGATTTTGTTAGGTTCAACTTCTCCCTCCTCTATCATCTGGGCAGCTTTTTCAACCACATTCCTGGCATCTTCAAGGTTGCCTATCCGTCCCAGAAGGTCGAAGCAATAGGAATGGAAAGTCTTTATTTCGACAAAATGTGCAGCGTTGCCGATCAGTTCCATCAGCCGCTGCTTGAATTCGGTGGCGGCCGCCCTTGAAAATGTCAGCATCAGCAGCTGTTCGTGTTTCACGTCTTCAAGAATCAGAAGCGACGCAAGTTTATGGACGAGCACACGTGTCTTCCCGCTGCCCGGTCCTGCGGCTACGACAATGCAGCGCGAACTTTTGTCGGATATGATCTCCATCTGACGTTTGGATAGCTGGCCGAAGAGCTGTTTGTATTTCTTGGGTGTCAGGTTACGCTCTATTTCAATCGTCCTTTCTCCCTTGAAATATTTTGCGATAAATTTCTTGTAGTCCATCTGGAAATAATCCTGCACGTATTGCAGGGCGGCGCTATAGTCTTTTACCATCAGATTGGCATATTCGCCCACGATATGTACCTGTTGGATTTTCTGTTTGTAGAACTCGTTCAGCATCCGGTAATCGTCAATTTTGTATCTTGACTTGTTGTCTTTTATCCGTCTGATGTCCATGCCGTTGTAAAGGACCAGAAAACCGCCTTCAAGCTTGAGCGCACCGATTTTTGAAAGGTAGAGAAGCGCTTCCTCCACATCTTCCAGTGTTATGTCGTTGAGTTCTTTAAAAAGGGACTGGCTGTTCGCTTTTATTTCATTCAGCAGTTCCACAACGGAAAATTGCACAGAGTTGTCAGGGGAAGCGGAAATTCTAGCCTCTTCATCGGAAGCAAGTTTGTATAGCCATTCTACGGTGAACCGGCTTATTGCCAACCGTTTTTCAAATCGGCTGAGGGTCGATTCCATGTTTGTCTGGCGGATGATTTTCAGGTTGTGGGCTGCGTCCTCTTTTTTGCGGGTATATCCTTTGATGCAAAGGAAGTACAGCAAAGTTCGGATATCCTTCTCTTTGGAAGTGCTGATGCCGTTCTTTACAGCATTGTCGTTCAACTGCTTGCATGATATCTGCAATGTTTCGTCGGGGATGCTGCTTAGCATGTATTTTTCAAGTTTCGCAAAACGTTCAAGAAGTGTCCGTGATTTCTTCTCCGAGTCGCCTGCATCCATCAGATAGGCAGAAATGTCCCTGCTGTCCGCCAGAATGCCTTCTTGCCGCATCCTTTCGACAACAGACACGATTTCCTTTTTCTTCAGTCCCAGGATGTCTGCCAGATAGTCGATTCGTGATTCGGCCTCTGAATCCGGAGTTTTGGTGATGTGCTTTTGGGAAATCAGCGATTTGATGATCCGGACAGCATTCTCTATTTCATCGCTGCCGAACAGCAGGGAAGCAGTGATACGGTTTCTTGCCTCGTCTACGTTCTTTACAGTAATTCCGGTGGCATAGACGTGCGGCACATTGTTGCCCCTTTCGATGTATCCGTTCTGTTCTAAGGTTGCCAAGGCTGTCCTTACACGGGTTTCAATGTCTGAAACAGCGTCGTCCCATCCTGCCTGCCGTGCGATTTCCAGAGCCGAGCAGCATATCCTTTTGCGTTGCCTGGTAAGGTCTTTTATAGCTTTCCATATCTGCTGGATTTCACTGATGCTCAGTTTCGTCTGGTTCAGCAGAATAAAATGCTTGTCCAGGTCATTGTCGCAGTAAAGCACATAGCAGCGGGCATTTAGGCTGGGATCCCGGCCGGCTCTTCCTGCCTCTTGCACATAATTTTCCAGCGAATCGGAAATATCGTAATGTACAACGAGCCCTACATCTTTTTTATCCACGCCCATGCCGAACGCTGAAGTTGCCACGATGATGCGTATCTGGTCGTTCATGAACGCGTCCTGGTTGGCTATTTTTACGTCCGAGTCCATCTTTCCGTTGAAGGCCAGTGCTTTATATCCGTCGCGGGTTAATTTCTTTGCCAGTTCTTCGGTGCGCTTGGTCCGCGATGTATAGACGATTGTCGGGCAGTCGGATTCGGATATAAGTTCCCTTAGCTTCAGGTATTTGTCCTCATCCGTTTCAGAGTGGATGACCGAATAGTGCAGGTTTGTTCTTGAAGCTGTTGAAGCAAACAGCTCCAAGTCCAGGTTGAGCGTTTGCTTGAAATAGTCGCGTATGTCTTGCACCACTTTTTGCTTTGCCGTAGCAGTGAAGCAGGAAACCGGTATCGGGTCTTTGCATCCTTTTTTCAGCTGATATTCCTTTATGAATTTTCCGATATAAAGATAGTCTACCCTGAAATCCTGTCCCCATGAAGAAAAACAATGCGCTTCGTCGATAACGAACCTTACGACATGGCGTGCCATCAGAATTCGTTCGATGGTTTTTGAACGAAGCGTTTCCGGGGATATATATAGCAGTGAAGCCTCTCCGTCGTGCACTCTCTGTATGGCTAACGCCCTGGTTATGGGGTCTAGCAGGCCATTGATGGTCACGGCATCGGTAATGCCTCTGTCGGCAAGATTGTCTACCTGATCTTTCATCAGCGACTGCAAAGGAGAGATGACAACTGTCAGTCCATGTACGGAACGGCCCTCCATCAGTGCGGGCAGTTGGAAAGTCAGTGATTTGCCTCCTCCGGTCGGGAATATCG
This sequence comes from Bacteroides gallinaceum, assembly GCF_030373775.1. NCBI lineage: Bacteria > Pseudomonadati > Bacteroidota > Bacteroidia > Bacteroidales > Bacteroidaceae > Bacteroides > Bacteroides gallinaceum. The sequence continues at coordinate 38,855 of NZ_JAUDEN010000007.1, read as the reverse complement.
CAAGCAGCGACTTGCCTTTTATGGCTGCCCGGGCAGCCCGTTCCTGAAGCGGTTCGCCGTTGTATGTGCGGAAATGTTCATAACCGAAAAATGCCTTTAAATTATGGTGTACATCCAGTTGGGTGTTGCAATAGTCGCATCCTTCGTTGCATGGGGTATGGCGGAGGAGTTTTACAACATATTCAACTGCCGGATAATTCCGGAGCACCCATCTGGGCGTAACCGAGCGGTAGTCTGCCGTGTCAATCAGAGCCAGTGCATATGCCAGTTCGCACGGGTATTGCCTGATCAGCGTCTGAAGATCGGCATGGTCGCATATTTTTCCATTGTAGAGGCTTCTTGCCAGTTCCGCCAGTCCTTTTTTGCAGTATCTTGCATTCACCATGCTGAGAAATCCTTCAAACTCTTTTTCCCCTTTCAGCAGTGACGCGAAGAGCTCCTGCTTTTTGTCCGGCAATGAACTCCAGCGCGTTATTTCGTCCATCAGCAGGTCCCTTGCCTTTTCGCAGTCGTTTACCGGATTGTTCATCTGGTCGCTCACCAGCTTGTCGTCTTTCACGAGCCGGTGATACGGGCGTTCAGGAAAAAGCAGGGGAGAGATGTAAAGGGTATCGACGAGCATCCTGCCGGGAGGCGTTTGGTCAAACAGGTAAGTGGCATCGTGATGGATAATGTTGTGTCCGCAGATATAGCCGGCATTTCCCATAAAGTCAAAAAGTTCCTTTTTTGAATTCTTGTGAAATACAGCTCCGTCGTCGCGGAGAGCTCCGATGTCATGGATTTTATGGTCTTTCACGCCAACCTCAACGTCTACTATGACGTAGTGCGGAATGGAATACGGTGCAGGCACAGAACTGTTGCCGACGGCTTCGTCTGCGTCTTCGGCATTCCAGATCCCTCTAAGTTTGTTCCATAGTGACATATCTAACCGGCTGTTTGATATAGCAATCCAATCCTTTTTACAAAGGTAAGCATAAAACGGAAAAATAGTGAAATTTTTTCGTGTTCTTTTGGCCGGTATGCTGTTCAGAAGCCGTTTGTGGGTGGAATTAGTTTCATTGGAAAATTGAAACGCTCTTAAACGGGGGCTGTTTTTCCAGAAGTCAGTGTACCGCTTTCTTTTTCTTTCTGGCGGCGACGCACAGGTAGATTACCAGCGCTGCAAATGCAGCCACGACAATGCCCATTTCGGTTTTGTGTTCCATGGGAGCAATCCAGATTTCATTGAACAGATTCATGCGTCCCATGATTTCTACCGGTGTCCAGAATACTACTACCGTAGCGATTGCCATGCGGATATTTGCTCCCCACGAAGCAATCCGCAGTTGCTTGGCGAAGATGAAGAAGGAGCCGATCAGGCATCCCAGCCCGACAAGCAGTGTGACCGGATGATGGTCGCCCAGAAAATTGTCGTCGTAGCAGAACATGAGCAAAAGGTAGGATCCCCAAAGAATCATGATCAGTTCCATGAAAGTGACAATGGACGTATGGCGCGTCATGGGGCGGGCGGCGATTTCATTTTTCCGGTTTCTCAGGATGCGGCGCTGCCACCAGTTGATGAAGTTGCATCCGTTTTTTGTGCTGAATATGTACATGAGCATAACCATCATCCAGAAACCGAAAGAAGCGGGCATGATCAGGTATTCCGGGCGCGTGATGACTTCGCCGGTAACAGGATCGAGCTGAGGCTGGGTGCCGTAGCGGTTGGCATAGTACATGAAAAGAAATTCCACCCATCCGGTCCAGAACAGCAGGCCGCCGAAAAATCCCCAGAGTGTCTGCCGGGTATCACCTTTTGCATAAACGCCCGCTATGACCATGATCATGCCTGCGGCTCCCATGGCGAAGGCCGAATAGTGGAGTGCCGTTTCGTTCATGGCGTGTTCCATGATAATCATCAGAGCATGTCCTAAGGGCATGGTAAAAAGAACCGTCAGAAATGAGGCGATAGCTTTCCACCAGTAACGTTTGGCGGAAGCGGGTTTGCAGTCTTTTGTTCCGTTGTCAGTCATAATCGATTTGTCTGTATGTTTTTGCCGTAAAAAAATAACGGTGCAAAATTAGCCATCTGCCGCGACAATGCCAATACCTGAAAATAGGTATTTGCTTATTCTTTTCTTTTCATTAATTTTGCCCCAATTTTTCTGTTTCAGCCTGTTGGAAAGGCGGTTTCGGAATATGAATCAGAATGTGGATGAAAATGGGAAAACTTGTGTTTGTTGATAAGGAAGAAGCTGTGCGGAGAATGGACAGATGGGGAGGGGAAGGATCTCCCTTTTTCTTCATGATTGATTTTGACATGGAACAATGCCTGGTGGAGCGTCCCGAAGATATTCCGGAGGATGAGCTTTTGTTTTTATTTCCCCGGGCCGGAAACTGGGCCGGGAAAATGCCGCATCTGAAGGAACCTTTCTTATGGAAAAGTTTTCCGGAAAGTTTTGAGGACTACAGCCATTCTTTTGGCATTGTCCGGAGGAATATCTGGGAAGGGAATACGTTTCTCATTAACCTGACATGCGCTACTCCGGTGGAAACGGATCTCTCTCTGTTCCGTATATTTGTCCGTGCGGAGGCGCTTTATAAGTTGTGGCTGAAAGACCGGTTTGTGGTCTTCTCGCCTGAGATTTTTGTCCGCATACAGGACGGATTTATCAGTTCTCATCCCATGAAGGGAACGATTGACGCGTCTGTGCCTGATGCGGGGCTGCGATTGCTTTCCGATGAAAAGGAAACGGCTGAACATGCCACAATCACCGATCTGATACGCAATGATCTGAGCCAGATAGCGGATGAGGTTACGGTGATGCGCTACCGCTATCTGGATGAAGTGGACACGCATGACGGGCGGCTGCTCCAGATGAGTTCTGAGATACGGGGCCGCCTGCCTCTCGATTACGCCCGGAGGCTGGGAGAACTGTTTTTCCGTTTGCTTCCTGCCGGTTCCGTTACCGGTGCTCCCAAGAAAAAAACGGTGGATATCATTCGGGAAGCCGAAAACTATTCCCGGGGATTCTATACGGGTGTAATGGGTTATTTTGACGGGAAAGATCTGGACAGTGCCGTGATGATCCGTTTTCTGGAGCAGGAAGCGGGAGGGAAGCTGGTCTTCAAGAGTGGGGGAGGTATAACCTTTCTGAGCGATGTGCGTGATGAATATGAAGAAATGAAAAGAAAAGTGTATGTGCCGATTTATTGAAACGGTTCGGATTGAAGGGCGGACAGTCTGGAATATGCCGCTGCATGATGAGCGGATGAATGCCACTCGCCGTGCGGTGTGGGGAAACATGCCTCCGCTTCGGCTGGAAGATGTGATTCGTCCTGCCCTTTATAGCAGCAGGACACGATGCCGGATTGTGTATGGCCGGGAGATTGAACGGGTGGAATATTTTCCTTACCGTATCCGTCCGGTGCATAGTCTGCGGCTCGTTCCGTGCGGCGGCGTTGACTATTCGTTCAAGTATGCCGACCGTACCGGACTTGATGTCCTGTTCTCGCAAAGAGGAAACGCTGATGATGTGCTGATTGTGCGCAACGGACTGCTTACGGACACTTCCATTGCCAATATCGCTCTATGGAACGGAAGTGAATGGCATACGCCGGCACATCCCTTGCTCAAGGGAACCAGGCGTGAAGAACTGTTGCGGGATGGTGTGATCGCCGAGCGTGACATAGCGGTGTCTGCTCTTCCGGGGTACCGGAAAATCTGCCTGTTCAATGCCATGCTGCTTTTTGGTGAGGTAGAACTTCCCTGCACTTCAGTCATGTACTGAACCTTGTGAAATGCTCTCCTGTTTTGCCGGCGTGTTTTTTGTCATCCTTACGACTTCCTTGCACAGTCCGGCGATTGTTTCCCTGTGTGTAATCATAATGAGGGTTTTTCCTTTTACCTGTCCGGACAGGCGCTTCAGCAACGTTTCTTCCGTTTCCTTGTCAAGGGAGGAGGTCGGTTCGTCCATCAGCAGGATGTTTCCGGGTCGCAACAGGCCGCGTGCGATGGCTATGCGTTGCGCTTGTCCTTCGCTAAGTCCTGCTCCGCCTTCTCCGCACGGTGTGTCAAGGCCGTCTGGCAGGGCCGTTACGAAATCGGCTGCGGCAAGATACAGTGCGTTGTAGAGCTCTTGGTCGGTTGCTTGCGGTCTGCCCATCAGGAGATTGCTTCTGATTGTTCCGCTCAGCAGGGTATTTCCTTGCGGTATATAAGAGAGGTTGCAGCGGGTGTGAGGGGAGCTCTTTACTGTTTCTTTGCTGTTATAGAATGCTATTTCGCCTTCGTCGGGCTGGAGCAGTGCCAGCATCAGCCGGATGAGGGTGCTTTTTCCTGCGCCGGTTTCACCCACAACGGCGGTGAGGCTTCCGGGCTTGAAGTCGTGCGAGAAATTGTCCAGAACGTTTCGGTTGCTTCCGGGATATGAAAAATGGAGATGATTGACGCGTATTCCCAAGGGGCCTTCCATACGGAGGGACGGGCTTGACTCTTCTGAGGGGAGTGCTTCCAGTTCTTTCAGCCGGTCGATGGAAGTAAAGACGCGTATGAACGTGGGGATTTGCCGGCTCATGTCCACCATCGGGCGTTGTATCTGTGCCACCAGTTGCAGAAAGGCGGCCATCATGCCGAATGTAACCGTTCCATCCTGCAGTCCGAATATTCCCCACAGGAAAGCGGTTGCATAGCCGCTCATGAATCCGATCTGTATCATTGAGCGTGAGAAAATGGAAAAGTTTGTGCGGCGGACAATCCTGTCCTGCAATAGGAACTGTATGTTTGCAAACTTGTCGATTGTCTTTTCCGTATATTCCAGCGTGCGTATCAGTATGCGGTGTTGCAGGTTTTCCTGCAGATGGCTTTGTATGTGGCTGTCCGTTTCACGTATTTCGCGTGTCATCCGGCGCATTTTCCGTACGTAGCCCTTGCTGAACAGCAAAGCGACCGGCATGATGAATAGGAGTATTCCGGCAAGGCGTACGTCCAGTCTGGAGAGGAAAAACAAGGCTCCTCCGAATTGGACGACAGTGATGAATACAGCGGGAACTGTGCTGCACAGTGCGTTGGTGATTGTGCTCACGTCTTCTTCCAGCCGGTTCAGCACATCACCGCTGTGGTATGTTTCCTGTCCGTTCCAGCGGCTGTCCATCAGGTGGACAAACAGTTTTCTCCGCAGCTCGTTTCTCAGCCGTATTTCTGTCTGTGCGGTCAGGCGGCTTCTTGCTGCCGAGAGCAGCAGCTGCATGGCCAGGCATGATGCCAGCCAGCCTATATAAGAGCCGAGCCTGTCATCCGATATTCCCGTTGCGATGTCAATGAGGTGTTTGCACACATACACGAATGCAAGTGAAACACAAACATGCAGCGTACCTGTCAGTGCGCTGCATGCGATAGCCGGACGGAATCCGTCCGATATTTTCCATAGCCATTTCAGGTTGTTCATCGTTCATTTCTTTTCACCCACCATCTGCATGCGAACAGCAGGTAGCGGCGTGTGGGCAGCATTTTTCTCCAAAGTGTGGCCTTATACCGTTCGATGGAAGAGGAACAGTCTATGTATCTTCCGTTCCGTATGATCTTGACAACTTTCCCCACGATGTCGTTCTTGCTGCAGCGTTCGGTTGTGTGAAGATTGCCGTCGCCCATCAGCACGAATTCATTTCCGTCATTCTTGTAAATGCGGTGGAGCACGAATCCTTTTTCCGGCAAATGGGCCAGTACGATATCTCCTACGGCGGCTGTTTTCCTGTAGGTCTGCAATATGACGCTGTCACGTCCGTCTACGATGAACGGATACATGCTGTTTCCTTTGGCCCGCAAGGTTACGGAGTTTCCTCCGGCAAGCATGCGTGCCACTTCCGTGAAGAATTGGTCGTTGTTCAGCAAGAGTTTGTCTGTAAGCATAGTCGAAGCGAAAGAATCTATAAAAAACGAACGCAAAAACGCAAAGCCGCGGAAACGTATTTTTGAAGGAGTCGGAGCGCGCGAAGCTTTTGTGTGCTCCGTGAACTCCGGACTCTTTCAATGCTCCGTGTCTTAACGCTTTTGCGTTCTTCTAAAGAATGCGGTTATTCCGATCAGTTGCTCTTTGTGATTACCGCACGGCTCATGCGAGGATCGTCGTAGAACATATTTTCTACACCGCCCTTATAGTCAACCTTGAGCTGCGATTTGTTCACACCGAACTCTTCAACAAGGCAGTTGTATACGGCTTCCGCACGTGCCTTACTCAGACGTTCGTTGAGCTTCTTGCTTCCGGTACCGGCATCAGCATATCCGGTGATTGTGTAAACGGTAGAGGGATCTCCCTTCTTGATGACTTCAGCCAGCATGCCGAGGTTGACGCGGGCTTCGTTCGAGAGGTCGCTCTTTCCGATCCGGAATGTGATCAGGTTGGAAGATGCGATCTGCTTGGTGACTGTTTCAGGCTTTTCGGCAAGCTGCTCTCTCAGGCGGGCGTTCTCGTCGTTCATGCGGTTAAGTTTCTCGCGCATGGCGTTGAGTTCGTCGTTGTTGTAGGCAGTGCGTGTAATCGTCTTGCTGCGTTCCCATCCTCTCGGCTTGATTTTGTAAGTGAAGCCTACGGTTGCTGCCAGCAGACCTTCTCCGCCACGCTTTCCAACTTCTCCGTCAAAGTCGTCGCTCATTATGGTACCGCGGATGTCGAGGTTGATGTCCCATGCCGAGCTGAGGCGGAATGTGTTCAGGATACCGAAGTTTGCGGCAATGTCCGTATGGGTAGGAGAGTCTGTCGCCTTGATTACACCCAGACCGGCGTAAGGAATGCAGTTCCAGATGCGTTTCTCGTTGTATCCGCAGAACAGGTTCGAGAAGTTGAGCATTGCATCGAGGTGGAAGTGGTAGAAATTGATGTCCTGGTTGGTCAGCCAGTAGCCGTGCCAGGGTTTGCCGCTGATGGGAGTGCCGTCAGAGTGCGCCCCGTTCTGTGTCGCTCCGTCAAGCGAAAGTCCGCTGTACATGAAGCGTACACCGATGCCCGGTGTGAACCATTTACCTATGGCAATGTCCAGTGCGGGTGAGATACGCTTGCCAAACTTCATCTGCTTGTCGTGGTCGCTGAACAGCATTTGCGGACCTGCGCCCACGCTGATGAACCAGTTGCTCCAGAAACGGTTTGTTTCTACTTTATACTTGTCGCTGCTGTATTCCACGGTTTCTGTGGTTTCAGCGTTTTCTCCGGTTTGTGCGAAAACCGGACACGCAGCCGCCAAGGCTAAAGCTGCGATGAATGTTTTCTGTTTCATGTCAATTCTATTTTATTCGTTAATTATTTTGCTATTCAGCATCGGTAACAAAGTTTCCGCTGATGATCTGACTGTTCATCCATTCCAGACGGTCTGCATAAGCTTTCTTCATGGATTGGATGGCATTGTCGAAGCTCATCTCCTCATCACCGTTGAATGCGGCACTGATATTTGTTCCGGCGCGTTTTATTGCAGCGGTGGGCCACATGGCAAAATTAAACATGTCGGAAATGCGGTTCTGTTCTGCCAACTGATCAATTGTTTCTGTAACGTTCAGCAAAGCCGGATAGATAGTGGTCCATCGTTCCTGTACTTTGCTTCTGAACGTAGCGTCCTTGAACAGAAGCGGATACCACATGTAAGGCATGTCATTTTCATAATCATAAGGATCCCACGGCCATTCCGTATTTTCCGCCAGCTTTGAGCTTCCATAGAGCCATTCGTCGGTATTGCGCAGTTGGTCTATATATGAGCCTCCATAAGCGCGTACTTGTTCAGGGATGATGATCTTCCGTGGTATTTCCGACGCAGGTACGGGTGCTTATGTTGCCGTCCATTCGCGCAAGGATTTTCACGTTGCCTTTTGTCCCTTCGCTTGTCAGCATTTCTTCTTGGCAGGCGGCAAGGCTCAGCAGGCAGACAGCTGCTGCAGCGCATGTTCTAGTTGGATGCTTCATGGTCGTTTTGCTGTTTTGGAAAGCAAGGAACTTTCACGGATTTGTTCCGTGAAAGTATCCTTGAATAAACTTTTGTTAGTCCCAGCCGATGGCATTGCCGCCCTTGCTGTAAGCGGCATTGTAAGTATTTGACTGGCTCGAACTTCCACTCGTACGCAACTGGAAGCTGAAGTTGTTGTTGATGATGGTCTGAATCAGGTTGCCGGAATAGTCGTTAGCCGGGTCAGCATAGTTCAGCAGCACGATGCCTAAGGTAGCATCTTCCGTACGGCTCTGCAAGTACTCGGTAGCAATCGGACCGATGTATTCCGTCCAGCCATCGATACCGATCTGAGACTCTGATGCGGGGGCGCCATTAATGCCGTAATAATAGCCGCCGACATCGTTCATGAACCACATATCGTGGTTGCTGTTCGTCTTGTAATAGTTGATGCTGCGTTCCCACATGTCCTTGATGTTGTTCTCTTTATCGTATGCCGACTCCTCGTGGCCTACAGAGCTGGCCTCATGATAGAAGAACCTCATGTTAGCAGTCGCGTTGTGGTTCGATGTACCCCAACGCAACATGTTGATGGCATAAGCACTGGTAGGTTCGAAATCGTCTCTGACTGTCTGGTCCGTCAAGCCCCAAATGGAGAACAAGGCAGGCACCCGATCGTTTCTAGAGAGATAGTTAGCCATATTGTCGTTATTATAGTTCACTTTGATAATGACACGACCTGCTACCTGTCTAAGCGTGGTACTCGGCGTGATTTCACCCGTGTAAAGGCGGTAGGTATCCTCGTCTTCAGCCATTTTTGCCAAATCGTTCTTCACGGCCTGCATCCATGCCTGGTCGGGTGCGACTCGCCAATCATAGCCCCAGTCATAGGTTCTTCCAAATCCCTCTGACCCGTTGCCAGAGTATGTAAGCAGGATAAAGGCATATTCACCGTACTTGTTGTAGTTGGTTTCAGCTTCTTTCAATCCATTGGCAATGGTCTTGACCATATCTTTAAGGCCAATGCTGGTCTTGTTTTCAGCCACAGAGATTTTCAGTTCCATGCTGTTGGCGTTTCCACCGTCATCCCGTCTACTGGGACCATCTGAATCCACATTGTCGCCAATGGTCTGCACGTGGAACGCACGGATACCGTTCTTTATCTGGTCGGCAACCGACAGACTCTGATAGTGTGTGCTCACATTTGGCTGGTCTGTGGTGTTCTGGTAAGAGAACTTAGAACCCGGCAATGAAAGCTCAGTCAGATAGATGTTCGGGTCGAGCGACGACATCCAGTAGTTAGGACCGGTTTGGCTTACCGACGGCAGGATGACCTTGTTCACCTTGTGGGCAAGGATACCGCCCGTCTGAGTGCCGCCTTCGGCATTAAGCGTACGGGTCAGCACGGCCGAGTTGTAAGGCGTCACACGCAGTTGCAGGTCGGTACGTCCGCTGGTGCTGGTGTCATAATTGTCGTCCTTAGGCAGCAGATAGAAACGTATCACAATCTTGTCGTTTTGCCTAAGAGTGATAAAATCGTTCTTCTCGCTATCATACAGCTGGATTGTGATATAACTGCGGGTAGAAGCAGGATTGCCAGCCTGTTCATAAGTTGGATATTCCTTCTCGCCACTTTCCACCTTGGTGAAGTCCATCGTGAATTCGCCATTCAATGTTTCGCCTGTTGTAGAAACCAATTGTACCGCCGACATCTTAATTTCCGCGCCAGCAGTTTCCGGGCCATTGATTTCAACATCAAGGATAGTCACCCAAGGCTTGAAATTAAGAGCGACATCGCCTCCCTGACTCTTTTGATGTGTGTTATAGGCCCACATAAAGGCATAATCGGTATTGGCAACGCCGGTATAAGTTTTGCCGCCTGCGTCATTGTCTGTTGTTTTCCAGCTCACTGGAGTTTGTTGAACAGGGATTGTAGCCGTAATCTTCCCGTTTTGCAAGCCTACAATCCGGTCGGCCGGATAAAACGCCGAGAAATGGTGTACTGGAGCCTGTCCCCATTGTAAGCCGGCCTGGTCGGGATTGACTTTGGTCACGGCAGACGAGTGGCTTGCATCAGTTCCGTCAGGAGTCACCTTGTAATATACCATGTTGCCATTGGATGCTTCCGGGCAGTAGATGGCTATCTGGTCTCCGTCTTCCCAAGTCACAGGGTAAGCCCCGTTTACAGGTTCATCCCCGTAAATTGTACGGGTCTGTTCTTCAATATCCGTCAATGACGAGCCGAACGTTATCTCATCGCCGGTCTGAGCCGGAGTAACCGGATTTTCGACCATCTCGTCCTGGCAGCTGCTCATGGCTACCATGGCGGCTGCTAATAAAGAATATACGATTTTTTTCATGATTAAAAATCATTTAAGTTAATTACCATGCACTGTCATTGTCCCAGCCAATATTTGTGTAGTCACCGGTGTTACCGACTTCGTGTCCTTTGATGGATACGCCATCATCCTGTCCGTTTTCTGGATCGAAGACGGAGGCACTACTCATAAACCCCTGCTCCAGTTCCACCTCCGTTTTCTCGGTGAGTGGAGCAATGTACTCTTTCTTCATAGTTTTCCTTTCTTTTTTAGTTTATTGGTTTGAATTTGAATCTCTTGAATGCGCTGGAGGCAGCCGCCGGCCGCCAGGCCAGCAATGTTTTTCATTTGCTTTTTCCGTTCATTCGCTGTTCCCTTTTAATTTTTTTAATTACGTGAGTTCTGTATAATGTTGATTTGTTCCCCTAAATGGAATAATAGCGGTAAAGTATCAAATGTTGTGGTGCTTGAAACAACATTTTAACGATCCCGCTACATCCTTAGCGGCTAAAGTTACGTATATTTATGATATGACGGATAATTTTTGCGAAGAATTTGCTCTTCGGGTGGTAAAAAATGCCAAAAAAGACAAATTTCGCGCTCTGATACCCTAGAAAATGCAGGTTTTGTGGGCAAAAGAAGTCCATGCCGGATTATGCAATTGTACCGGCGGAGCGTCATTTCTTTTTCTTCGAATGTCCGTAGCCGTATCCATGTCCGTAACCGTAACCATATCCGTAGCCGTATCCGTATCCCCGGCGTTTCGGATCCACTCCGTTGAGAACGAGCGCCATGTTGCGCAGCTTCTTTCCTTCGTAGAGGTCTTCGATGTCAGGGAGCTGGCGGCGGTCCAGACGTCCGGCGCGCGCCACAAACACGGTGAGGTCCGCTATACGGTTGGCGATGCTGGCATCGGCGATGATGCCCACAGGCACGTTGTCGGCAATGATATAGTCGTAACGTTTGCGCAGTTCGGCAATCAGTTCGTCCAGTCGGCTGTCCATCAGCAGTTCGGCCGGGTTGGGAGCCGAGGGTCCGGACGGAATGACATCGAAGTATTCGTGCTTCTGGATGATGTCATCTACGGTGACCGAAGAGTCGGACAAGTAGTTTGTAACGCCGTTTTGACGGCTTCCGAAGCGGTGGCTCAGCGTACCCTTTCGGATGTCGAGGTCTACCATGACAATCCGTTTCTTTGTATAAGAAAGGCTGGTGGCAAGGTTCTGCGAGATGAAGGTCTTTCCGGCACCTTCGCTGAACGACGTAAATGTGATCACCTGTATGGGCTTGTCTTTGTGCGACATGAACGAGATGTTGGTGCGCAGGATGCGGAAGGCTTCAGACACCATGCCGTCTTCGTCCGCTATGCCTGCAGTTCTTCCATTCTGGTGTTCTTTCGATTTTTCCTTGTCGAAAGGAATCTCTCCGAGGAACGGCACGTTCAGCGCTTTTTCCACCTCCTTGCGGCTGCGTACACGTGTGTCCATGAAGAGTACCAGCAGGCATCCCACAGCCGGAAGGGCGATTCCGATAAGTATTCCGAGCAGCAGAATGCGGTTCCGCTGGGGTGAGATGGGCGAATCGCTTCCTTCCGCTCCGTCGATTACCCGGGCATTGTTGTCCGCCATTGCCTGCGAGAGCGCGTTTTCCTCACGTTTGTTCAGCAGATACAGGTAAAGCGCTTCCTTGATCTTCTGCTGGCGTTCGATCGACAGCATCTGGCGTTCTTTGGTCGGGATTGCCGTTACGCGGTCCTGTGCCCTCATTTCCCGGTTCTGCGCATCGTTCCGCTTTACGTTCAGGCTGACAATCATGTTGTCAACGGCGCGTATGATATTCTGTTTCATGGCCCTGAGCGTGTTGTTCAGCTCTTTCACAACCGGATTGTTCTCGCTGCTGTCATCTATCAGCCGGTCACGCTTCAGTTTGGCCGTGTTGTACAGATTGATCTGGTTTTCGATATTCATGTCGCTGATACCGGTGTTCGACGGAATCAGGTCGGTTTCCTTGGTCGGGTCTGTCAGGTATTCCTTGATGAAGTTTGCCAGTCTGAGCTGCGTTTCCAGTTCCAGTGCGTCGGTGTTGTACTTCTGCGATTCAGACATGTACATGCCTGCCGACGAAGCGATATCGATAATCTGGTTTCTCTGCTTGAACGATTCCAGATCCGATTCTACGCTTCCCAGTTCGCTTTCGATGATGATGAGGCGTTCGTTGATGAAGTTGGCCGTATTCACCGCCACCTGGTTCTTGTCTTTCACCGCCTCTTCGTTATACACGTTGATAAGCGTGTTCAGCATGTCTTCCGCGCGTGCCGGCGAACTGTCTTTCAGCGAGAGGGTAAGGATGGAGGATTCTTCTTCTTCCTGACGGATTCCGATCGCCCCCTTGTAATAGTTTACCATAGACTCCATCGGACGCTTTACGATGCGGATCGAAGCGTCTTTCCATGAATCGGTATAGAAGTTGGTGGATGTGGCCACGATGCGCATGCCTTCGGCCAGCTCCGTCGTGTCGTTCAGGCTGATGGTATAGTTCGGTTTGGCGCTGATGCCTGTAAAGTCCGAAAGCTCCACTGTCTTGTTGTCCTTCAGCGTCAGCGTAAAGGCGAAATGCTGTTCGGGCAAAGCATCCGGGAAATTGACCAGTACGGGCGACTGTGTATACAGCTCGTTGGTGCGCAGTCCGTCTTCCTTCAGGTAGCTGATATCGGCGTGTATCCGCTTTACCACTTCGCGCACCAGTTTCTTGGAACGGAACTGAAGAATTTCGTTCGCTACGTTTACTTTGTTGATGATGTTGTCGAAGCGGTCCAGTCCCGTAGTGGAAGTCTTGTTGGACGGATCTTTGATGATAACGGTTGCCGACCGGAAATAGACCAGCGGCGCACTGGCGTAGCAGTACCATGCTATGCCTCCGCATACCAGTATCGAAATGAGGAACCATTTCCACTTGGATGCGAAATAAACGAGCAGATCCATTACATTGATGCTCTGGTCGTTCTTGTTTGTCGGAGTATTAGTCTGCATAGTTTTTTATAGAATGGTTATTTGATAGCCCACAAAATTGAACATACAACGGTTGCGATGGACAGCAGGGTTGTTCCGATCTGCCAGCCGCGGTCTTCGTTGTCTTTCTTGCGGTATCTGGGTTCTACATATACGATGTCGTTCTGCTGCAGGTAGAAGCAGGGCGAGTCGAACACGTCTGTGCTGCGCAGGTCGAGCATGTGCATTTCGCGTTCGCCGTTCACTTCCCGGATGACGGCTACCCGGTCTACCTTCGCTTTCGCACTCAGGTCACCCGCTTTGGCTATGGCTTCCAGAATCGTTATCCGGTCACCGTTTGTGGTGAAGGTGCCGTTATTTGCAACAGCTCCCAGCATGGTGTACTTGAAGTTGAGGAACTCGATCGAGATGAGCGGGTCGTTCATGTAGTTTCCCTCCTCGATCCGCTTCTTGATCAGTTCTTTCACCTGGCTTACAGTCAAGCCCTCTACGTACAACTTGCCGAGAATGGGAAAGTCGATGTTTCCTGACGCGTCCACGCGGTATCCGTTCTCGTTTGTTCGGGTTGAGTTGTCTGCCGTTACATTTCCGTCGGCTCCGACCTTGAAGTTTCCTCCCGAGACGTTGAACGGAATGGCAAGTTCCGGATTTTTGTTGCTTACCGTGATGTTCAGCCGGTCGTCTTTGTGGATAACAGCTTCATAGCTGGTTTCTACGGGGTATTTTTCCCCCAGCTGCATATCCTGCAGGTAGACGAAATTCTTTCGTGAAGCACAGGATGTCAGCAACAGTACGGCAATCAGACTTGCCCATAAAAATTGTTTGTTCATTGTTGTGTGTTATAAATTTAATGGATTATACTTATTTCATTTGGAGTTGACAAGCGATTCAGATTCTGAAAGCACAGAAGCGCCGCTTCTTTGTCGGGCCTGCACTCCAGCGCACCGACGGTTGTCATTCCGGACAGCCGTGCCAGTGTGTCGTACAGGCAGTTGCGCAGGCGGACATCCTGCGATATCACTGAGCATCCCGGATAAAGGATGGCAAATGCTTTTGTTCCTTCCTTCAGAATGAAACGGTTTTCGGGTGCCTGGACCAGCCGTACCATCCCTTCTATGGGATAGGAGGCGTTTTTATAGCAGGGCGTCTTTCCGCTCCAGGGTGTGCCGTAGGCATACGCTCTGTCGTTCACGATGCGGACGGTAGGATTGTCATCGTTCAACAGTTCAGCACCCGGTATGCAGGCGGTCCATAGACTGGCATGGGTGCTTTTGCCTGTTCCGCTTTTTCCCATGAAAAGGTAAGCCTTGTTTTCGTGTGAAACCGTTGCGGCATGAATGGATACAGCCTCATGGGGCAGTATGGCTTGTGCATAAGCGATGCGGATCATGGAAGACAGTATGTTTCCCACGTATTTGTCGCTCCACAGAACAGAAGCTCTGACGGACGAAAAGTCTGGGGATGCCTGTAGCCGATGGGTATAGCCGTTGTTTGAAACATCAACGCGATAGCCTGTGCTTGAAGCGTATAAGCTCAGATGCCCCATGTCATTATCGGTTTCCTCCAGCAGCTTGTCCGAACTTTCTTCCTGCGAAATGCCGTCTGGCAGTGCCGAAAAGTTGAAAAGAATCTGTCCGTCCGTATTTTCTGTTTCCCGGAAAGGCTGGAAAGAAGGAAGCAGCTTTTCGATGTCTGATGCTTCAGGCAACTGTACCGAGAACAGAAAGTCTGCTATGCGGAAATAATATGTAGTGCAATTGATAGGCATAAAAATACTTAATCGGAAAATTTAAACTCTAATCTCTCTGCCTCCTTTACCTGAACTGTCCTTTTATCAGGCTGGTGAAAATCCAGAAGGCTTCTGCCGGCGCATAGCGGAAAGCAAAGCCTACGTTGCGTCCGAACGAGCGTGCTGTTTCCCATTTGCGTGCTTTGTTTCCCGTGTTGCTGTATAGCGGATTATGCTGTCCGAAGTTCCCCCCCCTCCATACAATGTCGGAAAGAGGCTGCGCTGTAGATGCGATTTCGGGATATGGAAGACATTCGGCAGGCAGTCCGAGGCAGTCTGTCAGAAAAGCATGCAGCAGCGGATTCCATTGTCCGAGCCCCAGTTTCCGGCATACTGCTTTCATTTCTTCCCGGTTGATTTCCCCATGCAGTTTGTAGCAGGCACGTGCCATGTCGCAAAACTGGCGCAGGCCGATGCCTCGTCCCAGCGCATGTTTCAGGATGTGCAGGTTCAGCAATAGCAGGTTGAGGAAAGGGGAGGGAAGCCGGTAAGGTGCCGATCCTGTTTCTTGAAATCCTTTCTGACGTATCAGCAGGCCGATGGCATGCTGCTGGAATGGATTGTACAGATCAAACAGCCGTTGGTGATGTTCCACGTTCACTCCTTGCCACACATAGAATGCACTGCCGTCGGGTTCTTCCTTTATCTGTATGCGCATTTGCCTTATATGTTGCAGTGCGGCCTCCCTGTCGTGTGCGCTTTGAAAATAAAGGTCGATGTCGCCGCATTCCCTGAGCAGCGGATTTTCGTAAAGCCGGGCTATGCCTTGTCCTTTCAGGAGGATCGGATTCAGTCCTTTTTCATGGAAGGAGGAGCAGAGAGTCTGCAATGCAGCGTTCATTTTTTTGTTTCTCCGTTCGATGGCATCCGTTTCGGCGGTCCATTGCAGCAGCAATGTTTGGGGAGGAAGCAGGTTGTCCGGCAAGCAGCGCAGTCCCTGGAATGTCAGTCCGGTGACCGTCTGCTGTCCGGCCATCCTGAATACATGCTTCCACTCCGTTGCCGAAAGAGGAAAAAGATTCAGGTTGTTCGGGCTGCATTCCCATAATCCGGCCTTCAGAAGCGCAAGCAACGCTGTCCGTTCCCTCTCTGTGTTTTCTGTTTCCCTGGATGTCATAGTTTCAGAGATGTCAGCATATCAGACCGTAAGATTTCCATTCGGCCAGTTGCCTTTCCACGTCGTGCAGAGCTGTATCTTTGTTTGTTTCATATATTTCACACAGGTAGTCAGCCAGTCCCTCAGGGGTCGAATTGCCTTCCTCTATCTGTGTCCATAGCTGTGCAGCCGTCTGATTCAGGCTATATACGCTGCTCATGTTTACATTTCCGTCGCATGCGTCCGCAATCATGTACTGGCTGCCTATTTTTCTCAGTTTCAGTCCGGGTTTTGTCTTTACCATATTTCTTGTTTTAGAATTTTTTTCCTGTAAGAATGGAACTTACCGTAAGGAAGATAATCTTGCAGTCAAGCCACAGTGACCTTTCCCTCATATATTTCAGGTCCATTCTGAGCCGTTCCAGCATTTTCTCCATCGTATCGGTATAGCCGTTGTAGAGCGTGGCCGGGGAAAAAACCCCGGGGCGAAGCTGGTACAGCAGTTCGTAGTTCGGATTTATCGCCGTAATTTTGTCGACAAAGAACTTGCGTTCCGGGCGCGGCCCCACAAAACTCATTTCCCCTTTGAGTATGTTCCACAGTTGAGGCAGTTCGTCCAGATGATGCTCACGCAGGAAACCTCCTATCTTGGTGAGCCGTTTGTCGTTCTTCTGGCATAAAGCCGGTTTGCCGTCTGATTCAGACTGTACGGTCATGGAGCGGAATTTGTAAAGCGTGAACGGCTTTCCCCCGTAGCCGATACGCTCCTGCTTGAATATGGCCGGACCTCCATCCTCCCATTTGATCAGACAATAAATAGCCAGGTATGCAGGTGAGAACACCACCATACCCAACAAACTCCCCAAAAAGTCGAAGACACGTTTTGTCCTACATGCAGCAACCGACATGCTTCTGTAATTGTAACTTCTTTCTGCCGTTACATTTGCTTCCAGTGTCTTTGCGATTGCATCTGTACTTTCATTTTTCATAACAATATATATTTAAGCATTTACTTATCATCTTTTCCTTGGTGAATAGCTCCCGGTATCTGCTTGCCGCACCTTCTGAATACCTTTTATATGCAGCTTCGTCTTCCGTTACGGCTTTGATGGCTTCGGCCAGCCTGTGCGCATCTTCCGGATTGACATTCAGTCCGGATATGCCGTGCGCATTAACCCACGCCACTCCTGAATGCGGAATGTTTGTGGCGATAACCGGTTTTCCGCACGACATGGCTTCGATCTGCACGATGCCGAAAGCTTCTGTCTTTTGTATGCTGCTGAGACAGAACACATCACATGCTCCATAGTATCCTGAAAGCTCTTCATCGCTGATACGTCCTGCCAGAAATACTTTCTCCGACAGGTTCTGTTCTTCGATTTCTTTCTGCAGGTCATCTTTCAGCGGTCCTGTTCCCCCTATCAGGATCACATAGCTTTCATCCAAGTATTTGGCTGCATTGATCAGGTATCTGTAGCCTTTGTAAGGGACCAAACGCCCAAGCGAGAACACGATTTTTTTTCCCCTGTATCTTTCTCTGATTTCTTCTGTTTTTTTCAAGTCCTGTTTTACGGGTGCTATTCCGATCGGGAGGCAGACCGTTTTTTCCTGTACTTTCTGCAGAAAAGGTGATTCGGCCAGATATACAGGCGATGTGCCTATAATCAGGTCAGCACGTCTGATCAGCCATTGTTGCAGCGGCTTGTACAGTTTCAGCAGAAACTGCTGCTTCAATATGTCGCTATGCCAGTGCAGGATGACTCTCCCCTTGTAGCCGGACAGAAACAAGGCCAGGCAGGCCATCGGATCGGGATGATGCACATGGATGATGTCATATTGCCGCTGCATCTTCCGCAGCATAAAGACCATAGCCGGCGAAATCATGGTTGCGGCGGCTTTCATCCATGTATGGCAGCATATTATCCGTGCATGTTCGTTTATTGGAATGATCTTGTTTCCCCCTTGTATGGCAGCGCACATCATGTCACAGTCAGTGTGCTGTTCAGACAGTCCGACAGTTAAGTCATATGCCACCTTTTCTATTCCTCCGCGTATCGGATAAAATTTGCCGAGTTGCAGTATTTTCAACGGTTTATTTTTCATAGAAGTTTTTCATTTGTTTGTTGTTCCCGGCAGCGTCTGACTGTATGCCTCCGCTTTAGAAACTGTTTTGAATTTATCGTGTGCTGATTTGGGATGAGTTTTTGAGGCATTTCCGTTTGTGTGATGAGGAAGATAGCGGGCTATCTGACGAAGAACAGAAGCGGAAAAGACCAAAAAATAGCCCAAAGCACACACGAAAACGAATACATCAAGCCAAGAAAAACTTTTTGGAGAAATTCAAAACAGTTTCTTAGATCCGTTGCAGCATGTCAGTGACGCTCCGTCAGTTCGTCATAAAGCCGGATATAGTCCGTATAGCGGTCTTCTTTGTTGAAATGCTCCAAGGCGTATTTGCGGCATAGCTGCTGATAGTGCAGCTTTCCGGCTTTCCGGATGGTGCGGGCAGCGTCAAGCAGCCCTTTTATGTCGCCCTGCGTCACGATGTAGCCGGTGCTTTCCGTTACGGCTTCAATACTGCCTCCCGTCCGGTATGTCACAACAGGCGTGCCGCATGAGATGGACTCCATATTGACGGTAGGGTAGTTGTCCTGCCATGTCGGATTGATAAACGCATCTGCAGCCGAGTACAGTTCGGCCAGTTCGTTTATATTTTCGGTCCGGGCTATGCCGACAATGTTTCCGGGCAGTTTTTTCATTTCCTCCGGCTTGATTCCTACCAGTACGATCACCTCATCTTCTTCCAGCGCATGCGCCATCTTGATGAAATCATCCAGTCCTTTCTCTTTGCTCCAGATGCTGGCAACGCCAAGCAGGACATGCTTGTTTCCCAGTTTGTATTTTGTCCTGACGTTTTGTGTATCTCGCATGTTGAAAACGTCCGTGTTGATACCGTTGTGAATGACCCTGTATTCATACCCGTTCAAGAAAGATTTCTGCATTTCTCCCCTTATCCATTTTGACACAGGTACAATAATCAGTTTGTCCTTCGGCATGGACGTGAAGGCTCTTTTTTTGTCTTCGTAGTTTTTCCGGCTTCTGTCGAAAAACAGGCTGGACGGAAATTCTTTCTTTTGCGGGCAATGTTCACATCCGGTTTGCCATTTGTTGCATCCGACGTAAGAATAATAATAACAATGTCCGGTGTACAGCCAGCAGTCATGTATAGTCCATATGACCGGAATCCCGCATCTGGACAAATAGTCGAACAGTATCTTGTAGTTCAGAAAATAGCCGTGGATGTTGTGAATGTGTATGATATCCGGGCGTATTTCGTTTATCTGGTGTGTCAGTGCCCGTGTGGCCGCCGATGAAGCCAGTCCATGCCGGTCGAACAGGCGTGTTTCCACTCCATGCCAGAGGGTGTCGCACTTGCATCCCACAGGAACACGATGCGACTGGCATTCACGCAGTCCGTCCCGTCCTTTGCTGTAGGCAATATAGCTTTCCCAGCCGTGATGCATCGCCAGTTCTCCGATTTCCTGCATGATGCGTCCTGTGGAAGTAGAAACCCGCAGCACGGGATTTATTTGCAAAAGTTTTTTCATTGCTTGTTTAAAGAATTGAACAGATGAATCCATTTGTTCATTACAGCTTCTTCAGAGTAGGTGCGTACAACTTTCTTTGCCTGCTCCGACATCTTTTTGCGAAGCGTTTCATCTTTCATCAGCTTCATCATGGCGTCCGCTAACTTTTTTATGTCGCCGTTTTGAACCAAAATGCCGTTTGCGTTGTTATCTATAATGTCTTTCGGTCCGCATTTGAAGTCGAAGGATACTACAGGCAGCCCGCATGCCATTGCTTCAATCATTACCATGGGAAAGCCTTCATAATTGGAACTCATGACCAGCATGGAGCTTTTCGTGTATTCCTGAACAATGTTTTTGGTGGGGGCATTCAGTTTGACCGAATGCTGGAGGCTAAAGTTGTCTATCATTCCCTGAAGCATATCTTTCCATTCTCCCTGGCCGAAGATATCCAGTTTCCAGTCGGGGAACTTTCCATTTTCCATAATGATGCGCCATGCTTTAATCAGACGGTCGAATCCTTTCTGATAATCCAACCTTCCTACGGCGATGACCCGATGGGGCATTACGTCTGATGTATTGTCGGTCTGTAACAACGCCGCATTGGGAATCACTTCTATATTCGGAAGATTTCCCCAATATCCTTTGTCTTCCTGGCTCAGCACAACGAACTTGTCAAATTTCCGGACAATGCGTTCATCCTGTTTCGTCCGCCATTTGTCTATTGTTCCCAATATTCCTTTCCGGCCATATTGCAAACGGAAATATTTGCAGTAATGCAGTTCGAGCACTTTCTTGCTGCCGTCTTTGATATCCGGAATGAAAGAAGATTCAGAAGGATAGAGCGATACCACGATATCCGCCTGTTCCCGTTTCAGCAGTTCGGACAGCAGTTTTTTATGCTTTCTCTTTTTCTTCAGGTAGCCCAGAATCTTTTCTGCCGGACTTTTTACGTTGTCGTCCGAGTAGTTTATTCCGAGGTCTGTTGTTTTTACTCCCTCAGGCAGCGGATAGAATGCAGGCCTGCTTTTCTGGTCTGTCGTCACTATGGAAACGTCCCAATGAAGCCTGTTTACGAGGTAAGTAACCTTGTTAACAAGTACCCGTTCCATTCCTCCGGGATTGCAGAGGGAGTGTGTGCAATAAATGATTTTCATCGTTTTTAGCTTAAAATATGCTCCGCTGAGCATTATTCCATAATAAGAGCAAAAACTTTCTTGTCTTTCGGCTTTCAGGCCGTTTCTATTTTCCAGTCTTCGATTGTGCCTTTTTTGCTGTCAAAGTTTATGCCTACCTTTACAACCGGCAGTTTGCATAAGGCAAACCGGTCGGAATAGTTTTTCAAATTAATTTGCTCCATGGCCTTGTCTGCACTCCTGTCAAGCTTCAGCTCGATGAGGTAAAGCTTGCTCCGTGTCTTCAGCACCATGTCTACACGTCCATGAGGTGTACGCACTTCTACATCTACCTCATAGCTCAACATGCTGAATATGATGTACATCAGCTGCTGATAGTGTCCCTCATAGTCCGTGTTGTCACAGTAGGGAACCGTTCCCAGGAACGTTTGCAGCAGACGCAAGGCATCGTCCATCCGTCCTTCGCTGATTGCGAGCGACATTTTGGCTACCGTCACGTTGCAGGTCCGCACCTGCCGGTTCACATAATTCGGGAGCAGGCTTCTCATCAGTCCTACCCGCACTTCTTTATTGGGAATGTCCAGCAGATATATTTCCATTTGCGGATCGCCTTTTTTAATAGTGATATATCCGCTTTGATAAAGCAGCGGGACGATGCTTTCCATCTGTTCCGTCGGAGCATCAAAGTCGGCAGCCATAGCTTCTATGCCGCCTATTTCGGAAGGCAATACATTGTACTTGCGCAACATTTCAATCAGATAAGTCGGAGTGCCGCTGCCGAACCAGTATGAATTTAATCTGCCGTCGCTGAAGGCATTCAGCAAACTGTACGGATTATATACATCCGGTGAAGGCCATGTAAAGTGATAGCCGTCGTAATTTTCTTTCAAGGCATCAAGAACTTCGTCGTGAGTCACTTGCAGTTTATCAGCAAGTTCATCCATCCCTTCTTTCATATGCCTTTTTATCTCTTCTTCCGTAATGCCGCAAATATCCGCATATTCCCTTTCCATGCTAATATTCTTGATGTTGTTCAGTTCGCTGAAAATGCTCAGTTGCGAGAATTTGGTTATTCCGGTCAAGAAGACATAGCGCAGATAGGGATCGCAGGCTTTCAGCGGGCTATAGAAGTTGCGCATCACGTTGCGCAGCACGGGCAGATCCTTTTCTTCATGCACCACATCCAGGAGAGGCGCATCGTATTCGTCTATCAGCACAACCACCTGCTTTCCCGTCTGATGGTAGATGTCCATAATCAGATTGGTAAATCTCACATTTGTATCTTCTACATCACGGGTTTTTATTCCCAGACGCAGTTCGTTGTTTTGCAGCATGTTGTGCAGGTAGCGGTTCAGGGCATCCTTGTCCATGTGTTTTCCCAGACTCATGTCAAAATGCAGAACCGGATATTGTTCCCATTCTATTTCCATGTTCGCGATGGCAAGTCCTTCAAACAACTCCTTTCTTCCCTCAAAGTAAGCATGGAGCGTACTGGCAAGCAGTGACTTCCCGAAACGGCGCGGACGGCTTAAAAACATATACTTCGCGTCAGCATGCGTCATGCGATAAACATATTCCGTCTTGTCGACATACAGATAATCACCTTTTCTGATTTCAGAGAAAGTCTGTATTCCTATCGGGTATCTCTTTCTTGCCATACTCCTAATGAATGTTTTGTTGGATAATCAGTCAGACAAAGATACAAACTTTTTTGACTAATCAGGCATATATAGCTGTGGAACAATCCGCTTTTTGTTTTTATTGTTATAGTGTAATCCATCCTTTACACCGGATCTGTCGAGAAGAATATTCCTTGCAACTGTTCGGGTTGAACCATATTTCTGGACAGATAACAATTGGGCTTTGATTTCTATTCAAAAAAGCTCCCCACCAGCTGTATGTGCTGTTTGAAAGAATATTATGTTGGCAAAGACTCATCAGTTGC
Organism: Bacteroides gallinaceum; assembly: GCF_030373775.1. Taxonomy (NCBI): domain Bacteria; kingdom Pseudomonadati; phylum Bacteroidota; class Bacteroidia; order Bacteroidales; family Bacteroidaceae; genus Bacteroides; species Bacteroides gallinaceum. The sequence continues at coordinate 16,071 of NZ_JAUDEN010000007.1, read as the reverse complement.
ATATCAAAATGGCTGCCATATCCTGCAACTGGGTTTTCTTGCACAAGTGTATATTCAAAATCTCTGAAATTTTCTTTTACCCATTCTGGGTTGTCTGTAAAAACATAGAATCGGGGATCTTTTATTTTTTCTTCTATCAATTTTATTGCTTTTTGATAATACGCTATAGGGCAAGTTTGTTGATACCAGATTCTTGACATATAATCTTTTCCTTTTCGCACGTGGATGGCAACCGACCGGCACGATTGTATTTCTTTCATCAAATCAAGATTATGACGGTCTATAAACGGTTGGAACATGAATGCTTTAAGCACTTCATCACGAACCGTTTCCACCATTTCAGCATTTTGAAATACTCCCATCATATAGACAGAGTGGCTAGTTTTATCAGGGAGAGGTGCTTCAAAGGCAGAAAGAGTCTTCACGTTGCAGCTAAATGAAAAATAACGCCGGCGAATCTTAGAAATCATATCGCTTCCTCCACCTGTTTTGAATACTTCCCATACAGAAGCCTGTTGTATGGGTGCATTAGGAAATATAGAGTTCCATGCTACATTTTCATGCTCCAGTTTGGCTGTCTTGTAAAAGTCAACCTTTGCATCATATCCCATTTTTTTCAGATATAAATAGTAGCTATACTGAAACATGCGGTTTGCGAGGCCACAAGCTATGTTGACAATAATCATACTTCTTTACTGGTTTCATTATTCATTTCACATCGTATGTCCTGAGTATTTAGACATAAGAATGGGGCAAACACTAGAAATAAGTCAGTGGACACTTTTACCCATACACATAAATTCATTGTTAAAAGAACAAAAAATAAAAGTTTATGGTCTTTTATTCTTGCCATGCATTCTTTGCATACTGCTACAAAAAATAGGATGAATACTGAAAGTCCCGTTAAACCGAAATAAAATATAAAACGAGAATATCCTGCGTCTGTATTCATGTAGAAACCATAATCAGAAGGTCCTGTGTAATATGGGTCATTTAGTCCGCTTGCCATGTATCCATCACCGAAAATCCAGGTCCATAAATTGTCTGGGAAAATCATACCTTCAGATAACATATTGGTGGAGGAAGTTTCAAACTTACCATATTCGAAATAGTTGAAGAAACCTTCGAATCCAAAACGCAACAGTTTTTGGGCTTCCGGACTCACTTGATATAATCCGACGCACAGCAATATTCCACAACCGATGACTAAAATAGTCAAAGGGAGAAAAGACCCGAAAGAAACGGAACGATAATTAGGGCTTTTTACAATTGACCAGGCTAGATAAGCTAAAGCCAAGGCACCACCGACAGAAGCTGTGCGCCCGATCATATTTCCAATTACCAGAATGTATATAAAAACTCCCAGTAACGCAACAAAATTCCAACGGGATTGTCGTTTCATCGCCAAAAGTATCAGATATGCCACTAGAATAAGAATAGCTCCCAAGCGTCCACCACCTACATCCAATGCGCAACCGATACCATAAAGTCTTCCTTTTACTCCAACCCCCATATATTTTTCTCCTGTGATGCTTGCATCGACCAAATTTTTTATGAAAGGGAAATGGTTGATTAGCAGGGCCAATGTACATTGTAGTAAAGCAACTCCTACGAGATAGCAGGCTATGATTTCTACCGTTACTTTTCCATGTGTCAATCTCATCAGACTTACGCAGAAATAAGCAGCAAAAAGCCATACAGCCATAGAAACGATATAACCTAAATAAGAATTATCTGGCGTGCCGTTCAATGTCATTGAAAGAAAGCTGCAGAAAGAAACTCCTAATGCCCATGAAGAAATTTTAGCCAGACTTTTATTAAATGGTTGGGTATATCCATTGATGCAGTCAAAAGAAAAAGCTATTAATCCCAACACCGCTAAAAACATTTTTGTGTTTACCGACGGCAGGAAAGAAAAGAAAAAAGGGAAAAGGAAAAGACTTGTCAGTATGATTACTACTGAAACCTGTAATGCTTTTATCATCCTAAATTAAAAATCATCTGTAAATACAACCATATATTATTTTGTCAATAGCAAGATAATGAAGTGAAACTAGCCACCACAAGTGTTTGGAAGCGCACCATTGTACCAATCGTCGCCGAATCGATATGTAACGGTTTTTCATAATGTAAGCATTTGCTTCAGGGTAAGCTCTAGCCCAAAGTTTGTACATTTCAGATTTTGTGCTCATTAGAAACGGAAACTTTGCCTCTAGTTTCATACAAGCAATCTCCAAATTCAGTATATTGTCAAATCTATCATGTAAGGCCTTTTCTACTCTATTTATATTGTATTGAACAGACTCAAAGTGTTCTATTGAATAATTCTGTGAATATGCTCCTGTATTTAATTTTACATAATGGTAAAATGCTTGAGGCATATATGCCACTTTTTTTGCAACAGCGAACAGCAGCAGTGTGGTCATGTCTTCTCCCATGGCATATCCTTCAGGAAAAGAAATCTTGTTATTCACATACAATTTACGCCGAATAAGCTTGTTCCATACATTGAATTTCATTCTGCCTGCCAACATCGCTTTTAAAGCTTCCATAGGTGTATCATAGGCAGGCTGTTTCATATAACGTTCATTGTGTCCAAACGAAAGATACCAGTCGCACCATATAATGTCTGCATCTTTTTTCTTTGCTTCATTATAAAGAGTATCTAGCATATTTGGTTCCACAAAGTCATCGCTGTCACAATGAAACACATATTCACCTGTAGCTGCAGTCAATCCTGTATTGCGTGCTGCTGGAAGCCCTTTGTTTATTTCATGAGATAGGATGTGGATTTGTTTTTTTCGTTGTGGATATTTCTCAATGCATTGATTTAATATGTTTATGCTATTATCTGGCGAAGCATCATCTACAAATATAAATTCCACGTCATCTAATGTCTGCGACAATAGTGAGTCTGTACATTTTCTGATGAATCGTTCTACCTTATATATGGGAACAATAACTGAAACTTTCATTACTCCTTAATTAAAAAAAGAAGGCAATGCCATTTTATTTTTTGTTTTGCTTACCCGTTTCATGCGGAGCATCAACAAATACATTCGACTGAGCAATTTGACCATTTCTTTATTTACATCCTTATGATTTCTCCAGTAATCAATATATGCAAATCCTTTAAATGAACTGACTCTTTTGCTTCCTATCAGTTCATGTATGTCTTTGCTCGTTTCTTTCAAATTGTTGTCAAAATCTGTGAGCAGTTTTTTCGTCTTTCTATCATAATGTGTTAACGAAGATACATATATTTCTTTTATGAAAGGAATTATTCTTGCATGAAGATATTCTTGTATAGGATTTCCTTCAAAAAGAGGTTTATATAGTTCATAAACTTTTGCCATATCCAGCGCACAACGTAGCGTATGATCCATACTTCTTAGTCTGACTTCCGGATTCATGGTCTGTCCGGCTCTTCCTACTAAGTATTTATATACATACCTATTAAAATAGGATACAGACTTGATTGTTGTCATTGGGATGAATATCCATTGTTGATCTGTATATGAAATACCTTCAGTCTGTTTGTACCCTAACTTTAGCAAATTCTCACGTCGATAGGTTACGGCGTGCATTTGCATGTTTTTGAACACATCAGTATTGCAAACCTCATCTATTCCAAAGCTGTATCCTTTTCCTACATCATAACGAATAATTTTTCGTATTCTTCTTTCTGGATCAACTACGGCAAAATCTGACAGAACTAGATCTGCATCTGTTTTTTCTAGAAAAGCAAGAAAATCTTTGAAATTCTCTGTATCGAAACTGTCATCTGCATCTAGAATTTTGATATATTTTCCTTTTGCTTCTGTTAATCCGCGGTTTACACATGAACCATAATTCCCATTTGCCTTATCTATTACTCTGAATATATGAGGATATTGCTCCATATATTGGTGAGCTATATCCGATGTAGTATCCTTGCTTCCATCGTTGATGACAAGAACTTCCAAATTATCCTGATTCACACATAGAGAATCTAAGCAGTAGCTTAAATATTTCTCCATGTTATATGCCGGTACGACAATTGTCAATAGCTTTTCCATTTTCAGTGTTATTCAATGATAAAACCATCTTTTTTCTTTAAGTCGTATCTGATGAGCAGGAATTCCTGAACAGATTTCGGCAAATGTTCCTTTATCTTTCTCTTTAAGGATTTTTTTACAGGAACAGAAAGGTAAGGTGACGGACGTTGCATTAACTCCACCTCATGTGCCTGTATATTTTGCATCACAGACTGTACTTCTTCATAAAAGTTGCGTAAATCTTTATTTCCAAGAAAATCTTGTCGGCATATCTTTTCATATCTTTCAAGAATATGCCACTTATCTAGCTGTTCACGTTGGGTGAAAAAAGCAAAATGCGCCACAATAGCATCTCCGTTCCATGCGTTTGACATTCCTTGTTGTGTAGGATAAATACATGACATGAATTCTTCGTCATCTCCCGGTACAATGCCTGTAAATTTCTTCATTTCATCACCAAACCAAAGTATGGCATTGATGGAAAAACGCGTCATTCCCATCTCTTTTTTGCCCACATACAGTTTTCTCCATTGATTCTTCTTCAAATAATGTTCAATGAACCATAAATGAAGTTCTTTGGCGAAATACCCACTTTTCCACAAAACAGGATGCGAACACCCTGCCTCATAATATTTGTCAAGCTTTAACCGGCCTTCTATTTGTAAAAGATAGGTGGATAGTGAGTTATTGATGACCAAAGGAGAAACTAAAAAGTATTGAGGGTTATCTACACGAAATTTTACCATCTTTTCTATCAATCCTGGTTCCATCCATACAACGTCATCATCTAGCTTAAAATAGATTGTGTTCTCTTCTACACATGTTTTATAGAAAGCGTTGATGCTTTTATTGCCATTCACTACTCCATTGGGTTGCCATACTAAGTTGACAATGGGGAAACTTTTTGCGATTTGTTTGAAGAATTCAATATCCGCTCCATTGTGCGTATTGATCCAAATATCATACCGATCGACGATGCTGCAAGACACAATGTATGGTATCAGGCATTGCATGTAGCGGCGGCGCCCTGCAGCAGTATTGACTACTATTCTATAATTTTTGTACATGAAAAAAATAATTAATAGAGTTTGTATCTGGCAAGAATTAAATATTTGGAAACCAATATCTTAAAACGTTGTCAGAAGTTTTTATTTAAAAGATGTTTGAGAATCAAAATGAACATACGTGAACTGTAAGTTTATATCATATTTAGTGCATTGCGCAAATAATCTCCATGGACTAATCTTTCTCTTATTGCCAAACAATTGTTGACCATATCAGAGTATTTAGCTGGGGATATTTCTTTTACGCATTTATCCACCTCATCTAAGGTATCAACGGTTAATCCTATGCCATTCGTTTCGATAAAGCGTGCTGCTGCGCTTTTGTTCCATGCAATGATCGGAAGACCAGCAACAATATACATAGATAACTTATGAGGATTATTTACGCACATGTAATTATCTTCTGGATTAGCATCATATTCTCCCTCCCATATTAACCCAAAATGTCCTTCAATGACATTAGGTAACATATCAGCATCTATATTTCCCTTGTAGATTGAATTCCTTAGGGCAATCTTAGGGATCCCATATACAAATAACTGATAATTTTTGTGTGGGGTCTGGTCTAATTTTGTCAAGAAATTGGCTTTTCCTAAAAAGCCGGCAAATGTTACTTTAATTTGTTCATTTACGGCTAATACTCTTCTTTTTCTTGGATAAGAACAGTCATAATCAAATATTCCAAGCGGAATTAATTTGCTTGTACAGCCAAACTGTTTTAGTTTTTCCACCATCAAGTTATTATGAGCTATCACGTAATCACATTTTGACATATAATACATGTCCTTTCTGATCTCTTTCTGATTTATTCTTATGCTTTTTTCTGTATTATATTTCAAGCAATATAAATCATGAATAAGATATATCAGTTTGAATTGTTTGATAGCCTTAATTCTCAATATTGGTGGCAAAACAATCAGTGAGGTTTGTATGAATAAAATATCAGTTTTTTTCAATGACATTAGCTTCATACAGAGCCTGAAAGTTAATATCAGCTTGGCCCATTTATTGTGCCGCATTCTGGTTTTGTCATTTTTAAACAATGACCGAAAGCCATTCTGCAAGATAAAATGAGATACATCTTTTCTTGCTTTTGAGGCTGCATTGTATTCGTTTAAAAGATATTCTTCGATGGTATAGTTCATAGGATGAAATAGATTACTTACCCAAAAACAATTGTTTCATCTTGTGGATGAAAATAATAGGACTACTACCCACTTTTTTTTCTATAAATTCTATGAAACGTTCTTTGGGAGTCTTCCAGCTGGCAGCAAAATGATGGATTGTTCTGGTTTGGGATGTTATAAATATTTTATCTTGTTCCACATCATAGGGGTTAAAATATTCTTTTGGGTATATATATATGCCATTGATATATTGTATCTCATTTATTTCGTTTAACCCTAGTTGGACAAGATATTCAGTAGTGTATTGAACGATTGTTTTCAAATACGGTTTTCCGTCAATTCCTATAAAATGTAAGCCTGAATATAATTGTAACAAACTATGATAAATAGGATGTCCTTTTTCACATCCTAATCCGAGACCTGGAGCCACGTATAGAGGTACATTTTTTTGTGCAAAAGTTTCACATCCCATAAAGCCTCCTTTTGAAATAATATCATCAATGTGTTTAATTATTTCTACATCTGTGTCAAAATACAATCCGCCATAATTATACAAGACCCAAAATCGAGCATAGTCACTCACAAATGCATATCTCTTTGCTTCATAAGCTTCTTTTGTGTAAGCTATGCTATTCACATCAAAATTATCCTCATTCCATTCCTTTATTTCATAGTCGGGGAGATATTTTTTCCATGACTTTATGCATTTGACTGCAAGTGGGGGAAGAGGTTTCCGGCCAAACCAGCAATAATGAATAACCTTAGGAATCATAGATTTCAAATTAGTAGTTATACTTTACCCATTTCCTATTTATAAATCTTCCTGGAGATTTGTAAGATATTATTTTTGCGGGAACTCCAGCTACTGTTGCGTTATTAGGCACATCTTTGACTACTACTGCGCCAGCTCCGATTGTTACATTATCACCTATTTTTATATTTTCAACCAAGCAAACAGACGGTCCGATATAGACATTATCTCCAATAATGGCAGCTTTTCCATTATTGGCTCCAATTGTTGTGAATTGCCCTAAGTTGACGTTATTGCCTATTATTGCCGTTGGGTTTATAATAATTCCAATGCCATGCCCTATATACAAACCATATCCTATTGATGTTTCACAAGGAATCTGTAATCCATATTTGATCGACAATTTGTTTAATTTTTTCTTTGCAATTTTACAAATCAGACTTTTTTCCGATGCTGCTATTCGAAGCCAAAAAGTATAGGCAAAGCAATGGTTGTAAAACGTAAACCGGAACATTTTAAATAAACTTGCTGTTGTTCCTATATACCGATAATAATCACTGGTTATCAGTTCTATTGTTTCTTTTTTCAATAACCACCGGCACATGCGTACTCTTATTTTAATAAAGATGAATATTCTTTCATTTTCTTTATCCCAGCTTTATGTATGAAAGCAAACAAAATCCTCTGATATAAGGTATGTGATTTCTTGTTCAATCTATTGTGGATTTCTTTGTATGACATTAAAGAAAACTCCTCCAATGGTACAAATAGTTCAGGATATTCGTCTTTTGTTTTTTTTATTTTTGACCAGCAATATTCGCGATTTGCATGAAGATGAAACCACATTGGGCCAGCAAACATCATTTTATACGAATGGTGAAATTTTTCAGTAACTGAGCGAGATTTATAATTCACAAATTTAGTATAATAAGTATTTTTAGATATGCGGAAAATCAAAGTGTCACCTTCACCGTTATAAGGAGGATGAATGTTGAATCCATCGAATGGTATATACCATTTGATATCTTTAAATACATTAAAGCCAGATAAAGCTATGGCGGCTGTTCCTTTTTTTAATCTCCATTTTGCATAATTAAAATAAGATGTAATGACTAGGTCGAATAGCCAATCCGGTAACATCCACAAGCAAGGTTTCCTACATTTAGAAGATAAATGCCTGTAAGCAGAAAAATACACCATGAAGAACCACCCTAGAATAAAAGTTATATTCCATTTTATTGGAATGTCACCGCTGCACACATCTCGCCATTTTTTGAGTTCATCTGTAAAATAGAGTTGGTCAGCATCTATTTTTACTGCATATTTATAATTTGCTTTTGATAAGGCAAAGTTACATTGACTAGAGTGTAAACGAGGTGAATCTTCTGGGAGATTTTTTGCAATATTAAAATCTGCTTCTGTAAGATTATGCGAAAGTATATGATTGTTATATGCATAGGCTTTGACTTTATCTGGATATCGTTTCCTCATTTCCTCTACAATTTCTGGAGTGTCATCTGTGCAGTCATTATATACGATTATTAATTCATCAAGAGCATCAATGCAAGATTCCACGCAATTCTTGATAAAAGGCCCCTCATTTTTGAGTCGCATTAAACCTGACAATCCATTTTTTAAATCCAAATGATTCATTTTTTAAGCTCTAATTAATGAAGATAACTCCATCGATAATTTATATAAACCTAAATAAGCTAATATGTAACACATTTTACACTTTCTCCCAAGATTTTTGGAATGGATTATTTCTGCTATTGTGAGTGGCATGAAATTATAAAATTCGTTCTTGGGTAAGATTTTATGCGTAAACGCTTCTTTCTTTACCAATGTAGCTACCTGCATGATGAACGGTTCATATGTCATAGGTAATAACTCCATCAATATTGTGACGTATTGTTTTCGCATATAATATGTATCAAGCTTATAATTTCTTGTTATTGAATTGCTGTTTGAGGAATTATAATGATAAAAAGCTTCATTAAGAAATCCTATTTTTATAGGCTGTTGTAGCAGTTGAACAAGAACAAGTACATCCTCGCAGTAATTGATATTTTCTATGAAGTGTATATTCTTTTCTTTATATAAATTATGCCTTATTAATTTATGCCATAAACTACCAAAAAGTTTGTTCTGTAAAATATCTTTTAACACACTGTCTGGATAGGTCGATAGTCCAGATTGTTTTATGTAAATTGATTTTCCTTTATCATCATGATAAAAATCTGCAATCAACATGTCAAGTTGTTCTTGCTTAGCTTTCCTATACATCTTTTCTAGCATATGACATTCAATCCAATCATCCGCATCTACATGTATTGAATATTCTCCTTTGGCTTGTTGTACACCTAACTCTCTTGCTGTAGAAACGCCACCATTTTTTTTATGGAAGACTCTAATCCTTGCATCTTTAGCAGCATAATTATTACATATTTTCCCAGAATTATCAGTGCTGCCATCATCAATAAGCAGCACCTCAAAATCCTTGAAAGATTGTGATAAGATGCTGTCAATACAACGATGCAAATATTTTTCCGCATTATAAATCGGTACTATGACTGAAATTTTTATCAATCTCATGTTTAAGCAAAGGCTGTATTTATAAAGGATCTAGAAGCTATACGTAACTGTTCCAATTTTTTATTAACTGATCTATAGTTAATCTCTGTTGTATTAATTTTGTTGCTATTGTTATAGAATCGATCTTCAAGTCCTAATTGCAATAATAAATTTATCATACGTTCAGATACTGTTTCACTTAACCCGATGGTGTTAAAATCTTTTTCGAAAAGAATAGAAAAAGCTGTTCCATGGAATGACGTAGTTACTACGTATGAAGCATTTTTTACATATGCTAAAAATTGTTCGGGAGACGCGTCGCTTATTATGTTTGAGTCTGTCAAAGATTCGAAATATGACGATATTTTAACTAAACTCAATCCTTTTTCATTGGCTATCTGACTTGCTATTTTTTCAACGTGAATATCGTATCCTAGTTGGAATAGTAGTAAATATTTTTTTTTAGTGTCAGGATATATTGGTTTAATGAGTTTTTCAAATATTTGTTTTCCGGCTAATAATACAGGATCCAATGTCAAAGAGTGTATTGAATTTGGTATATTATTCCCTATAAATATATCTAATGATTGCTCTCTAACTCCAATCGCTTTAAATTTTAATAGCTTGTCAATAATATCACTTTTATTGCTGATGTTTTTTAAACTGCCTGTACTTGCAGCGTATGCAATTAATTTCTTTCCGTTTGCCGCGGGAAAATCTCCTAAAAATATTTTGTCCAAGTTGCCGCCGGTAAGTGACTGATTCCATATCTGATCACTTCCAAAAATAAATGAATCAAAATCGTTCTCTGAATTATTTAAATTTAGCTTGAATATTTTTAAGCGATTTCTTCGAAATAAATTAAATACTTTACACCGTCTTTTTCGTATGGGGATGATTAATATATTGCGAAGTAAATGCTTTACTTTCATTGGCAGGTTTCCTTGAGGTAGTTCTTTGGCAAACGTTTTATATTGTGATGTAATGTATTTAGGTCGGTAGTCAACAATATACGTGTCATATCCTAATTTTTTTAAATATTCTTGCAAACCGTATGCCTGCAAAACTGCTCCATAATTATTTGCGCAGTGAAAAGTCAATATACCAATTTTCATAATTTATTAGGATTTCAATTTATGGTATATGGCGCTTGCTGTTTTAGAACTTCCGCCTAGCATTTTTTTTGTTGTATCCACCATCTTCTCATATAGCTCATTCTTAGCACTTTTCAAGCATGTAGAAACAGCTTGTAATGCATCGCTTTCATCACGGCTATCGGTAAATACCTCAAATAATATTGGTTTATTGGTTATCTCTGTCTGGAGAAACTTGGAATAAACGATATTGAATTCCTCTTTTGAGGAAGCGCTTATATATTCAAAGCCTAAATCTTCTGCGTAGTGTTTAACTAAGCTTTTAGATTTATTGCCGTTGTGTCCGGCTGCGGCTATAAATGTATCGGCATCATTACCAAACATGTTTGCCATGTGGTTGTAATTGCGAAACTCCGTACCACGTCCATTATTGACAAGCATAATTCGTACATTATGTCCTACATTGTGATTGCCTATTACATTCATATCATAAAAGAACGCTAAATCACCCAAAATGCCAAAATATAATTTATTGGGATTGGCCAATGATGCTCCAATTAGTGATGACATGCCACCGTCTATACCAAAGCCGCCCACATTGCTATATGATAAAACCGATGTAGGTATTTCAAAAAAATTCCATGACCGCAGTGTGTTTAATATGCCAAGATGGATTACTGAGTATTCTGGCAAGCGAGGTGCAAGTTGTTGTGCTATCCAAATATTGCTAAAAGGTAGATCAGGAATATGATTGTATGTCTTATCGTATGCCTTTTTGCATAAATTCAAAAAACTATCATCTCCCGCTTTTGATGTCGTATAATGTGAGAAAAAAACTTTTTCAGGCATCTCAAACACATAATGCAATTTTTTGAATGTGTCCCTGAGTTCTCCATCTTCACTTACACGCCATATTTGGTTTGCTGAAATTCCAAGGGTGTAATAGTCTCCAGACACTTCTCCTATATGAATTAATGTTTCTATTTTAGGGAGTAAAGGCTGATTGTAATATTGAGCTTTAACTAAAGCTGATAAGAAACGATATTTCCCTTTATAGCCGCTGGTGTGATCGCAAAAGACGACAGCGTTGTGAGAACTACAAAATCTGTCTAGAGCTTCGGTTTCCTCTTTTGTCCAGATTTTATGTGAACCGACAAATACAGCAACATTACCGTCTGGAAATGTAGGAAACTCATCATGAACTGTAATTCTATTGATGACATGTGCTTTTGGTAATTGTTTTATAGAAAAATCGCAACTGTAAGATGTTTCTAGATTAATATGAACCGGACCACCACCATGTCTTTTTAATGCTAGTAATGCTTGATTAATTCTAAGTTGGGATATCCAAACATCATTTTCGTCTTTGATTATAGGTAGATAAACGCTTAGCTGTGTAGTATCATTAGGAGCTGTAGAACGGTCAATAACTTGAGCTATTAGATGTCCAACTCTTTCTGTTAATTGGGTAGAGGTTATAGCTAATATGGGCAATTTACGGTAATAAGCTTCTGTTAATCCTGGTAAATAGTTACGAGAGGAGGTGGCTCCTGTACATGTTAAAACTATAGGTTCGCCACACTCTATAGCTAAACCGCATGCCATATAAGCAGCCGAACGTTCATCAACACATGAATAGATTTCGAAAAAATCATCCTGCTGCACACTTCCTATGAAGGTGACATTTGTTGCCCCAGGAGAAGCGATTATTTTACGAATGCCATAGGCTTTCAGTAAAGATATTAATATTAATATCTGCCGCTCATTTGTATAATGTAAGTCATTCATATTTAAAATGAATATTTAATGTCGTCAAGCGTAATGATTCCTGCACCGCCAGTCATATAAATTATATCACCAACTATGCTTCTGCCCATATTGCTGACTAATATTACAGCCATATTGGCTATTTCTTCTGGCATAATATAACGTCCTAATGGGTTGTTTTCATTTATAATGTCTTTTTGTTTCTCATCGATGAGCATTGGGGTTTTAGTTGGTCCAGGTGCTATGCCGTTTACGACAATGTCATATGGAATTAGAGTTTTGGCAAGTCCTAAAGTTAATCCTCTTATTCCCCATTTTGATAAGATATAGGCAGAGTTGGCTGGACGTAAACTTGAGGATGACGCAATATTTAAGATATTTCCTTTTATTGAGTTATTTTTCATGTGTTTTGCAACTATTTGAGAAAGGAAAAAACTGCCTTTTAAATTTGTGGCAAGAACTTTGTCATACTCTTGTTCTGAAGCACTTCCAAAATTTCCTCCCATCACTCCTGCATTATTGACCAAAATATCCAGTCTACCGCCAATCAAAGATAAGATTTTCTGAAATATATCTTCAAAAGAAGATATATGGGAATTATCCATCAGAATGCCATAAAGCATGTTGGCATAGTTAGGTTCTTCTTTTACTATATTATCGTATACTTTATTGATTTTTTCTTCATTTCTTCCTGTGTATACAACAACAGCACCGCTTTTCAAAAATGCCTTGATGATTTCCAAACCTATTCCGCTTGTTCCACCAGTAACAAGAGCTGTTTTGTTTTTTAGCAGCTCATTTGGCGTAATAGAAGAAATGTTGGCTGTCATAGTTTTTTGCGGTATACCGTAAATTACATATTTTATGCCGCGTTTTAAATATTCACGAAATGACATATCCCTAATCAATGTTTGGATAAATGAATTTTGTTTTGTATCTTATTTATAATAAAAATACGTTCATTCTTATCTAATCCTAATAGATACATGAAAGTGAGAGATGATATAGCCGACACTATGCAAATAGTTAATAGACGGATAAGTGATGATGGCATGTTGAAATATACTAGAGAAGGAAAAATAATTGAACATGCTGATACCAATCCCATTCGGAGTAACACTTCTTTTGCGTATTTTATCCAATTCATTTTTATTAGATTCTTCACTAAATATAAGCGGACAAAAATCAAACCGAAATAGACTATAAAATAAATAATGTATGCCGTTTCAGGAGAAAAACCCAATTTGAAAAATATATATGATAACGGGAAAACCCAAAGTCCACACAGTGTAACTATTATCTGATATTTTTTTATATTTCCAGTAGCCACTTGCGCTGTTATCAATGTATTGGCAATAACTACTGTTAATGAGGATAGTAATGTCATTCGCACAAATACAATAGCATGATCAGGAACAACGCCGAGCCATATCGATAGGACTTGTTGAGCTTCTAATATTAGTGGGATGGTTAAAAAAAAAGTCATGAAATAGGAATATTTTGCACCTCGGCAAACTAGAGTGTGCATATACTCAAGATCATTTATGGCATATGACTTTATGATTTGTGGGCTCATTGCCATTGTAAAACTGCCGACAAATGATTGTACAGCTCCATCTACCTGAGTTGCAATTCCGCGAGCTGCATTAACTCCGACTCCAAAAAATAAATTCATCAAGATATTTACACCTTGGGTGTTGAATAAATAAGCTCCGCTTCCCAAGAGACTCCACCCTGAAAAACTTAACATTTTCTTTAAAAGACTACTGTCGTACACATAGCAATATTTGCATTCGTGGAAATTTCTTCGGCAATAGTAATAATAAATGATAAGAATAACAATTGTGACAGTCATTGTTAGCAGTGCAAACGACTTTAACTTATCGAAAGGTGAGGCATACAAACAATATACGACTACCAATCTTAAACAGATTTCAGTCATACTTATATATGCATAAACGTCCATCTTTTCATGGGCCAAGACCGTGGCGCTATATGGCACTGTAATCAGTCCAACAGCAAAAGCAAAAATAGCACATTGCAACACCCAATTTGCTGCATCCATCCTTTCTGTGGGAATATTCATTTCGTGATTCAAGAACCATGTTCCAACTATTTCGGTAAGTATGATTATAAGTGTTGCTAAACCCAGCATAACATTTATCGAAGATGAAAAGATTTTTTTCAGGGTCTGCATATCTCCTTTTCCTAACCCATAGGTTATAAATCTGCTTATAGCTGTAGATAAAGAAGAAGATAATAGCGAAAACATTGAAACAACACCGGCTATTACATTATTTATACCATAATCCTCCACGCCCAATGTATTCAGCACCACCCGTGAGGTATACAACGACACAAGCATGCTGAACAGCATCCGTACATAGAGCATCAGCGTGTTCTTTGCAATGCGTTTGGTATTTTCCGCATGAGATGTCATGTCTTATTTCCCGAAAATTCTTTTTAAAAATGAGGTCTTTTGCTGTTGTCTGCCGCCATGCACCATATCCATATACTGCTCAAAGCTCCATCGGTTATGCACCATTTCATAGATTGCGCCCCAGTCGGGGAGTTTGCCCACGTTGCAGTCGTCGATGTACATGTCTGCCCGCACTTTCCGGCATGGAGAAGTCTGGTCGGACCTGACCTGTTCGTCGGGATGATTGGCGTTGACCGCATAAAACTCCAGTCCGCGTTTTCTGCAGTATTCCACCGCTTCCTCCAGCAGGTCGTTTTCGCGCACTGTCCATAAGATCAGCAGGTGGCGTTCGGCCTGAAGCTTTTTGAGCGTGGCGATGGCAAACGGTATCTCTTTTCCGATCTGCGGATACTTGTGTTCCACAATCGTTCCGTCAAAGTCTACTGCGATGACCATATTTATTTCACCAGTTGGATAAATTCGGGCTGTACTTCGATGGAAGCTGTCAGGAGGCTGGAAAGTTCGATGAACAGCCGTTTGATATGCGATCCTTGCAGTTTCTGCAGGCGTCCTTCATAGCCGTTCAGCGCGCCTCCGATTATCCGCACCTGTTTGCCTATCATGTCGGGAGTGATTTCGCCCGGCATATAGTAGCGCGGATTCTCGCACGAACTCACGGCATGGATGAAACGTTCCATGTCGGCGTCTCTTACCGTCATGGGAGTTCCGTGTCCGTCCCTCAGGAACCTGTACTGCAATGTACCTATTCTTTCTACAATGGGATCCAGTATTTTGCGGGAGTCATGCACGAACAGCAAGTCTTGCATAAACGGCACTTTTACAGGCATCCGTTTGCCTTTGCACGTGACCAGTTTCCATACTTTGGGAGTGAAAATCTCAAGGTTCATATCTTCGAGCATTTTGTATGCAGGCAGTTTGGCGTTGCTTCTTTTCAGATCACGCATCACAAACCACCGAACCTCTTGCAAAGGAGTAAACTTTTCCATAGTTCAAAAAATGATACTATCTCTAATCCTGCAAGTTATTGTAAAAGTCAGAATAACAAGCAGTTACAAGAAAAATCCTAAAACTTCTCTCAATTCCCCGCGCCAAATTTTCACTCTTTTGTTTTTTTTGTCTTTCATAAATAGTAGGATTTTGCGTACTATTTAATCAGACAACCTTTTATTCATCTTCTAAAATGAGATGGATTTTCTGAGGCAAAGGTAATAAAATAA
>NZ_JAUDEN010000069.1:0-1496 GCF_030373775.1 Bacteroides gallinaceum | reverse complement strand
CAGGGCTGACGCATTACTAAAGTCATTGATATTCAGAGTATCTGATATTTAGAGATATACTAAAGCCTGATAAAAAGGCTGTTTTTTACCTATAAAATCAGTATATGCTGAATAATAAGTACTTAATAATCAATATTCTTTTTAATGCGTCAGCCCTGCGGCACATTCTGTTGTTTGTGGGCCGGTGTGGATGTCCGCATGGCGGGGCAGGCCGGAGATGTTCGCCTCTGTCATGTTTAAATTAGTTTAATGCCTTGAAAAAACATGCCTCACAATGCCGGTTTTTCTGTAATTTCGCGCGGGATTTAAATTGTAACAGCAATGGACGTTAAAAGAAGAAGCAGGGCAGAATGGGCGCGCCGTTATGCCAGTTTTGTAGTCATTCTTTTTGTAATCGCTTTGGGGACTTCGTTATCTATCCGTGCAAACCTCGGCTCGTCGCCGATTTCCGCTCCTCCCTATATCTTGTCGCTTATCCCCGGCATGGGGTTTACGATGGGGCAGCTGACCATCTTCATGCATGTGTTCTTTATTCTCCTTCAGCTGCTCTTTCTGCGCGGGAACTTCGAGAAAAGGCAGTATGCTCAGATATTGGTATCTTTTCTTTTCGGCTTTTATACCGATCTGACCATGTGGCTCACCAGTCCCCTGCAGGTTCCGTTTGACATGAATCCGGCGGCAGGCTATCCGCTCCGGTTTGTCGAACTGCTTGCCGGAGGAAGCATACTGGCATTCGGCATCGCCTGCGAGGTGCGCTGCGATTCGCTGATGCTTGCCGGCGAGGGGCTTCCGCTCGCCATCTCTAAATGCTTGAAAAAAGATTTCGGCAAAGTGAAGATCTGTTCAGACACGGGCCTTGTTTGCATCGGCACTGTTTTCATGTTTATTTATTTCGGCGGATGGAACTGGCAAATGGTCGGTGTAGGTACGCTGGTTTCCATGTTTTATGTCGGCTTTATGGTCCGTGTGTTCTCTCCTCATGTATTGTGGCTCGACAGGATATTCATTCCGAAGGCAAGCCGCTTGCCTGCTGCCGGGAGCGTTGCCGGAAGCGTGTGGGGAGAAAGCCGCATCATCACCATTGCCCGCATGTATGGAAGCGGAGGAAATGCTGTTGGCGAGGAGGTTGCCCGCAGGTTGGGATGCCCTTGCTACAGCCGTCAGATCATTGACCAGACCGCACGGCAGATGGGATATACGCCGGAGTTTGTGGAAAAGAACGAACAGAACATTTCTACGGGCAGGCTTTGGGAGCTGATCTTTTCAGATAGCGGCATTCCGGCTTCCATGAATCCGTCTAAGGACGATGCGATTTATGTCAGCCAAAGCCGTACCATACGCGAACTGGCTCATAAAGGCACTTGCGTGATTATAGGCAGGTTGGGCAATTGGATTCTTCGTGACAATCCTCATGTGCTCCGTGTGTTCATCATGTCGGGGACGGATTTTTCCGCTGCCCAAATAGCCGGGAAGTTTCATGTTTCAGATGAAGAGGC
>NZ_JAUDEN010000068.1:0-1497 GCF_030373775.1 Bacteroides gallinaceum | reverse complement strand
GATCAGTGCTGTTGCTAATGTGTCTTTTGATGATGAACGGGGTAAACTGAAGATTGTCAGAATGGAAAAAGAGATTCCATGAACCTGCGGTGTGTAGGTATCATGCGGAGCGGCACAATGCCGCTCCTGCTTTTCTGTCTGCTGGCATGTTTCCATCGGGATACTCCAGCGGATGTGTCAGAGTTACGTTTGATTGATTTTATGATTTGGAAGTATGAACAACTGGAAAATGTAAAATAAAATAAGATGGTATGAGAAAGATATTATTTTTAATAGCTACTCTTTATTCGTTTACATGTCTTGCGCAAATAGATGTACGGTATTTGTATGATTCGAATACGAAAACGATTGTTCTTTTAGTAAGAAATAATACGGATAAATTGTATCGCCTATGTCCTTTTTCTGGGCAGGATTATTATGAACCGGGAAGTGCTTCTTTTGTAGTTTTACAGTATAAAGATTCTAATGGGAAAGTGCTTTTTAGAAGGTCATTCTTTATTTCTGAGCAATTGCCTATAAATGAATCTACTAAGGGTAAATTCCTTTTCAAGTATGGTGAAAATAAGTATGTTTGTGACTTGGAGAAATTATACGAAGGTAATATAAATGATATTTATGAAGTAGATGTCCATGTTCAGATAGAAGCTGTATCCTTGAAAGATAAGAAAGATGTTTACAAGAAAGTAATAGATAAAACTTATCAATTCAAGTAGAGATTTGTTTAGTTGGTCGTAGTAATGTATCGCGGACTATTTTTATCATGCGGAGCGGCACAATGCCGCTCCTGTTTCTTTGTCTGCTGACATGTTTCCATCGGGATGTCCCGGCGGATGTGTGGAAGTATGATTTTGAGCGTCGGATGAAACGGAAAGGATTGATGTAATTTTATTGAAAGCTATATGACAATGGAAAGAATTGTTTATTTTTGCGACGACATGTGATGCTGCTTCTTCTGCTTCCCCTGCTGCTGTCGGGGTGCGTGGATGAGATTCCGGTGACGAGGGAAGTCCCTTATGGCGGTGACGGCAAGGGTCTTTCCGTGGAGGAGGCGAAGACGTTCTTTGAAAGCTATGTGTCCGGAAAGGCTTCCCGTTCGGCTGGACCGGAGGAGCATGACAACGGTTTCTACATCCGCCGTCTGATGCTTCCGGTAGGCGAGTTTGTTCCGGACTGGGAAGAGGGCCTTTCCACGGATGCCCCGTCCCTTTACAGCGTGGACGTTCCCGTACAGTCGGATTTCAGCTTCCGTGTGCTGCGTGTGGACAGGGGCAGCGGGAAGGTTTATCAGACGAAGTGCTGGCACAAGCTGGTGGTCGTGAAGGATCCGAAGAGCGGCAGTATGGGCTGCTTCATCGCCTTCTTCATCCCCGACAGGGCGTATGCGCTTTCCCACGGGGGCGACATCGGCCGTGTTCTGACGAACGGTGAGGAGATGGGCGACTATTCCGGGGTGAAGATCTATACGACCCTGAAGGGCCGCCGTGTGCGCGTGAACCG
>NZ_JAUDEN010000067.1:0-1506 GCF_030373775.1 Bacteroides gallinaceum | reverse complement strand
TATCGAAAATGCGAGAATCAAGTTACATCAGATTTTTTGTGAGCTGGAAGAACAGAACCAGCCTATAACGGCACGTCTGTTACAGGAAATATTTTTCGGACAGGACAAAGAACCGGAAGCGGTACGCACCCTTATCGGTACCATGCAGGAGCACAATGACCAATGCCGTGCCCTGGTCGGGAAAGACTATGCCCTGATTACCGTTCGCCGTTATGAAAGCTGCAAGCGCTATCTTGCCGAACTTATCAGACAGAAATACGGAAAGGATGATCTGCCGCTGGCGGAAGTCAACGGTGAGCTGGTACGTGCCTTTGAATTTTATTTGAAGACTGAAAAGGAATGTCAGCAAAATACCGTTATCCGTTATATGAAATGTCTGAAGAAAATTACCAATCTGGCACTGGCTAATGAATGGATAGCCAAGGATCCGTTTATCGGTATCAAGTTCCACGAAAAAGAAGTAATCCGTGAGTTTCTTACTATGGATGAGCTACTGACCATCTACCACAAGGAATTTCCTCTGGAGCGAATCACCATAGTCCGTGATGTTTTTATTTTCGCTGCGTTCACCGGTTTGGCTTTCATTGACGTACAACAGCTTTCCCCTGAGCATATCGTAAAAGACAACAACGGAAACCTGTGGATCAGGAAGCCACGTCAAAAAACAAAGAACATGTGTAATATCCCGCTGTTGGATATTCCTTTGGAAATCCTGAGAAAATATGCAGATTATCCTGCCTGCAGAAAGAAAGGAGTATTGCTGCCTGTTCCCTGCAATCAGAAGATGAACAGCTACCTGAAAGAGATTGCCGACCTGTGTTTGATAAAGAAGAACCTGACTACACACACTGCTCGTCACTCGTACGCCACATCTGTCTGTTTGGCCAATGGAGTAAGCATTGAGAATGTAGCCAAAATGCTCGGTCACTCCAATATCAAGATGACGCAGCACTATGCAAGGGTACTCGACAGTTCCATTCTGAAAGATATGAATAATGTAAGGGATGTTCTTTCAAATTGCCTATAGCTTATGAAAAGAGAAATTATCCATATAACGGAGGACGGCAGGATTGTTATTCCTGCTGTCCATCCTGATAAGATTCGTATGGACGAAGCCGAACTTATCGGCTTGTTCAATATAGTTGCACCGACTTTAAGGGCTGCGAAAAGAAGAATATATAAACTAGGGATATTGCAACCATTCACCGCAGAACAACGTATTCCGTTAAAAGAGGGGTATCAGGTAGTCTATAACCTGGAAATGATATTTGCGCTTGCCTTTCAGATTAATACTTATCCGGCCCAACAATTACGTGAGTGTATAATCAGCAGACTGTTCCAAACTGAAAAGTCAATGGTTATCTGCATGATGAATGGTAATCATAAATCATATCTAAAATGCTGATAAATATTTATTTCAGTGTTTCATGCGGATAATAAGCCGCAATTTTTGCGGTTAATTATCCGCAAAACCGTATATTTGCAGAAAACAGTGATGCCTATGTA
>NZ_JAUDEN010000066.1:0-1506 GCF_030373775.1 Bacteroides gallinaceum | reverse complement strand
CACATAGGCATCACTGTTTTCTGCAAATATACGGTTTTGCGGATAATTAACCGCAAATTTTGCGGCTTATTATCCGCATGAAATAGTAAAATCAATATTTATCAGCATTTTAGATATGACTTATGATTTCCATTCACCATGCAGATAACCATTGACTTTTCAGATTGGAACAGTCTGCTTATTATATACTCACGTAATTGTTGTGCCGGATAAGTATTAATCTGAAAGGCAAGCGCAAATATCATTTCCAGGTTATAGACTACCTGATACCCCTCTTTTAACGGAATACGTTGTTCTGCGGTGAATGGTTGCAATATCCCAAGTTTATATATTCTTTTTTTCGCAGCCCTTAAAGTCGGTGCAACTACATTGAACAAGCCGACAAGTTCGGCTTCGTCCATACGAATCTTATCAGGATGGACAGCAGGAATAACAATTCTGCCGTCCTCCATTATATGGATAATTTCTCTTTTCATAAGCTACAGACAATTTGAAAGTACATCCCTTACATTATTCATATCTTTCAGAATGGAACTGTCGAGTACCCTTGCATAGTGCTGCGTCATCTTGATATTGGTGTGACCGAGCATTTTGGCTACATTCTCAATGCTTACCCCATTGGCCAAACAGACAGATGTGGCGTACGAGTGGCGGGCAGTGTGTGTAGTCAGGTTCTTCTTTATCAGGCATAGGTCGGCAATCTCTTTCAGGTAGCTGTTCATCTTCTGATTGCAGGGGACAGGCAGCAATACTCCTTTCTTTTTGCAGGCAGGATAATCTGCATATTTTCTCAGGATTTCCAAAGGAATATCCAGCAGCGGAATATTGCACATGTTCTTTGTTTTCTGACGTGGTTTCCTGATCCACAGGTTTCCGTTGTTGTCTTTTACGATATGCTCAGGGGAAAGCTGTTGCACGTCGATGAAAGCCAGACCGGTAAAGGCGGCGAAGATAAAAACATCACGGACTACGGTGATTCGCTCCAGAGGAAATTCCTTGTGGTAGATGGTCAGTAGCTCATCCATAGTAAGAAACTCACGGATTACTTCTTTTTCGTGGAACTTGATACCGATAAACGGGTCTTTGGATATCCATTCATTGGCCAGTGCCAGATTGGTAATTTTCTTCAGACATTTCATATAACGGATAACGGTATTCTGCTGACATTCCTTTTCTGTCTTCAAATAAAATTCAAAGGCACGTACCAGTTCACCGTTGACTTCCGCCAGCGGCAGATCATCCTTTCCGTACTTCTGTCTGATAAGTTCGGCAAGATAGCGCTTGCAGCTTTCATAACGGCGAACGGTAATCAGGGCGTAGTCTTTACCGACCAGGGCACGGCATTGGTCATTGTGCTCCTGCATGGTGCCGATGAGGGTGCGTATCGCTTCCGGTTCTTTGTCCTGTCCGAGAAATATTTCCTGCAACAGACGTGCCGTTATAGGTTGGTTCTGTTCTTCCAGTTCACAAAAGATCTGATGTAACTTGATTCTCGCATTTTCGATG
>NZ_JAUDEN010000065.1:0-1546 GCF_030373775.1 Bacteroides gallinaceum | reverse complement strand
GCTCCAGAAAGGAGGTGTTCCAGCCGCACCTTCCGGTACGGCTACCTTGTTACGACTTAGCCCCAATCACCGGTTTTACCCTAGGGCGCCCCTCGCGGAAGCGCACTTCAGGCACCCCCGGCTTTCATGGCTTGACGGGCGGTGTGTACAAGGCCCGGGAACGTATTCACCGCGCCATGGCTGATGCGCGATTACTAGCGAATCCAGCTTCGCGGAGTCGGGTTCCAGACTCCGGTCCGAACTGGGAGGGGATTTAGGGATTGGCCGCACGTCGCCGTGCAGCGGCCCTCTGTACCCCCCATTGTAACACGTGTGTAGCCCCGGACGTAAGGGCCGTGCTGATTTGACGTCATCCCCGCCTTCCTCGCATCTTGCGATGGCAGTGCCTCCAGAGTCCCCGGCATTACCCGATGGCAACTGGAGGGAGGGGTTGCGCTCGTTATGGCACTTAAGCCGACACCTCACGGCACGAGCTGACGACAACCATGCAGCACCTCCGCCCCCGCCATTGCTGGCTCCGGCGTCTCCGCCGGATTCGGGGGAGGTTCGAGCCCGGGTAAGGTTCCTCGCGTATCATCGAATTAAACCACATGTTCCTCCGCTTGTGCGGGCCCCCGTCAATTCCTTTGAGTTTCACCGTTGCCGGCGTACTCCCCAGGCGGGACACTTAACGCTTTCGCTTGGCCGCGGACTGTATGTCGCCCACGGCGGGTGTCCATCGTTTACCGTGCGGACTACCAGGGTATCTAATCCTGTTCGATACCCGCACCTTCGAGCCTCAACGTCAGTAGCGGGCTGGCGGGCTGCCTTCGCAATCGGAGTTCTTCGTGATATCTAAGCATTTCACCGCTACACCACGAATTCCGCCCGCCTCGGCCGCACTCAAGTCCCGCAGTTCCGACCGCTGGCCGGGGTTGGGCCCCGGAATTTCACGGCCGGCTTACGGGACCGTCTGCGCTCCCTTTAAGCCCAATGAATCCGGATAACGCCTGCATCCTCCGTATTACCGCGGCTGCTGGCACGGAGTTAGCCGATGCTTATTCGCGCGGTACCTGCAAAGCCCCACACGTGGAGCACTTTATCCCCGCGCAAAAGGAGTTTACAACCCGTAGGGCCGTCGTCCTCCACGCTACTTGGCTGGTTCAGGCTATCGCCCATTGACCAATATTCCTCACTGCTGCCTCCCGTAGGAGTCTGGGCCGTGTCTCAGTCCCAGTGTGGGGGGCCTTCCTCTCAGAACCCCTATCCATCGCGGCCACGGTGGGCCGTTACCCCGCCGTCAAGCTAATGGAACGCACCCCCATCCCTTTCCGGATCGCTCCTTTGGTCCCGCACCCATGCGGACCCGGGACACCGCCGGGGATTAATCCTGCTTTCGCAGGGCTGGCCCCGGGAAAGGGGAAGGTAGGGTACGCGTTACTCACCCGTGCGCCGGTCGCCGCCGTGCCGGACCGAAATCCGGCACGCGATGCCCCTCGACTTGCATGTGTTAGGCCTGTAGCTAGCGTTCATCCTGAGCCAGGATCAAACTCTACATTGTATAATA
>NZ_JAUDEN010000064.1:0-1591 GCF_030373775.1 Bacteroides gallinaceum | reverse complement strand
AATCACTTGATTGTCCGTACTGTCCTGCACGTTTTCGGTTGCAGGCAAATTTTGCCGGCTGTTTCCCCCGCATGCAATAAAAGGAAGAAGCAATGCAGCCATCGCCACTGTCTTCAGTTTTTTCATAGGCTCACACATTTATTAGTTTCACCGCAAATATACCTAAGTTTGCCAAAGATGAAAATTTAAATTCCGCGTAAAGCCAAACTTTAACAATTGAAAAGGATCCTTCACCCACAAAATGCAGGTATTGACTTGAACGAGACAGCAGCAACGCCCAAGCGTTGCACTTCCTGCCTAAGAAGCAGTTTTGATTTCATTCGATAAATTTGTTAAGCATGATTTGGATGTTATACTTTAAAAAGAAATCAGCTTATACAATATGAATTAGATAAAAATGCTCGACAAATGTCCCTAAAAAACATAGTTAAAATTAATATTTTTATACTTTTGCATCGAAAATGATGATTATATGAAACAAATAATATACGCTGTTATAATATTACATTCCATTTTGATAAATTCAGGATGCAACGGAAATAAAACAGCAGACAAACTGATGCCGGAACTTGAACAAGCAGAAAAGGTCATGTTTGACCATCCGGACAGTTCATTGCATATATTGGAAAGTATGGAGATTCCTTCGTCACGAACTGATAAGGAGAACCATGCGCTGTGGTGTCTGCTGACCTCACAGGCAAAGGTAAAACAGCTGATGAAAATCTCTTCCGATTCGCTTGTACGGATAGCATACGATTATTACAAGCCTACAAATAATGCCCGTAGAAAGGCAATGTCGGCCCTCTATATGGGAAACATCAATTACAATTTGGGTCATATAGAAGAAGCAATGAAGTATTATTTGGAAGGTAAATCAGAAGTAGAAAAAACGGAAGATTATAAAACAGGATACCTTATAATGTCTTCTTTAGGAAAGTTATATTTATATCGTAACTTAACAGACTATGCACTGGAATCCTGCACAAAGGCATACGATTATGCTGTCAGAGATTCAAACTTACGGTATCAAATGGGTGCATTACAATATTTAGCCAGATGCTATTGTATCTCAAATAAACTTCCCAAAGCGATAGAGTCCTATCAAAGATGTAGTGCAATAGCAGCAGAGCTTGGACTTAAAAATACGGATTATTATTATGACATTCAACGTGAAATAGCTTTAGTGTATACGAATAGTCATAAAATAGAAAAATCTTTGAGTATTTTGCAGTCATTTCCAATAGAATATCGTCCATTCTCATTAATAGGCAAGAACTATTTTCATTTAGGCAAATTGGATTCAGCTTTTTATTATCTAAATAAAGCATTGAATACTGATAATATTTATACAAAGGCATCTATTTATGAATATTTATATAGATTAAGTGAGAACCCTAAATACAACCAATACCTGAAAACTTATTGTGACTCATTATTGTTTTATAATGACTCTATTATTGCTATAGATAAAGGAAAACAAATCATAGCCTATAAAGAAAAGTATAATAATGAAAAATTAATTACAGAAAAACAAAAGTTGGAGTTGGAGAAAGCTAATATCACCTATTGGTGGATGTTTACTGTAGTAATA
>NZ_JAUDEN010000063.1:0-1606 GCF_030373775.1 Bacteroides gallinaceum | reverse complement strand
CATACAGTAATCCCTGTCTTCTATTCCTTTCCACAATCAATCTACAGGCTGCTCATTACCGTCCCATAAATTGTAAGTTCTTGAAGACAATTGTGCTTTTGTATATACTCTTTCTTCAAATTTTCGTTTTGCAACAAGAGTAAATTTCTCATCAACTATACGATATGTATAATCAACTCTATTGCCTTTAAATTGAGTAAAGCTATCTAAAGGAATAGATTCAGCAGAAATTGGCTCCAGTACAGAAACTATGACCAAAGCACCACTATCAATCCGATATTGCTTGATTGGAATACCGGGGAAATACCAAACATTAGTTTCCAATGAGTCCAGCACCTTTCCATTCGCATCCACTATAACAAGAACATCAGTCATCCAGTCCGTCACTCCACCAAAACTCACAGCCAACAAAACATTGCTAGAGCCAGGCATTTTAAATTTACCGTAAACGACCGGAGATGTATCAGCATCATCGGCAAGAAAATAATCTGTGCATTGCACGTTTCTGTACAATCTATTCGGGATTACTCCCCCTATATTCTGAATGCCGTACGTATTCGTATAAGGTACTCCTTTCTTCGCATCATAAGGCAACTCCGAAAATGGAAGATAATCCAATGCATCTTTCAATGTTCCCTGTGCCAAAGCACATACACTAAACATAAACATAAATAATATTACTATATTCTTCTTCATAAAACTTATATATTAGGTCGTATTTGAGTTAATTCATATTGCCGTTTTCCGCTCCAAGACATTCCACTAAAAGTGCCCTTTTCTGAATCATAATATAATCTCAATGAATCATCCATAACATTTGCCTTATTGGGTAAAGTTCTTCCCGTTTCAATATAATTGTAATAATATTCTCTTTTTTCCTCATCATACCCCCTTCCATACACAACTATCCAATGATCTGTTGTCTTATCATTATTAATTCCATAATTTATGGTATGATTTACACCTACAACAATCGGATGATTGACTGCTAAATGGGCATTTAATACATTAAATATCTCATTAGGATTTCCATCCAATGTCAATTTTCCATTCACTTCTTTATACAACTGAATATATACATTTGAGCTGCCAATATTGGCATTATTTCCTAATATTTGATGCATTATTATATCTGCCACTTGTTTACAATCTCGTTCACCTGGAACATAACCTGGATAAGAAGAAGTAGAATACGGTATCTTCACATCAGGAAGAGGATTCTCACCACCTTCTTCATTATTGTTCGTTTCTCCATTACCGCCTCCTATTCCTTCCTGCTCTCCGCCGGAATCAGTCGGAGCATCTCCCGGATCAGGAAGAGGGTCAGGGTCCGGCGGAGTCGTGGTTTCATCGCCCGAACTCCAGTCGTCACCGGAATCAGATTCGCCATAACCGTCATTGACATAGGCCGAATCAACAAAGCCGTCGCCGTCTATGTCGATATAATAGGTGTCATCGTCCGAATTGTAATAGACATCATAGTCCCAACCGTCATTACCAACCTGAACAAAATTGTCATTGTTCGTATCAAGAGGATTATCACTGTCATTGTTGCTGTCGTCAGACCAGCTGTCATCAGACCACGAATCATCATCGAACGTGCCGT
>NZ_JAUDEN010000062.1:0-1698 GCF_030373775.1 Bacteroides gallinaceum | reverse complement strand
CCTGACTTTATCATTGCGTCACCCAAATCATAACTCTAACCAGTCATCAGTATCAATGAGGTAAGCTATAGCTCTCTCCTCCTCTGTGAGGCAGAGAGTTTTTGTTATAGTGTCTTTATTCTCCGGACGTGCAATCTCAATAGTAACTATAGTCTCGGCTATCTTGAGTGTTTCATCTACAGAGTATGGACACCCAGACAATTTTAATAGCCTTTCAAGTTCCTTGTATACTTTCAAAGCAACGAAACATATACAAACATGAGCTTCAATTCTTCTTGGCGTGAAATGGAACATCGGTCTTACATCCAGTGTACCTTTGGTAATACGAAACGACCGTTCCACATTCCATAGATTCTGATAGGCTTCATAGACTTTCTCCGGACTTAGATCCGTATTTGTCTTATACCCTTTTAATCCATCCCATATTGCATCTTTCTTTATCTTTTCCTCATCTATGCAGACTGTAATTCCAGAACTGACTGAAAGGAACTTGTTGTAGCCTCGTTTGTTGATGTCCGCCTTAGTCAGTGTTCCCGTAGAAAAACGTTTTCTTAGCCTTTCCACACCTTGTTCTCTATCGAATGCGTTCTTCTTGGCTCTTTCATCAGAGTATCCAACAATAAGCCTGCCTCCATCCGGATATTTGATATCATTGAACACCCCACACCGACGCTCTGTTGCAATTATTTTTTCCATTATCCGGGCGGATTCCTTCTTTATCCTGGCACCTATTATATACTTATACCCACCATCACGGAGTAGCTTTACATTCTTTGCGCTCATAAGTCCGGAGTCTGCAATTACTACAAAATCATTGCCGAGATTGAATCTTTGAACAAAATCATCTACGATGGGAAGCATTGTATATCCCTCATATTGTGAACCGTTAAACAGGGAATAAGACAAAGGATATCCTCCACGACTGACAAGAAGTCCTAAAACAACTTGTGAATTTGCATTTTTACCATCTTTGGAAAAACCGGATTCCCGTAACTCGTCCTTATTCGTTGTCTCAAAATAAAGGGTTGTGACATCGTAGAAAAGAATCCCTAAATTCCCGCCAAACAATCTTTTTGTATGCTTAACACTTATCTCCTGCACGAGTCCCTGCTGGGTATTATATAGTTTGTCAAGATAACGATAAATCTTCTGTAAACTGACCTCTTCCTTGAAATGCCGTCTCAGATAATCCACTGTGGCCTTCTTGCTCATGGGAGAGCATATTCTGGATACTACAAGATGACGTAGTTCCTCATCCTGTATGATATTGAATCCGATTTTATCGTAAACTTTATTGATGATTCTCTGAGGTGAATTCAGAGAAGTACTTATTATATTGGATACTATGTACTCTGTCATTGAATTCTCTTCCCGTCTTAGTTTTTCACACTCATCATCAGGGAAGTTTATGGTTTGCTGTCCACCGTAATGGGCTATCCAATTCTTTCCTTCATTTACAAGTTTACGAATTTCATCCTCGGTTGTACCCACACCTATGACATGGAGTTCCGTAAATCTACCGGAACTCTTATCGGCGACAACAACACTGGTCGAGCCGGATCGATTCTTTTTCCTACGCACAAACATAGCACGAAGATACAAAATTCCCGTGCGTCACCCAAATTAGACTTAAAAACACTGCTACAGATACCTATAGGGCAGGTTCATGAGAAAATTTTAAAAAAGTGATAAAGTCAG
>NZ_JAUDEN010000061.1:0-1853 GCF_030373775.1 Bacteroides gallinaceum | reverse complement strand
GTAAGCATTCGAAGAAATGCACCTTTTACACTTTGAGGTTTGGTTGTAGCTTTGCGGCAGTGAATACAATCAAACCTCAATTATTATGAACAGACAAGAATTTGAAGAATTAGAATTGCAGGTGCAACAAAGCGAGCTGCCGTTGAAGTCGTACCTTCAACAGACAGGTGTAAGTTATTCAACCTATCACTACTGGCGCAGAAAATGTTCCGTTGACAGGAGCAGCATCAAACACGAGTTGGCTCCTATCAGTTTTAAACAGGCATTTACGGAGTCTTCCCAAGAGGAACAATTGCCGCATGGTGTTGCGCTGCTGTTTCCCAATGGACTTCGTGCCCACTTCGGGAGCGGTTCTGAAGATTTGCTGAAGGAAATATTTACCCAAAGTCTTCGAAACGGTCATGTTTAACCTGAACGACACGATGCGCTACTTCCTGTGTCCGGGCAGGACAGATATGCGCAAGGGTATCAGTTCGCTATGCGGAGTGGTACATGAGAAAATGAACAGTGAAGTGAGGAACGGTGATGTCTTCATCTTCATCGGTTCCAGCCGCAGGCTAATGAAACTCCTTCATGCCGAAGACGGAGGTATGGTAATGTATGTAAAACGTCTGGAGGCCGGTCGCTTCAAGCTGCCGGAGTATGATCCCAAATCAAACAGCTATCCCATGGAGTGGCGCGATCTGGTGATGATGGTTGAAGGAATACAGGAAAACCCGGAACAGAGGCTCCGGCGGTTAAGAGCCGAACGTAAGGAATACCATGTATAACATGTTTTTTGCGTGAGTAAACTTTGGATATTGTTGCATAATTCACTGTTAATTAGTATATTTACACCATTAAAAGAAGTATAGACAATGGAAGAAAAAGAAATTTTACTCAAGACGATAGAAGGGCTGAATGCCTCTATAGCCTCATTGTCTACTACTAATAAGAATCAATCCGAACAGATAAAAAATCTGCAGGAACGTATCAAGGAGCTGACGGCTCAGGTCGCATGGCTGAACCGTCAGCTCTTTGGCCGTAAATCGGAGAAACTTCGCGTATATGATCCTAATATGCCAGATCTCTTTGCCGACGAGTTTTCCGGACTCCGGCAGCAGGCGGAAGAAAAGCGGGACGAGGCTGTGGAAAAGATTGAGAAGGAATCGGTGGAAGACGTAAAACGAAATCGCCAGAACCGCAAAATGATAGAGGACTTGCCCGTATTGGAGACCGATACAATAGAACCGAAAGGCGTAGACTTGTCTTTATACCGTAGAATAGGCGAAGAGATAACAAAAGTCGTCAAACACAAGCCGGGAATGCTTTACGTCAAGGTGATCATCCGTCCCAAATATGCTCTCAAGGATAGTACCCTGCTTCCTCCAGCCGGACAGAAAGGCGTAGAGATAGCTCCCATGCCGCTGATGCCGGTCGACAAGTGCATTGCTGACACCAGCCTGCTTGCCGAAATATTGCTTCAGAAGTATGAATATCATGTCCCGTTCTACCGTCAGATACAGCAATACCGCCATCTTGGAATGAAAGGCCTTACCGAAAGTACACTGGACGGCTGGTTCAAGAAAACCGTGGAACTGCTTAAGCCTCTGTATGAAGAACTCAAATGGGAAGTCTTCTCCTGTGACTATGTACAGGCGGATGAAACTACAGTTCCGGTCATTAACAGAGAAAAACACAGAGCCGACAAGGAATATCTCTGGATGGTAAGATCAGTCATGGAGAAACTGGTCATCTTCCATTACGACGGGGGATCACGGGCCGGAGCGGTCATCGAATCCCTGGCAAATCAATATAACTTCAAGGGATATCTTCAATGTGACGGTTTTGCAGGTTATGAAACAGCCTTCAAG
>NZ_JAUDEN010000060.1:0-1872 GCF_030373775.1 Bacteroides gallinaceum | reverse complement strand
TTTCTTTGTATGCTCGGCATGAGTATTAGCTAACGGGTGCAAGTCCCCAATGAGCCCTAATAGCGGGAATCATACAGCCAAAAGCAAGGGTGTCCATCGCGAGTTGGAATCTGAAAGAAGCTGGCGGCAAACATCTGGTCTGACGAACAGAAACTTCATATAAGGCATATAACCGTGGGTAAGGTTGCAAAGCAAACCAAAGCCCTATAGCTATTCGGAACGGTTGATGTAAATGAAGCAGACATAAGATTGAAAGTTAATGCCCTTATCCGAGGAGGTCTCACGGACGCATGAGAATAGTGAAAAAAAAATCGAAATCAGCGGAGTAAAGCTTGCCGTGAGAAGTCAGCAGATGTCATAGTAGCAAACGTGTCGATAAGTTTGTGAAGGACAGAACTTTATTTAAACGATAATAATTGAAAACTACCGTATGCTGGAACGAATGCACAAAACTGGAACTGAAGTTTCAGGCTGTCCTCAGAGAGCTAAGACGGAATCTGAACGGTATGTGGGAGCGCAGACCTGCATATGGATGGTTGAAGACAATGTCGTGGAAGTACCATTTGACAGAGAGCATCTTCTGGAAGTTATTCTTTCACCCGAGAATCTGAATAAGGCTTATAAGACTGTATTCAGAAACAAAGGGTGTGGCGGTATCGACAGGATGTCATGTGATGAACTTCTCCCATGGCTCCTCACCAACAGGAAAAGCCTGATATGCTCTGTGCTTGACGGCAGCTACCGTCCCAATCCTGTCCTTAGAGTGGAAATTCCTAAGGATAACGGCAAGATGCGACAGTTAGGAATACCGACCGTTGTAGACCGACTGATACAGCAAGCCATCAACCAAGTACTGACCCCCATCTACGAACCTCAGTTTAGCCAAAACAGTTTCGGTTTCCGTCCGAGACGTGGCTGCCATGATGCATTACGCAGAGCGAAAGACATCGTCAATTCAGGTTACAAATATGTAGTAGACCTTGACCTCGAGCGATTCTTCGATACAGTATGCCACAGCCGTCTGATAGAAATACTGAGCCGTACAATAAAGGATGGAAGAGTGGTGAGTCTTATACACAAATATCTCCGCAGCGGAATCCTGAATCATGGTATGTTTGAGGCGAGCAACGAAGGCACTCCACAAGGTGGTCCTTTAAGTCCCCTGTTAAGTAATATCATGCTTAATGAACTCGACAAGGAGCTAACCCGAAGAGGTCATCTCTTTGTTCGGTATGCTGATGATTCAATGATATTCTGCCGAAGTAAAAGTGCGGCGAAACAAACCAAGGAGTCTATTACCCGATTTATAGAGGGTAAACTTCATCTTAGAGTAAACAAGGAAAAGACAACCGTCTCATATGTCAAAGGTGTCAAATACTTAGGTTATTCCTTTTATAACTCCAAAGGTAAATTTGAATTATGTGTACACCCCAAATCCAAAGTCACGATGAAGCTCCGTTTGAAAGGGCTGACAGGTCGTAGCAATGGAATGGGTTATGAACGTAGAAAACAAAAACTTAAGGAATATATAAGAGGCTGGATAGGTTATTACCACCTTGCCAACATGAAACGTCTTCTCCTTGAAACAGACGAGTGGTTACGACGTCGCATACGAATGTGCATATGGAAATCTTGGAAAAACCCTAAGACGAGAATATCAAATCTGATTCGATGTGGAATCCCTAAGAGGAAAGCCTATGAATGGGGTTATACTCGACTGGGGTACTGGCGTATCGCTGACAGTTGGATAACACACAGTTCTATGACTAACGAACGACTAAAAATTGCCGGGTATCCAACCCTTTATGACGAGTATCTCAAATGGTATCCTAAATAAAGAACCGCCACGTGCGGAACCGCATGCGTGGTGGT
>NZ_JAUDEN010000006.1:0-146809 GCF_030373775.1 Bacteroides gallinaceum | reverse complement strand
TGGTTCACGCGCACACGGCGGCCCTCCAGGGTCGTATGTACCTTCACGCCGGAATAGCTTCCCATCTCCTCACCGTTCGTCAGGACACGCCCGATGTCGCCGCCGAATAAAGAAGGCGATGAAGCAGCCCATACTGCCGCTCTTCGGATCCTTTACGACCACCAGCTTGTACCAGCACTTCGTCTGATAAACCTTCCCGCTGCCCTTGTCCACACACAGCACACGGAAGCTGAAGTCAGAACGCACGGAACATCCACGCTGTAAAGGGACGGGGCATCCGTGGAAAGGCCCTCCTCCCAGCCCGGAACAAACTCGCCTACCGGAAGCATCAGACGGCGGATGTAGAACCCGTTGTCATGCTCCTCCGGTTCAACCGAACGGGAAGCCTTTCCGGACACATAGCTTTCAAAGAACGTCTTCGCCTCCTCCACAGAAAGACCCTTGCCGTCACCGCCATAAGGAACTTCCCTCGAAACCGGAATCTCATCCACGCACCCCGACAGCAGCAGAGGAAGCAGAAGAAGCAGCATCACATGCCGTCTGCAAAAATAAATAATTATTGCCGTTACATCTGATACCAAAAGTCATATTTTCACCGATTCCAGTGCTTCAGCAATCCAGTTTCTCCAGATACAGCCGCTCCCATCCGCCACAACGAAAACATGTCCGCCAGAACATCCCGATGGAAACATGCCGGCAGACAGAAAAGCAGGAGCGGCATTTCACCGCTCCGCAAAACAAAACAATCGTCTGTTCTATATTTTCCCACAATCAATCTACAGGCTGCTCGTTACCGTCCCATAAATTGTAAGTTTTTGAAGACAATTGAGAATAAGTATAAACCTTCTCCTTATACTTGCGTGTGGAAACAAGTGCAAACTTGCCGTTCACCACTTTATAAGTTTCGTCTATACGCTGCCCCGTAAACTGCGTAAATTCCAGCATGGACAAGGAAGCCGAAGATACAGGCTTCAGTGTGATTACCACTATACTTCCATCCTCATTGATATAATACTGTTTTACAATCGTACCGGGAAAGGCATATACTTTCGCTACCAGAGCGTCCGTCACGTTGTAGTTCTTATCAACCAGAATCAGTTCATCAGTCAGATTATCAATATTTCCACCCAATTCTAAGGCCACCAAAGTATGGCCGGCATCAGGAAGGCTGAACTTGGCATAAGTAGTCGGCATCGTGTCATAATCATCCGCAAGCATATACTCTGTACACTGCACATTTGTGTACAATTTATTAGGAACTACATTTCTGCTATTGTCTATCATACACCCGAAACCTGTACCTCCCAATTTTGTTCGCTTATAGGGCAAGTCAAACACTTCCGTCATGTCTACAGCTTCTTTCATTGAAGACTGGGCAAACATATTTATGCTATTGACTAAAACAAGCAGCATAAAAAGTACCTTTAAACTACATTTCTTTTTCATCTTTACTTTACTTTATTTGTTAGGTCTTATCTGAGTTATTACATATGTTTTTCCACTCCAATTAATGCCTTTAAAGGCTCCATCCACATCATTCGGATTATAATATATTCTATTGCTATCACTCAAGGCCTCCTCCCAGCCCGGAACAAACTCGCCTACCGGAAGCATCAGACGGCGGATGTAGAACCCGTTGTCATGCTCCTCCGGTCCAGCCGAACGGGAAGCCTTTCCGGACACATAGCTTTCAAAGAACGTCTTTGCCTCCTCCACGGAAAGACCCTTGCCGTCACCGCCATAAGGGACTTCCCTCGAAACCGGAAACTCGTCCACGCATCCCGACAGCAGCAGGGGAAGCAGAAGGAGCAGCATCACATGCCGTCACAAAAATAAACACTTCTTTCCATTGTCATATAGCTCTCAATAAAATTACATCAATCCTTTCCGTTTCATCCGACGCTCAAAATCATACTTCCACACATCTGCCGGGACATCCCGATGGAAACAGATCAGCAGACAAAGAAACAGGAGCGGCATTGTGCCGCTCCGTACGATACCTATACACCGCAGGCTCATGGAATTTCTTTTTCCATTCTGACAATCTTAAGTTTGCCTTGTGCATCATCAAAGCAAACATTGGCTACGGCACTAATTTTTTCTATTGTTCCACCTGAAACATAACGAGATATATCAATGGTACGGAGGTAGCTTTCCCCGGATTCCACTTTTACGAGATGCTGGTCCTGCACCGGCAAAACATAATTACAAATTTTACCGTCCGGCTTTTTACATCGTATAAAAAGGTGAGAGCCGGTACCTAAATCCACATAAGTTTCATGCAACAATATAAATTCGTCCATCTGATTTATGACTTTATAAATCACCTTGTTCCCTTCCCTTGTAAGACTAAAGTCCACGTCCTGAGCTTTAAGACACAAGACAGGAAAGAAACAGAACATACAGAAACATATTAATTTTAACTTTTTCATAATAAACGCTCAGAAGCTTACATGTTTGCTGATTTTTTTTGTATAGCCCTTTCCATTTTTATCCTTACCAACTACCACCGCTTTGCAATAAATTTCTACAGGCTGTAGCCGCTTATAGTCCGTCAAGCAGATATCATAAATATATCTTTCTTCTGACTTAATCAAGACAAGGCGTTTATCCATAACCGGAAGTATTTCTGAGTTATTATTACAAGTAATGACACAATGTGACCCTCCTTCTATATTGGCCTCACTGTTCTGCAACAAACATATATCATTCCCAGTCTTGTTCACAACTATATAATGCAGCACATTATCAACGACATTAATCTGAAAATCAACATTCTGACATCTTACTCCATGACAAATTCCAAACAAGAGCACAATGATTGTACATTTAACATAGAGTTTCATATTTCATAATTTAAATGATTAGACATAACAATAAAATATCAATGGAGCGAACATAGCTTTCACCAGAATCCATCCTTATAAAATGCTTATCCTGTACTGACAAAATTTCAGCACACAAAAGCAGAATGAACAACAGAATAAGACCACTGCTTCTCATAACCTTAAGGTTTATTGCGTTTTGTGTAAAGAAAAACGTTTTTTTACAAACATGCAAACCAATGTCATAGCAAATGAAACTTCAAACAGCCATATTAACACAAAACAAACAAAATAACAGACATTAAAACACAAGAATGCAACATCTTTTCAGCTCATGCAAAAGAGCCTTCACCTATTGACAAACTGACACAATGACAATCCGAAGAACCGAGAATCCGCCATTTCCGAGCTCCGGCAGAACATGGCAGAAATAACGCAGGGAGAACCGTCCAAACGGAATCACTTTTCCACCGTAAACCGTACTTCCATGGCATAAGCAAAGAATCCGACAAACAGAGCCGCCAAAAAGCCAGGAATACGGCGTAATCCAAACATTTTATCACCTCAAAAATATCATCTTCCGCAAAGATTCCGGAAAAAAAACGGAACTGAGAACCACGCTTCAAAAAGATGACGGGACATTTTTCTGACATATCCCAACATCCTGCAAGGAATGACGGGGAATCTGACACGAAATGTCCCGTCATTTTCCGCATAAAAACACTTCTTTCCTATCGGCAGATGCAATTTCGCCCCTACTTGCAAGCCCTACAAAAGGGATAAAAGCCGGATTTCATTAACAATTCATTCCTGAACGGGCGGAAACCGCAGCAAGCCCTGTCAGTGAAAACGGCGATATTCCGGCATTCCGTCAGCAAATCCCCGTTTCCGGAAGAATTATGATTCCGCGCTTCAGAAATTGGAAGGAAAAAACGGGAGAAGGCGCAAATCCTGTACAAACGACCAGACGGCCAGCATCCGGCCCTTCGCCAACAGCAGACTGACCATGCGGTTTCCGAGGCCAAGCCACACAGGACAATCACACATAAGATGTTCTAAAGGTTTGTTTTTTATTAAAAGATGCGATGTAAGCGCACATTTCCACTCCAAAAGGAATATATTTGCCAAAATACAAAATAAATATCCATGAAAAAAAATATCCCACAACAGACTAATGAACTGGAAATGATGATGCTGCCCATTTCGGAAAGGACATTGACTTTCGGCAACGAACTGATGCTGGCCGACAATTTCAACCTGCCTCCCATCGAAGAAAGAGAAATTGAAGTACACCTCACCCCTGCCTGTCCTTTCAAGGTTATGTTCACCATGATAATGATCTGCACAAGAGGATATATGCGTTTCAGATACAATCTTCAGGAATACACGCTCAAAGCAGGAACGATTCTCATCATCCAGCCCAACTCTTTCGGCGAGTGCCTGGAAATCAGCAAGGACTTCCAGGTGGCCTATATCTCTTACAAGGACGAAAGCTACATCGAAGAAAACAGCGCTTCCATTCTGTCCCAGTTCCGCAACAAGATGACCCAGCAGGCTGTCATCAACGTTTCGGAAGAAAAGATGAACGAGCTTCTAACCATCTACCGCACGATAAGAAAACGGATACAGGAACCTTATACCGAATTTACGCGCGAAGCTCTGAAAGGATACATGCGCGTCATTCTGGCAGACACTTATCAGGAACTTGCCAAAATGATGGAAACAAACGGAACGGACTACAAAAAGAGCCGCTCAAAATACCTGTTCGAGAAATTCCTGAATCTGGTGCAGCAATGCTACACCAAAGAAAGAAGCGTCACATTTTATGCAGAAACCATGTACCTGACACCCAAATATCTCTCGCAGGTAATTCACCAGGCCAGCGGACGCCATGCCGGAGAATGGATAAAGGACTATGTCATCCTCGAAGCCAAGATATTGCTCAAAAGCGGAAAGTATACGGTGCAGCAGGTAGGAGATATGCTTAATTTTGCCAACGCCTCTTTTTTCGGAAAATACTTCAAGGCTGCAACCGGATGTTCGCCCAAGCAATTCCAGAAAGGACTTCCATGACCGACACACGCCAAACCGCAAGCCTGCCGCACACAGGCACAGGCTTGCAGCCTGCCCGCATCACTTGTTTGCGCCAATCCAGGTCCATTTATGCCATATAGATTCCAGAGGGCCCTGCTTATGCCTTCCAAGCCACCATTTGCAAAACCGGACCTGCAACAGGAAAGTAAAGATTCCGACCAGCAGACTTGCCGTGTATCCGCAGTAAGGCGCAAGATACAAGCCGAACGGGAAATAGATAAAAGCCCCGACAATAGACTGCGTGATGTAGTTTGTCAGACTCATTCTGCCGTAAAAGCGCAGGCTGCTCACTTTTCCGCAGAATCTTTTATTCTGATAAAGCAGCACAAAAGACGCTATCAGAACCAGCGTAAAAGCAAGTTTCTGCCACATATCAAACGCCGTCCCCACACTCTGCCGGATAATCGGGCTGCTTTCCATCACCAGTTCTTTCAACGTATACAAAGGCGCAAAGGCAACCGCAGACACAATCAGTATCTTTATCCACAGATGCAGATTCTTTCCGGAAGCGGCAAACAGCTGTTTCCTGCCGATATAGAAACCGAGCAGAAACAGTCCGGCCGTCTGGAAGAAACGCCCCGCATTGACCGCCCAAAGCAAACTGGCCTTTTGCCCCAACGTTACATTGCCCCGGATGAAGTCGCCAATGTTTCCGGCTTTCGTATATTCAGCCACCTCCGCATACATCTCGCCGACTTTCAGATCAGGCAACTGATGCGCTGGATTTACCAGACTGGCAATGTAGTGATACCATTCTACCGGCTGCAAAAGAAAAATGACAGAAGCTACCAGCACCGCCTTGTCACTCCAGTTGCGGGTAAGGAACAGCACGATACCGACAACGACGAACAGCAGGAGGACATCGCCGGCCGGGAAGAAGGCGGCATTCAGCGTCGCGAATCCTGCCAGCAGAACCAGACGCCACAAAAAGCGATAGCCGAAATCCTTCCCCTGCCGTTTCTGGTTGCTGGTCTGTATGTAAAACGTAAAGCCGAAAAGCAAGGCAAAAATAGCATATGCCTTCCCGGCAAAAAGACTGAAAACGCCATTAAAAACGCCCTGGTCCAGAATCTTCAGCCACTCCGGAGAGTCTGTAGGATATACCGGAAAGATGAAATGTTCCAGATTATGAACCAAGATGATAGCCATCACAGCAAATCCACGCAAAGCGTCCACAACCTCTATGCGGGGACTCTTTTTAAGCAATTGTTCCATTTACCTATCGAATAACAAGTCCGATTTCCCTGTTTACGGTGTCATTCGTTCATCAGATAATCCTTGAATGAAGCAAAATCGCGGCTCATAAGCATGCTCTGCTTCGTACCTCTCATAAACGCCTGAAGTTTCTCCGGAATCGCCACTTCTCTGCCGATGATGCTTTCCACCGTTTGCAGGAACTTGGCGGGATGGGCCGTTTCAAGGAAGATCCCGGTTTCGCCCGGCTTCAAGCCTTCTTCCAGCGCGCGATAGCCGCATGCCCCATGGGGATCGAGCAGATAGCCCGTTTCTTCATACGCCCGCTTCACGGTTTCGCGTATCTGCTCATCCGTATAAGCCGCACCGCTGATATCCGCACAAATAGCCTCGTGACTGCCTTTATACAGATCAATGATACGGGCGAAGTTGCTCGGATCGCCCACATCCATGGCATTTGCTATCGTAGCTACCGACGGGCGCGGATTGTATTCCCCTGTCTTCAAGTACTGATAAAAGATATCATTCCGGTTGTTTGCCGCAATGAAACGCTTTACAGGCAGTCCCATACGCTTTCCGAACAGCCCTGCGGTTATATTCCCGAAGTTTCCGCTCGGCACGCACACCACCAGATTCTCAGACTTGCCTTGCCGCTTCAGCTGGGCGTAGGCGTAAAAATAATAGAATGCCTGCGGAAGAAAGCGCGCCACGTTGATTGAGTTGGCCGAAGTGAGCAGCATGTGTCCGTTCAGCCCTTTGTCCATAAATGCATTCTTCACCAACGCCTGGCAGTCGTCAAACGTACCGTCCACCTCCAGCGCCGTGATATTCTGTCCCAGCGTGGTGAACTGTTTCTCCTGTATTTCGCTCACTTTACCTTTCGGATAAAGCACATACACATGAATGCCTTCCACTCCAAGAAAGCCGTTGGCAACGGCACTTCCCGTATCACCGGAAGTAGCCACCAGCACATTCACCTGCTTTTTGCCTTCCTTCCGGATAAAATAGCCCAACAAACGGGCCATGAAGCGCGCGCCCACGTCTTTAAAAGCCAGCGTAGGCCCATGGAAAAGTTCAAGCGAGTAAATATTGTCTTTCACCTGCACCGCAGGCACATCAAAACTCAACGTATCGTACACGATCTGCTTCAATACACCGGCTGGAACATCTTCCCCGAAGAAAGCATCTGCCACTCTGTAAGCCATTTCCTGAA
Source organism: Bacteroides gallinaceum (assembly GCF_030373775.1). Lineage (NCBI taxonomy): Bacteria > Pseudomonadati > Bacteroidota > Bacteroidia > Bacteroidales > Bacteroidaceae > Bacteroides > Bacteroides gallinaceum. Next base: position 139,483 of record NZ_JAUDEN010000006.1, on the reverse strand, counting down.
ATGACATCCGGTCAATTTCCTCATAAAACGACAAAGGAAGCGTTTTGATTTCATAAGGCATGAACAAGCCTTTATCAGAAGCAAGGCCTTTCACTACAGCTTCCTCCAAAGTCGCGTCAGGGGCCTGCTTGTTTGTACTGTAATATCTCATCTCAAATTATTTTATATTCATAAACAGATTCATAAACTCATCTTTTTCCAGCCAGCCGTAACTGCCCTCCCTGCAAGCTACTTCATCGTAAGTCTGCACGCCGTCCGCTTCAATGCCCGGATAATAAATGAGGAAAGGAACCGGATCATTCGTATGCGTCCGCAACTCACAGGGCGTAGGATGGTCGGGAAGCACAGCGACAGCCACCGGCTCGCTCCAGCTCTTCAAGGCCTCGCAAACCGGCCCTACCACACGCCTGTCCAGGTATTCTATCGTCTTCAGCTTCAAAGGCACATCCCCTTCATGGCCGGCCTCATCGCTCGCCTCAATATGCAGATAAACGAAATCATCTGTCTTCAGCGCATCAAGAGCGGTCTGGGCTTTCCCCTCGTAATTTGTCGTATAAAGTCCGGTAGCGCCTTCCACATCGATGCAGCGCAGTCCCGCATAGCGTCCGATTCCCCGGATCAGATCAACCGCTGTAATCACCGATCCCTTACGGACAGCCGGGTATTTCTCGGCCAAAGGTTTCATTCTCGGACGGTATCCAGGGCTCCAGGGCCAAATGCTGTTGGCCGGATCCTTTCCCTCCGACATCCGCTTCAGGTTAAGCGGATGACTTGCCAGCAGCTCCTGCGACTTCACAATCAGCGCATTCAGCAGATCCGCCGTTTCCTGCGCTTCAGGACAAAGCGCCTTTACCAGATTGGGGCGGAAAGGCTGCAACGGAATGTCATGCGGCGGCACGCAAGCCAAACGCTTGTCGCCTCCCTTCACCACCAGCAAATGACGGTACTGCACTCCGGTATAGAACCGGATACGGTCATTCCCCAGCATCTCATCCAAATACCTGATCAGTATATCCGCCTCTTCCGTTGAGATATGTCCCGCCGAATGATTCTTCAGCATATCCCCTTCTACGCAGACGATGTTGCACCGCATGGCCATATCCTCCGGACCAAGGTCAACGCCGATACTGGCTGCTTCGAGCACGCCTCGCCCTTCGTACACTTCGGGCAAGTCATATCCCATTACCGACATGTTGGCTACTTCGCTTCCCGGATGAAATCCGTCGGCCACTGTCTTCAGCATACCTGTCCGTCCCTCACATGCCAGCCTGTCCATATACGGAGTATCCGCATACTGCAACAACGTTTTATTTCCCAATTCCGGCACCGCCCAGTCAGCCATGCCGTCGCCTAAAATAATCATATGTTTCATGACATTCAAATGTTAGCGATGCTCATGATATCGGCAAACACTCCGGCGGCAGTAACACTGGCACCGGCCCCATATCCTTGAATCAGCATCGGGTATTCATTGTATCGTTCAGTTGTGAGCAAAATGATGTTGTTGCTTCCCTCGAGATTGTAGAACGGATGGCGGCTGTCCACTTCCTGCAAAGACACTGTTCCCTTCCCATCTTCCAGACGAGCCACAAAACGCCAGCGTTTGCCTCCGGCCTCCAGTTTCTTCCTGCGAGCCTCAAACTCGGCATCCAAACGGGGAATATTACGCCAGAAATCATCAAGAGAACCTTCAAAAAAAGAATCAGGAATAAACAGATGCTTCTCCACGTCTTCCTGTTCGATGCGGTATCCTGCCTCACGCGCCAGAATCACAAGTTTGCGTATCACATCCTTTCCACTCAGGTCAATGCGCGGATCGGGCTCCGAATATCCTTCGTCTCTCGCCTTGCGGATTGTTTCACTCAACGGCATATCCGCACTGAGAGCGTTAAATATGTAATTCAGCGTGCCGCTTACCACAGCCTCGATCTTCAAGATCTTGTCGCCGCTGTTTATCAGGTCATTGATTGTATTGATTACCGGCAATCCGGCACCGACATTGGTCTCGAACAAGAATTTCACGCCACGCTGACGAGCTATTCTCTTCAGTTCGGCATAATCGTCATAAGACGACGAGGCAGCGATCTTGTTTGCAGCCACCACTGATATGTTATGCTTCAGGAAATCCTTGTAAAGCGCAGCAATGTCTTCGCTTGCCGTACAGTCCACAAATACCGAATTGAAAATATTCATTCCGATAACTTCGTCATGAAGCACCTGGGACGAAGAAGGAATGCCTTTCTCTTCGAGCTCCTGACGGAAGTTGCCCAAATCTATCCCCGCACGGGTAAACAACGCTTTATGTCCGTTGGCAATGCCTACAACCTTCAAGTTCAATCCCCGCTCCTGCTTCAGTTTTTCCTGCTGTCCATGTATCTGCTCCAAAAGACTCCCTCCGACCGTACCAACTCCGCAGACAAACAGGTTCAAGACTTGGTACTCAGACAGAAAAAAAGAGTCATGGATCACATTCAGCGACTTGCGAAGAGAGCCTCCGTCGACGACAAACGATATGTTCGTTTCCGAAGCTCCTTGTGCACATGCTATCACATTTATTCCGTTACGCCCCAACGTTCCGAACAATTTTCCGGCAATACCCGGCGTATGCTTCATGTTTTCTCCCACGATAGCCACGGTTGCCAGTCCGCTTTCAGCTTTCATCGGAGAAATTTCTCCCATCTCGATCTCTTTTGCAAATTCTTCATTCAAGACTTCGCACGCTAAAGACGCATCTTCATTCCGGACACCGATCGAAGTGGAGTTTTCCGAAGATGCCTGAGATACAAGGAATACGCTGATCCCATTCTCTGCCAGAGCCTTAAATATACGGTAATTCACACCGATAACACCAACCATTCCCAGCCCGGTCATCGTAATCAGACACGTGTCGTTGATCGAAGAAATCCCTTTGATGGCCTTCGACGAATGGTCGGCTTCTTGTTTGATAATTGTTCCGGCAGCCTCGGGATTGAATGTATTTTTAATGAGAATCGGAATATTTTTATGGCAGACAGGGTAAATTGTAGGAGGATAAACCACTTTCGCTCCGAAATTGCAAAGTTCCATAGCCTCCACATAGCTCAGTTCTTTAATAGGATAGGCAGAACTGATCACTCTCGGATCAGCGGTCATGAATCCGTCCACATCTGTCCATATCTCCAAAATGTCCGCATCAAGTGCTGCTGCAATGATTGAAGCCGTATAGTCAGAGCCTCCCCGTCCCAAATTCGTCACCTCACCGGTTGTCTTGTCCGTAGAAATAAATCCTGGGACAACTGCGACCTCGGGAATTTCATCAAACGTTTCACGAACCAGTCTGCCTGTCAGCTCCGAGTCAAGAATGTGCTTGTTATGTTTCTTTTCCGTCTTGATGAAATTCCGGGAATCATACCATACAGCACCGTTTATCAAAGTCGCTACAATAATCGATGAAAGGCGTTCGCCATAGCTGACAATGGTGGCCGATGTTTTCGGCGAGAGATCATGTATCAGATAAATTCCCTGAAAAATGTCTTTCAGCTCGTTTAAAAGTTCGTTCACCAAATCGAGAAGAATTTCCCTTCCGCGCCCCGCAGGAATCACGGTATACACCATCTCTATATGGCGGTTCACTATTTCTTTAAGCCCCTTCTCATATTCGTCATTTCCCTCCGCGGCCATCTTCGACGTATTGATCAGCTTGTCCGTAATCCCTCCTAAAGCAGAAACTACCACAATCACTTTGTCATCTACCGCCTCAACAATTTTCTTAACACTTAACATGCTGTTGACAGAACCCACAGACGTTCCGCCGAATTTCAAAACTTTCATGCGTTTATTTTTATATTGATGCCACCCGGAAAACATCTTCCCGCGACAAAATTAAAGACAAATTAAAAACGATTATTTTATAAAGAATTGAAATGCCTGCATCCGCAAGCGCGTTTCACGTAGAAACGCTTATATATACTATCCTTACCCCCGAGGGGTCATCCCGGTAACAGATGTGGCAAAGGGCATATGCCCCATTCCCGTCAAGATGATATAAAGACAGTATCCAGCCATAAACTATTGTTTTCTCAACGGCAAATATAGCAACATTTTTCTACAAACAATGCTTTTCATTCTATTTTTTTGCAATACACTCCTTTTTTCTTTATCTTCAATTGCAATTAGTGCTATTTTAACTAGAAGTTATCCCGAACTTGCATATCAATCAGCACACGAATAGAATGCTAATCTATTACGCCGTTTATCCGGTAAAAAAACTCCGTTTTCACCTTGCGGATTGAAGTTGCAAGTCACCAATTCCTATATTCATGTTATCTTTTACAATACACCCAAAGAAGCATTGCACAAATATTCTGTATAATTGATGAATTTATCCCCAATAGCCAATTACTGATAGTGCGGCCGATAAGATTTTCCGTCTGGATTTTGGGGACTCTCCACCAACAGTTGTTAAGGATTATAAGGAGCGACTAACTTTTTTTGTTGCAAGAATCTTTTTGAAGATATTCTCTGTTCTATAATGTATTTTAGCTTTACCCGAGGTTGGAAGATTTTGCATAATACTAATTGGCATTTCCACAATAGCATTATAACAATTAGATTCATCGGGTATCACAGAAATCTTTTTAATATATCCAACAACATTTTCAGTCGTTGCTCCTTCCACAGTGAACTTGACTCTCAAACCACTTTTGATTTCTGACTTAATATTTAACGGAATTTTAAGTATTAACTTATAATTGGGAGATTCATGGGAAATAATGCGAGCCAACGTATCGCCACTTGATATATTATCTCCTGTAACGTACAAGAAATTACTTTCTATGATTCCATTTGTTGGAGAAATATAATAAAAACTCTTATTATCTTTCGTTATGGAAGCAATAGTATCTCCCACTTCAATGTCATGTGGCTGGTTGTATCTGAACATAATTATACCGGCGTTTTTTGATATTATACCAATCGATGGTGTATTTCCAAATACAATGTATGGAACTTCTATATAACTTGGAACTTGTAATATATAACCGACTGCTGCTAACAAAATAATGATACAGATAATTATAAATGTTCCAACCCTAAAGATACGATGTGGAACTGTCCCCATTACTTCATTGACTTCTTCGCTACGTAAAGAAAGTCCTTTGTCTATAAAAAATTCTTTTCTTCTTCCATTTTCTTTTGTTATTGACCGAGTTCAAGTTGATTCTTTACAAGTGTATAGTAAGCACCACGACGGGCGATTAGTTCCTCGTGCGTACCTTCTTCTATTACTTTACCGTGGTCAAGCACAATGATTTTATCAGCATTGCGCACCGTACTAAGGCGATGAGCGACAACAAGCACTGTTTTACCTCGATAAAAAGCCTGAAGGTTGTTCATTATGATGCTTTCGTTATTCGCATCAAGCGAATTGGTAGCTTCATCAAAGAAGATAAATTCTGGGTTCTTATAGACAGCGCGAGCTATGAGTATACGCTGGCGCTGCCCAGCACTGAGTCCGTTGCCCTCCATTCCTATTTTTGTACTATAACCTAATGGAAGAGAGTTTATGTAGTCCTCTATATTAGCCACTTTGACAGCGTGATGCAGACGGTTGAGGTCTATTTCATCTGCAACTACAGCAATATTACGGACTATGGTATCAGAGAAAATGAAACTCTCTTGCATCATGCTACCCGCTTTGCTGCGCCAAAGGTGAGGATTAATTAGCGAGAGTGGAGTATCGCCAATAGTAATTTGTCCGCGAAGAGGTTCGTAAAATCCTTGTAAAAGCTTCACGATAGTTGTTTTGCCACTTCCACTTGCCCCAACAATAGCAGTAACTTTGTTGGCTGGTATGGTAAGGCTTACGCCATCAAGAGCATAATCACGGTCAGCTCCGCTATAGCTGAAAGTTACATCTTTGAGACAAATGTCGCGATTAATAGGCAAGTGGGTTAGTTTGGTCTCTATGTTTTGCTCCTCATCAACCTGATTATGCACTTCATTCAGTCGTTCTAAGCTTATTTTTGCATCTTGGAAAGATTGTGCAAAACTGATGAAATCACCAATAGGAGCAGCCACTTGGCCGATGATATAAGTGAGAGACATCATCATACCGAGAGTCATCTGACCATCTACAACAGCCTTAGCGGCAATAAAACTGACGATAATATTTGTTGTATGTGTAAAAAATGACGAACCGGCTTGCTGGATCTGCCCCAAAGAGAGGGCACGCACATTGATCTTGAATAGTTTAACCTGAATATGCTCCCACTCCCATCGTTTTTGCTGCTCACAGTTATTGAGTTTTATCTCCTGCATACCTTGAATGAGTTGAATGATTTTACTCTGTTCTCCAGCAGATTGATTGAAACGCTTGATGTCGAGTTCGCGGCGAAAGCGCATAAAAGACAATATCCAAATGACATGAAGAGCATTACCGCAGAGGAATATCAAAAGAATCAGCGGACGATAGTAACCAAGGATACCGGCAAATATAAAGAAATTGATAATGGAAAAAAGAATATTTACCGTATTGCCCATCAAGAACGACTTAATGCGGGAGTGGTCACCGATACGCTGCATAATGTCGCCTGTCATCTTTGTATCAAAGTAATGAAGTGGCAATTTCATGAGTTTCATCAAAAAGTCAGAGATAAGAGCAATATCTATGCGAGAGTTGATATGCAACATAATCCAACTTCGCAAAAAGCCAATGGCAAGCTGCGAGAGAAAGAGAGCAAGCTGGGCAATGAGAATGAGCGTGATAAAGCCGAGATTGCGATCGCCAATGCCGATATCAACCATAGCTTGAGTAAGAAAAGGAAAGACCATCTGCAAGAAACTCCCCAACGCCATACCGAGAAGGATCTGCGCAAACTGTCCTTTGTAAGGTAGCAGATAGCGTGCAAAAAAAAGCAGATCTCGCTTTGTGGCATGTTCTGGTTCTTCCTCTACTTGGTCAAAGTCCGGCCCGGGGGTAAGCAAAAGGGCCGTTCTCTCTCGCTCATGTCGTTTGTCGTGCTACACCAGCACTTTTCAAATTCCTTTTGGGTATACTTTACACATTTAGAAGCAGGATTGGCAATGTAGAAAATAGATTGACGACCACGGCCCTTCTTGATCTTGTAAAGGACTACAAAGTGATTTTGATTCCAATGGAGAATACAAGGTAAAGAGACATTGTCACTCAATTCATCCGCATTAATACGGACACCCAATGATCGGAAACCGATACTTTCGGCCGCTTCACTAATACCCAGCATTGATACACCTTCATGGGTTATATAACTCTTCTCACGCAATGTTTGCAGGGTGTAATGTTTTCCGTAATATTTTGCAATCATGCGCAAACAGGCAGGACCGCAGTCCATCATGTCAAATTGTGCATAGAATGGGAACGAGCGTTTAATATTCATCATCGGCGAGTATACGTGAAAAGAATTGATAGAAACCATAAAAGATATAGTCATCATCAAGCAAATTATCCTTGTTAAGGAGCATGTAAGTGTTATAAAGTTTTTCTATATGAGCAACACATTTTTTAAGCAGTTCTTAATCAAGAAATTCAGGGTTTCATTGCGAATGCGACCTGCAGTTTCGCATTGTTGCAAATTGTGAACACAACTTACCTGCACTTCGGAAATATAATATTCTAGAAGAGACTTAGAAATAATGTAAAATACCTCACCAAGACATGCGACTTCCGCCCACAAATTATGGCCCTCAGCATAAATATATTCCAATTGATAGTTTAGCTGGCTGGTTCGGAGATAGTCCATCCGAATTATAACGATTAAATAGACAATAAGATTACTAAGTAAGAGGGTGTTGGCAAATAGACCAATAGTCCCTCTCAAACCAGAATCGTACACATTCTCTCCTCCCATTCGTTTCATATAAGAAACATAAATCATGATATCTTTGTCCGCTTCAAACACTGTAACTTGTTCTCCTAACCGAGCCGGAAACATTTTATTGTCAAAATCCATCCGAGCAATACATTTACCACAGGAAATTGAAAAACCATAGTTAAGCGTAGCAATATAACTGTGATTCCGTTTCATCAAATAAATACGCCCATCTGTAACATGAATTAAAAAATCAATGCGTCCGTCTGTCGAACCATCATCAATGATGAACAGTTCAGAAGAGGTATTAGTCTGTTTATGAATACTTTCAACAGATTTTCGCAAATACTTCCCAGCGTTATAGCCAGGAAGAGAAATATTGACAATTGACATATTTGACATACTATATTTCATCTTAAGACTTCTTCTTTCCCGCTTTATTAAACTTCCATGTCAAGGAAAAGAGTACGTAACGAGGGAGGACGTTAGAAAACCTCTCGATGCGGCCTTGGCCATTCACGTTCACATAAGTATATCGGTCACGCCCCAGCAAGTCATAACCTTTAAGCATGAAGGTGAAAGAACGGAAGGTACGTGACAAACTTACATTCCAAAGCAGGCGCGTATCGTTGAGCGCGGCATCATTGAAACCATAGCGGGAAGTCAGACGGAAGTTCGTTGCCAATGAAACCTCACCGGGCAGGGGAACTTGGGCGCTCAAGTGATACATTACATCAGTAGTACGAATGCGGACAAAATCCTCACGTTCACCATCCACATTTCTCCAGTCAAGTCCGACGCCACCCGTAAACAGGGCACCCGCAGCGGGGGAATAATTAAATGTAAGTTTAGGGCTAGCTTGGATGGTGCCGGCATGACAGATCGACGTTCTTTCTTCATCTTGCACAAACGAAAGATCTACGCTGTGCAAATAACTGACCTTTAACTGTGCCTGCAGGATTAGGTTCTTCTTTTTGTTAAGAGGCACATTGTACCAAAGATTATAGTTCGCCAGCCAATTCCCGTCTACGTTGACCCACTGTGAAGTTCGCACTCCGGTTTGGGTGTCATACGTTTGCATTGCAGCCACTTGATTGTGCCAACGGGTATAGTCAATAGAGGTGTTCAGCGAACGCCCCTGCTGATGTGTACGCTTCAGCTGGAGCATGAGCCGGTCGCTGCGCATGTTTTTCAAACCGGGATTGCCTAAGGTAACGAAAAGCGGATTGGAAGCGTCGGTCAGATCAAGCATATAGCGAAGATTCGGCTGCGAATTTGTAGCGTTGTACTTCAGCATCACGCTCAGCTTGGTCCCTCCTTTATCTCCCTCTATCGGACGCCAACGAAGCGAAGCCGACGGCTCAGCAAGCCAAGCATGGCGCGCAGTATGATAGCTCTTGCCAAATCGCTGATAGCGCAAGCGGGCATTTTCATGATGAAAGGTCAGTGTAGATTTTATCTCAAGCCATCCCATTTTAGGCAACTTTTTATCATAGAACCAGTCAAGCGACAGGGTATGGCGTGAGGTATGGGCAGTGGAAAAGTAGCTGTTGTCCATGTCGATGCATCGAAGAAGTTCTTCACGGACAGAAGGGAGCATGCCAAGCTGTACCGAATCTCCATCAGTCCATCCTTCGCCTAACCAATCAAGGCGATAAAGGGGATTTTGCTCGGAGGCATAATGCTGAGAAAAGGTATATCCAGGTGTCAGCTGTCCGTTCGCCTGCTCTGTATTGAGGTATTTCCAGAAGAACCTTCCTTGAAGCCGATAGTTGTAACTGCGAGTATCCGCATCGGCAAAGCGATGACGATAGTCCGCTGCCTGTTCTGTTTTGGGATATTCCAGGCGATAAATATCAAACTGATCCTGTTCACGCTTGTTGTGAGTAAAATTGCCGTTTAAGTCAAGCAGGTTTCCTTGGAATGCCAACGCACCATGAGCAGTAAACTTGTGAGAGGACTGGTTGCTTTCGGCTAGGACATCATCCCTCAGCCGATTGAGTGTCAAGCTGCGAATCCTCTCGTCCATCGGCTGCATGAATACGCTGTCGAGTATGGATTCCGTACTCTCCGAAATGGGCAAGACATCAAACGATGCAGAACGCGAGGCAACGCTATTATCCCGGTGACGGTAATTGCCGGAGTACCCCATTTCGTAAAGACGGCCGCTCCGGGGACGTAGTGTCAGTTTAACACTGCCGTTTCCTCCAATGCTTCTGCCGGAACTGTTTGTCTGTGAACGACCATAGGTATTGCCGCCGGAGAGGAACGTTTCACTCGCCGTTCCTTGCGTCAACCGATCGTCACGATGCTCAAAGGCAGCATTGGCTGTCAGTTTTAATTTCCCGTTTGGCTCAAAGCGGTAGTCGGCAGAAACATAGTTGCGCTTATGCAGCCCGCTTTGCATGGATCGCGCGAAGCCGCCGTACTGGTTATAGCTATTGTCAGCATTCAGGTTGTTAAAGTCCCCCGACAACGTAAAACTCTGCCGTTCGTCAAAACGCATGGCAAACAAGCCGCCTTCATAACGTTCTTCCGTACCATATCCTCCCTTCAACTGCCCCAGGTAGGTGCCTACGTATTGGCGTTTAAGACGAACGTCCATCACATACGACTCATCGCCCATATCCGTCCCGGTCGTTTCACTGAGAACTCCTTCCTTTTCATAAACTTTTACGCGGCTCACCACATAAGCGGGCAAGTTCTTAAGGGCCGCCTGCGGATTACCGTTGAAAAAGTCCTTTCCTCCCAAAAGCAAGTTCTCCACAAGCCGCCCGTTCACAAATACATTGCCATTACGTATTTCTGCACCGGGCAATTGCTTTACCAGGTCGTCAAGCATCGAGCCGTCGGGCAGCGCAAAAGCACTTGCATTATACACCAGCGTATCGCCCTTGTAGTACATTCTAATCATAGTACCCTTAACCACTACCTCGTCCAGCTGATGAAATTTCTTTTGCATGTAGATGTCGCCCACATCGATTACTCTTCTCTTAACCTTCTCCGCCTTGATTTCAACGCCATGAACAATCGTCTCATAGCCCATCTTACGGCATTTTATAATATAGCGGGAAGCTCCAGGCGCATTGAGTGTGAAGGCCGCACCGTCTTTTGCAATTTTGCGCGCCACGCGCAAATTGCTTGCAATCATCTCCTCTGTAACCGGTATCACGGACATGGTTACATCTACCAGACTGCTGTCCTCACGCAACAGCTCCACCCTTACGGAGTCTACACCATCCTCCGTAATAAGGTCACGAAGCGTGCCTGTGATTTTATATTCTTGGGCGCATATTGTCCGTGGAAGAAGCATCAAACATACACACAATAATAAAAAAAGACGAAATGTATATTTATACGGATGCTCTTCATAGACACGAAGGGTAAAACTTTTGGTAAAAGATACATGTAATTCACGTAGAATAGAAATAAATATATTGGTTGACATCATAATTTTGTTATTTGTAAGTGCAACTATAAAAATAATCTCTTTTTTGTCTAATATTGTTGCAAATAGTTTATTGTTTTCATATTCTTAGTTTCTACAAGGTTATTGTTTATATCAGATGCTCATCATAGTTTAATTATCATAATGATAAAATAAATTAATACTGTAAATATATATATAATTTTGAAAAAATTCACTGCCTTGCCTTTTTTTAGCTTCTATTTTTTTATTTTTTAGAACTATACTTTTTTACAACAACGTTTGTTCTTTAGACTCTTCCTTAATTCTGCAATACTTTTGAAGCAAATCAAAACAAGGATTATTCCGCTGTGAAAACATTAAGAGTCCTCGTCCTTTAACGGAGATTTTATTTTACCAATAATTCGCTTTTTTATTTGCCCACCACTTTATTCCATTCTATTGATAATAAAAATTCTATACCAACAAAAGACGGACTTTTCCCTAAAGACTGAACAGCATATCAGAAAACAAAACCATGGAATATCAGATTACCTTTTTGCACTATCCCATAAAAACTCAGAATTTAATTATAATTCATACACAAAAAAGAACAAGCATGTAACATATTTATTATTTTTGCGCTGTTTTAACGTCAAAAATAAAACTATGATTACATTCAGCATCGCATTGATCTTGCTTTTGGCAGGATATTGGATTTACGGAAAGTTCATCGACCGCATCTTCTCCCCTGACTCTAAATGCAAAACTCCCGCCATCACCAAAGCCGACGGAGTGGACTATATCCCGCTCCCTACATGGAAAATCTTCATGATTCAGTTTCTCAACATCGCCGGACTGGGACCGATTTTCGGCGCCATCATGGGAGCGCAGTTCGGTACGGCTTCCTATATATGGATTGTAATAGGAACAATATTTGCAGGAGCCGTACATGATTTCCTCTCCGGAACACTCTCGCTCAGGCACGACGGGGAAAGCCTTCCCGAACAAATCGGACGTTTTCTGGGACAACGCACAAAGAAAGTGGCATGCATATTCACCATGATTCTGATGGTGCTGGTAGGCGCAGTATTCGTTTCCGGACCGGCGGAGCTGCTTGCGGGAATGACTCCGGAATACCTCGATGTCTATTTCTGGATGGCTGTCATTTTTCTGTATTATGTGCTTGCTACCATGCTTCCCATCGACCAGATTATCGGACGGATTTATCCGCTTTTTGCGGTCGCTCTGCTGTTTATGGCTGTAGGCATTTTGGTAATGCTTTATGTCAAGAGTCCCGATCTTCCGGAAATATGGAACGGATTCGGCACGAAATACGAAAAGAACCCTATTTTCCCGATGATGTTCATTTCCATCGCCTGCGGAGCCATCAGCGGCTTTCATGCCACGCAATCTCCACTCATGGCACGATGCATCACTAACGAAAAACATTGCCGTCCGGTATTCTACGGAGCGATGGTAACAGAAGGCATCGTTGCGCTTATCTGGGCCGCGGCCGCCACCTGGTTCTTCCAGGAAAACGGCATTGTTGACAAAGCTACAGGAATCGCCTATTCAGGCGCAAAAGTCGCTACCGACATCTCGATCGAATGGCTGGGCGGCTTTGGAGGCATACTGGCTATTCTCGGCATCGTGGCCGCACCGATTACCAGCGGAGATACAGCCCTCCGCTCCGCACGCCTGATTGTCGCCGACTTTTTCCACATCGAGCAACGGAGCATACGCAAACGACTGATTATTTGTATACCTATCTTTCTGGTAACCATCGGACTGCTGGTATACAGTTTCAGTGATGTGGAAGGATTCAAAATCATCTGGAGGTATTTCGCATGGTGCAACCAGACACTGGCTGTATTCACCTTGTGGGCGATTACCGTATGGATGGTGCAAGCCAAGAAAAATTATTGGCTTACGCTTGTCCCTGCCCTGTTCATGACAAGCGTGTGCAGCACCTACATCGTTATTGCCCCCGAAGGACTCGGGCTTCCACCGCAGATAGCCTATCCGATCGGAATCATCTGTACAATAATAGCCGCTGTGTGGTTCGTCGTATGGTTCAGGAAGCGGAAAGCAAACAGAATCTGACCGCACACAATACAATAGAGGCGCAGTAACTTGTCTCAAGCAAGACTGCGCCTCCACTTCACATAAAACAAGCAGCTGTTACCGCCGAAGTTTCATTTTAAAGCTGTCATCACAGCACATATTTTGCCAGCTCGCGCTGTATCCTTTTTATGTCTGTACCCCGGCTGAACTCCTGCTCAAAAGGTTCTGCACAACCTCTCACCCACAGTTTCATCTCACAATCATCGTCAAAGGTTCCCGACGTTTCTATCGAAAAACGCTCAATCGAACGGTAAGGAATAGAATGGTATTCACGTTTCTTCCCGGTCACCCCCTGTACGTCCTGAATAATCAGACGTTTATTGGTAAACACCCATTTGTCACGAATGATCACGAAAGCCTGTTCAATGAATTCGCCTTCACAAAGCAGATCGCCGTACTCTTTCTTCAAAGAGTCAGGATCCAGCGAAGAAGCATTTCCTAAAATAGCGTTCAAGATACCCATAATATTCTAAGTTTAAAACTCACTGGTAAAATGGAACTTGATGTGCTTGAAATCATTTTGAGCCATCTGAAGCACATAGTTGCTATCGGCCAGGAACACGTCACGTCCCTCGCGGTCTTTTGCCATATACTGAAACTTGCGCTTCTTGAAGGCTTCCAGTTCGGCCGGATCGTCGCTCTCAATCCAACATGCCTTGTACAGGCTGACCGGCTCCCAACGGCATTTGGCGTTATATTCGTTCTCCAGACGATACTGGATGACCTCAAACTGCAACTGGCCTACCGTCCCGATAATCTTGCGCCCGTTGAACTGATTCACAAAAAGCTGGGCCACACCTTCGTCCATCAGCTGGTCAATGCCTTTGTTCAACTGTTTTGTCTTCATCGGATCTGCATTCTCGATGTACTTGAACATTTCGGGAGAGAAGCTGGGCAGTCCCTTGAAATGCAGAATTTCACCTTCGGTCAACGTATCTCCAATCTTGAACACCCCGTTGTCCGGCAGACCGATGATATCGCCCGCCCAAGCCTCGTCAACCGTAGTCTTGCGCTGTGCCATAAACTGCGTAGGAGAAGAAAAGCGCATGGTCTTGTTGTGGCGCACATGAAGATACGGAGTATTGCGCGTGAACTTGCCCGAACAGACTTTGCAGAAAGCCACGCACGAACGGTGGTTCGGGTCAATATTAGCCGTTATTTTAAAGACAAATCCCGTAAACTTAGGTTCTTCCGGCATCACGACGCGCTCTTCCGCCTGTACGGGACGCGGACTTGGAGCAATCTCCACAAAACAGTCCAGCAGCTCCTGCACTCCGAAGTTGTTCAGAGCCGAACCGAAAAACACCGGAGCAAGCTCACCCTTCAGATAGTCGCCGACATTAAACTCCGGATACACTCCTTCTATCAGTTCAAGCTCGTTACGGAGTTTCTCGGCCAGCGGAGAACCGATATGATTGTCGAGGTCTTCCGTATGGATATCCACTTCCACCTTTTCCGTCACTACCTGCTTGGAAGGCTGGAACAGGTTCAGCTTCTTTTCATAGATGTTATACACGCCTCTGAAACGGGGGCCGCTCTCAATCGGCCATGTCAGCGGACGCACGTTGATGACCAGCTCGTTCTCAAGTTCGTCCAGCAAGTCGAACGGGTCTTTCGCCTCACGGTCCATCTTGTTCACAAAGATTATGACCGGCGTGTTGCGCATACGGCAAACTTCCATCAGCTTGCGGGTCTGCGTTTCCACACCTTTCGCCCCGTCTACCACAATGATTACGCTGTCGACGGCTGTCAGCGTGCGGTATGTGTCTTCCGCAAAGTCCTGATGCCCCGGCGTATCGAGAATATTCACCTTGTAGTCGCGGTAATCAAACTCCATCACCGAAGTGGTTACCGAGATACCACGCTGCTTTTCGATGTCCATCCAGTCGGATGTTGCTGTCTTTCTGATCTTGTTCGACTTCACTGCTCCCGCCACCTGGATCTGTCCGCCAAAAAGCAGCAGTTTTTCCGTCAGCGAAGTTTTACCGGCATCCGGATGTGCGATAATCGCAAATGTTCTTCTTCTTTCTATTTGTTGGTTGGCCATATTTCATTCTTCCAATTATTCAGTTATTCAAGTTCCAGTTCTCCCTTTTTATCCTTTATATAATATCCGGCCAGCATAGCGAGCAGGTCGCTTATCACTTTGATAGCCCCCTGGGTAGCCTCGCTCACTTCCTTTTTCTGAAGCCTCAGCAGAAGCACCCCGTACATGGCTTCAAAACATGTTTCCAGTTCGGGCTCCCCTTTATCAGCGCCCTTGGCGCGCAGTTCTACGATGAAAGGAAGAGCCTTGTAATAAGCCGCACTGTAATACGGAAATTTCGGCGAGCGCAACAGGCGCAGATGCAAGTCTGTCAGCCAGATGATGACATTCTTGTTAATCTGAAGATGTCCCTTATCCATCACCCCTTCATCGCGCATCATCTGAATCAAATCGCTGTACCACTGTTCCAGCGCGCGTTTCTGTTCATCAGACACGGGATAAGGATCCACAACCGTTTTCCGGATCCTGTCTATATCGCCTCCGTTGGCCCTTATCAGATCCTCCACCTGCCACATATACAACAGATATTCCGCAATGTTCTTCTGTTTCAGTTCCTGAGAAATATACATAAACTATTGTTTTATGAAAAAGATGTTCCGTTTATCGCAAGCACAATCCCCACAATGGCAGCAATCACCACCACAATGCCGATAATGCGGTTTAACACCCATATGCCCCGCACATTGAAATGCGCACGAACCTTGTTCACAAAATAAGTGATGCTGAACCACCAGCTTACCGCACCGATAATAATCGCCAGATAACCAACGAGCTGGAAGCCGATAGGACTTCCCGGCATCACAAACGAGAAACGGGCAAAGAGTCCGATAAACAGGAATATGATCAGGGGATTGGAAAACGTCACGAAAAAAGCCGTAACAAAATTGTGGAGATAGGTCCCACGCTTGCCCGAAGAAGGACGCAATGCCTTTACCGGATTGCTGCGGAAAGTATAGATACCGAAAGCGAAAAGCATGATGCTCCCCACAATCTGCAAAACAATCTGGTGCTTCACGATAAGCTCATCCATGAAGCTCATGCCATACCCCGTCAGCAAAGCATAGCAGATATCACTCAGCGCAGCTCCGAGCCCGGTCACGAAACCGAACCAGCGCCCCTTGTTCAGAGTCCGCTGGATACAAAGCACGCCCACAGGTCCCAAAGGAGCAGAAACAACCACCCCCACGATGAAGCCTTTTATCAATAATTCCAGTACGGTTACGTGTTCAATCCAATTCATACTGCAAAGATGCTACTTTTTTACGAAAGTACCTACTTTTTTAGCCTCTATTATCGAATTGCCTGATACGCGAAGAGCGGTTAAATCCTGTATGTAAAAGAAAAGGATGTGACAAAATGACACATCCTCTTCCTTCCCGGTTCATCGTGAAGCTTTACAGTTTCTCGTAAACCTTGCAATAAGCAACCTGGCAAACGCCAGTATCGTTGTTGGTTGCTGTAATTTCCAGTCTGACATAGCGCGCCGTTACGGGGGCATCCAGCGTTATCACTTCTTCGGCAGGAACCAGCGGACTGTTGCCTTCAACAACAGTTCCATCCGGTGCTGTCCAAGGCAGTTCAAAGGTAAATTCGCCTACCTGCTCAAAGTTTTCTCCGTCTGTGCTGGTATAGATATTCATGTGTTTTACAGAAGGATAGTTATTTCCTCCAGCTTCTCTGCGCCCGATGGCGAACTGGCTGCATTCCAATTCCTTCTGCATGTCAATGAGCAGCCAGTGCGGACAGGGTGTAGGTTCGCCATAATAGCTGTGCCAGAACTCGGTGCGGTCTTCCGTAAACAGCGAGCTATAGCCTCCTCCATCGTTTTCCTGTACGTCAGAGCCTGTGGCTGTCCATCCGGTCCAGTCATATTGCAGGTATTCTTGTCCTTCGTATTTCTGCAGAACGACGAATGAAGTCAGCCAATAGCCGCACTTCACATTCACTGTGGCGGTTCTGTAATTACTGCCGGTGTTGGCCTGTGTAGCTGTCACCGTAATGTCCCTGCCATCGAAGGTAACCGTACACCATTCTTCCACCCCTTCACCAAAGTCGATCGACTTGAGTTCAATGGGAGAATCAATATCTGTATCGGCGGTAATGGTGGCTGTTGAATTGGCTGCGGCTTCTACCACGGCACGTTTTATCGTGATGTAGCCCACATAGGGTTGCTCCGTATCGGCACATCCTCCTAAGAGGAAGGCCGACAGAAAGAATAGCATCAAGTATGATAATTTTTTCATTTGTCTCTTTTTTATCGGATTAAATAGAATTGTATGAATTATTGCTCAGGTTAAGGATTCTGTTCCAGATCATAAGGATACTGGTCGAACTGTCCTTGCGGGATAAATTCGCATACCGCAGTTGAATTGTAGGGAACTTCCCAGAACTGGTCGCCCACAGTAAGCGTGTGTCCGCCCGGATACATGCGGTTCAGCGTGCCTTTCTTGCGGAAGATGTCCAGCGAACGGTGTCCTTCCCACGCCAGCTCCAACATGCGTTCTTCCTCAACGATTTTCATAATGTCCTTGGGCTGTCCGGCTTCTGCCGTCTGCATGTTGGTTGTTGTCCATTCAGGAACGCCTGCCCGGCGGCGCAATATGTTCACATCATCCAATGCCTCCTGCACCTGATTCTTGCTTGCATAGTATTCGGCACGGATCAGGTACATTTCGGCCAGACGGGAAACGACCGGCGACCACAAGTGATAAAACTGCTCCTGATAAGAGAACTTGTTGATTGCATAGACCAGATAGTCGGTTGACTTCTGGCGCAAGGTGTTGGCATTGTATACCCTCGGTTCGATGCGGCCGATATACTTGACGCCGTCTGTTCCCCTTACATAGTAGCGTGAACCCAAGTTATAGTCTTCCTCCTGGATAGTGGCATTCTGGAAAGATGCGGCATCTTCATCGCTCATCTTCCATGTGCCGTCGTCCTGCTTGGTTACACTGATTTGCTTTATCACAAAGTTGGCACTGCTGGCCGACTGGCGCCTGCTGTACACAAATGTCCAATCGTTATACGTACCGTTTTCATTGCCATGCACACCGTATATGTCGGTGTTCGTACCGTCTTCAACGTAACGCTTGGTGACGAACTTGCTGCGCAGGTCTACAGGGAAACCATTTTCGTCCCGATTCAGTTCCAGCAGTTCCAGATAAGGATTCGAAGCATACACTTCTTCCCAGCCTTGTTTGTCGATACGGAAGAACAGCCCTCCCTGGCGACTATAGCTGCCGTCGTCTTTCAGACGGGTACGGCGTACGGCAAAGATTGTTTCCTTATTATCTTCGGGCACGTGCTGCGGATAGTTGTAGTATGCTTCTCCCTGCAGCAGTTCAAAGCGTCCGGACTGAATGACGCTGTCGGCCATTAAATAGGCGTTATCCAAGTCACCCATGTAGAGATATACGCGTGCCAGAAGTGCCTGGGCAGCTTCCTTGGTGGCGTGATTGTGGTCTTTGGGTAACGTACCTGCCGGCAATGTCATATAGGTGCTGGCAGCCTTCAGGTCTTTTACCACCTGCTGGTAGATTTCTTCCACGGTAGAACGCTTGTCAGGATAATCCTCCGCATCGCTTGTCAGCTTCAGCGGAAGGCCGGGATTCTGTGTGGGATTGTTGGAATAAGGCTGCGCGAACCAGTTTACCAGATAGAAGTAGCCCAAACCGCGCAAATAATAGTTCTCGCCCATGATGATGGTTTCCTCTTCCGAGCGTCCGTCGCCCATCGCTTCAACCATATCGATAATCTGGTTGCAGTTGCCTATCATACGGTATCCCAGCTCCCATCCATATTCGGTCAGTGTGCTTTGTACGTTGCGGCTGTAGTCGTAAAAGTCGAATGTACCGCCTGTAGATGTTCCTCCCCAGCAAACATCATCACCTCTCAAGGCAAAAAATTGGAAGCCGTTGTCTATCAGCCCATTGTCATTCTTCAGCAATCGGTAGCTGCCTTCCGACAATTCCACGAGGTTACGTTCGTCTATACTTTCAAGCGCTATACCATCGTACAATTTCGTATCCACGCTGCATCCTGCCAAGGCAGTTGCCAGCCCTAAGGAACTTAATGCATATTTGATGTTCATATCGTTGTTTATTATAAAGGTACAAGTTTAGAAATTAACATTCACGCCAATTGTAAAACGGCGTACAGTAGGATAGCCGAAACTGCTGGCACTTCCATTGTATGAACTGGAGAACAAGACTTCGGGATCCTGACCGGAATACTTGGTGATGGTGAAAAGGTTTTCACCGGTCAAGTTGATTGCTGCCGAGTTGATTTTAAGAGGTTTCAACCATTTGCTGGGCAAGCTGTATGACAAGCTGAGAGATTTCAGCTTAAAGTAATCACCATTCTCCAGATAACGGGTAGACGTATTTGAATTGTCAGCGCTGCTGTTGGCTATGAGCTGCGGATGAGTGGCTATGTCGCCCGGTTTTTCCCAGCGGCTCCATCCGTCCTGCAACCTCATCGGCACCTGGCTCGGACGAGAGCAGTCACGGTCCAACGCGCCGGCACGCATGCTGTTGTAAATCTTGGCTCCGGCCGCGAAAGTAAAGTTGGCGTTCAGCGAAAGGCCCTTCCATGTCAGGTTGGTTGCGACAGCACCGTTGATGTCAGGAATAGGCACTGCGTCAAGCAGCACGGGCGTAGCTTCGTTGTAGTTGCTGGTCACGGTCTTTTCACCGGTAGTCTTGTCCACTTTGAACCACAGGCCCTTGCCTGTCATCGTGTCCACACCCGCCCATTCGCGCATGTAGTAGTTCAAGTAAGGATAGCCCACTGCCGTGGCCTGGAAACTCAAGTCATCGCCGTCGGGCATGTAAGTAATCTCATTGTGATTGTAACCCAAGTTGAAGCTGACATCCCAATAGAGGTCTTTTGTCTTGATGATTTCCGGAGTCACCGTAATTTCAAAACCCTTGTTTTCCAACTTGCCGTTGTTGGATGTCTGACGGTTGAAACCGCTCACAGCCGAGAGGTGGCGCAGGTAAAGCAAGTTCTTGGTCTTTTTCACATAGCCGTCCAACGTGATGTTCAGGCGGTCGAACAGACGTATATCCAGACCGACGTCCAGATTGCCGGTTTCTTCCCATTCCAGATCGGGGTTACCCAAGTAGTTTGTCATCAAGGCTATCTGATTGTCGTATTGGGTCGTAATGCTGGCCTTGGTCAGATAGTCGTAAGAGCCGCCCGGCTGGTTTCCGTTGATACCGTAAGAAACACGGGCACGCAGTTCGTTGATCCAGGGCACGTTTTCCATGAAGGCTTCTTTGTGGATGTTCCATCCGCCGCCTACCGACCAGAATGTACCCCAACGCTTGTTGCTACCGAAACGGCTGGAACCGTCGCGGCGCACCATGGCCTGAAGCATGTATTTGCCGTCGTAAGTATAGTTTCCGTTAAACAGGTATGCCGCATTCTTGTTTTCATACTTGGTTCCGCTTGCGGCTGGGTCGTCTGCACCAGCACTGATGATTTCAGCACCTTGCGCTATATTGTAGGCAGTAGCTGTCAAATCCCAATAACGGTATTCTTCGTATTCGTAGAACAAGTATGCGCTCACCTCGTGCTTGTCGCCGAACGTTTTCATGAAGCGCAACAGCTGGTTGGTGTAAACAGAGCGCGAATTGCTGTTTGCATCATAATAGCTTCCCTTGGTTCCTACACCGCCACGGCTTTTCGGGTCAGTATAAGTACTACTGTAGTTGTTGGAGAACCCGATCTTGTTGTTTGACTCAAAAGTAAGGAAATCGAAAATCTTATAGGTGAAACCTAAATTCACGTCCAGTCCGTTAGAGCGGCTTTTGCCCCAGTTCAGATGACGGTCGTAGGCGAAGTTTGTACCGCCGTCGCTATACCAGTAATCATCCGGATTGGCTGATACGGCTTCTTCTGCAGTAGCGGGAAGACCCTGGCTTCCGTCTTTCAGATTACCCTGCGAATCCCACGGCGTATCCCATGGCGTGTAGCTGGTGTGAGCCAACGAATACTCCTGGTTAAACGTTTCCTTGTAGCTGGCGGCAATGTTGGCTTTCAGCGTCAGACGGTCGTTTACCATATATTCCGTGTTGGAACGCAAAGTAAAGCGGTCATAATCGTACCCCTTGATGGTACCTTCTTCCGTGTAGTAGTCACCCGAAATATATGCACGGATTTTGTTGTTACCGTAGGTGTAGTTTATGTTGTAGTTCTGAGTCAATGCATTCTGCGTGGCATAGTCCCACCAGTCAAAGTTGCGGTCACGCAGATAGGGCTGCAGCCAATATTGGTCATCCAGATTTCCCGCGTTGGTATAGGCCGTTACCAGATAATCATAGTATTCGGCACCGTTCATCATTTCCAGGTTGCCTTTTGTCAATTGAGAAACAGACCACTTGGCTGACGCATTAAATTGTGCAGTACCCAGTTTAGCACGTTTGGTGGTGACTTGTACCACACCGTTGGCGCCGCGCGAACCGTAGAGGGCGGTAGCCGAACCGTCTTTCAAGATAGAGATGCTTTCGATATCATTGGGATTCAATTCGGCAGAACCTTCACCGATGACACCGTCGATCACCCACAAAGGCTCCTGGCTTCCGGAGATAGAACCTGTACCGCGCACACGGATGCTCACGCCGTCGCCCGGACGTCCGGAAGAAGGGGTGACTACCACACCTGCCACCTTGCCTTGCAGCATGTTGCTCACGCTGGGGGCGGTGATGTCTTTCAGGCGGTCGGTCTTCACATCGGCAATGGCACCGGTTACCGTGCTTCGGCGCTGCGTACCATAACCAACCACCACAACTTCATCCAGCGCCTTGCTGTCGGGCACCAGGTTGAAGCGCATGGCTTGTCCCGCCACAGCCTTTCTTTCCTGTGTGGTATAACCCATAAACGAAACTGTCAGTATGGAATTTCCAGGTACTTTCAGCGAGAAGTTTCCATCCATGTCTGTTATGGTTCCTAATCCGGTTTTCCCCTTTACCGACACATTGGCGCCGGGAATCCCCATGCCGGCTTCGTCAAGCACCTGTCCCGTTACAGTGATGTCGGCTTGTTGTTGCGTTTCGTTTACTGACAGACTGCTGCCGGTATCCGCAGCATACAGCGGAAAGAACATTCCCTCTGCCGATACAAGCAAGACTCCTGCCCATAGGGTTCCTGCCCAATTCGTTTTTCCATAGGAAGATTTGTTTTTTCTCATAAAGCATTTATTAGGTAAAAAATCAAATAAGTTGTTTTTAGGCTTAATTATCAAGATTGGCGGCAAATATATAATAAAAAAATATACATTCATAGAAAAACAAATGATTTTTTCTCTTTAAATACCCAACCCTTCCCTTTAAAACTTAAAAAAAGACCGCACAACGCCAACCTCTTCACTGGAGCAGGGCTGACGCATTAAAAAGAATATTGATTATTAAGTACTTATTATTCAGCATGTGCTGATTTTATAGGTAAAAAACAGCCTTTTTATCTGGCTTTAGTATATCTCTAAATATCAGATACTCTGAATATCAATGACTTTAGTAATGCGTCAGCCCTGAGAACCACGCAACATCAACCTCTTCACTGGAGTGAGGAGTTCGTATCACTCCAGTGAGGAGATCGTATCGCTGGAGTGAAGAGATCGTATCACTCCAGTGAAGAGGAGAAAACTCCGCGGCATCCTGCCGAAGCACAAGGCAAAACACTGAAAATCAACACATATTCAAACGCAAAAGATGCGCACTCAGAGTTGAGGAGCAGGATGCTGCTTGAAGAACTTGAACTGGCGATAGAGCATCACGGCGGCAATGACGCTGGCTACCGCATCTGATATGGGCATGCTGAACCATACGCCGTCAGCTCCCCAGAACAAAGGAAGTATCACCAGACAAGGTATCAGGATCATCACCTGACGGCTGAGCGAAAGGATGATGGCCTTCTTTGCCATTCCGATGCTCTGAAAAAAGTTGGACGTAACCATCTGAAAGCCGATTATCGGAAAAAACATCACGACAATGCGCATCCCTCGCGCCCCCATATCCACAAGGGTTGCATCCGAAGTGAAAGCCTTTACGGCCAGCTCGGGCACCAGTTCGCCGATCAAAAATCCCGCCGTGGTCACAACCGTTGCCGCTATCACCGTCAGCTTCATCACATGGTTTACCCGGTGATACTGGCGGGCACCGTAGTTATATCCAGCTATCGGCTGCATCCCCTGGTTCAGTCCCATCACAATCATCACGAAAAGGAAGGAAATGCGGTTCACGATTCCGAAAGCTCCTATCGCCAGGTCGCCGTCATACTGCTTCAGTCCCTTATTTATAAGAATCACGATGAAACAGGCCGCCAAATTCATCAGAAAAGGAGCCATACCGATGCTTATGATACCGGAAACGAGATGCTTTTGCAGGCGATAGATGCCCCGCTGAAGATAAATAAGCTCGTTCTTGTTGCTGAAGAGCCTGAACAGCCATATCAGGGCAACGGCCTGCGCGAGCACGGTAGCGACGGCCGCTCCCTCAATGCCCATATCAAAAGTGAAGATGAAAAGCGGGTCGAGCAGCGTGTTGATAACCACCGTCATGATCGTTGCGAACATGGCTTTCTGCGGATGTCCGGCCGAACGGAGAACCGAATTCAGCCCCAGGTAAGAATGAGTGACGACATTTCCCAAAAGAATGATCACCATATAGTCGCGCGCATAAGAAATAGTAGCTTCGCTGGCACCGAAAAAATACAAGATCGGATCGAGAAAAGCAAGCGTGACAATAGTGAAAAGGACACCGATCACCACATTGAGCGTAACCACATTGCCCAGAACCTGCCGGGCTGTCCGGTAGTCTTTCTGCCCCAGCTTCACCGAAACGATGGTTGCAGCCCCCACTCCGACCAACGAACCGAAAGCGGCGGCAAGGTTCATGAGCGGAAAAGTTACGGCAAGTCCGGATATAGCCATTGCGCCTACTCCGTGGCCGATGAAAATGCTGTCTACCATATTATATAATGAAGATGCGGTCATGGCTATGATAGCGGGCACTGCATACTGCATCAATAATCTACCGACAGGCTCGGTTCCCAGTCGGGCGGCTGTTCCGTTCTGTGACATAACAAGACGTTTTAAAATTTTACAAATTGAAAGTTAATGGAAGTTTGCTAAAAAATCACGCAAAGTTACGCTTTTTTCGCCAAAAGAAAAAGTTTGTGTATCTTTGCATCTCAAAAATAAAAAGATGATGAACCTGAAGTTTATAGGATTGAGCATACTGATGCTGGCTTCGGCACTTGCCGCGCCAGCGGAAAACACCTCATACCGCTACCGCGTGCAGCTTAAAGACAAGTCACAGACCACCTATAGCCTCGACCGGCCGCAAGAGTTTCTTTCCGCCCGTTCCATCGAAAGAAGAAACAGACAGGGACTGAAGATAGACTCGACCGACCTGCCGGTATGCGCCGCCTATATCCGCCAGCTGGAAAGCCAGGGAGGAAAATTCATATCGGCAAGCAAATGGAACAATACGGTGCTGATGCAAACGAACAGTGAACAGACAGCCCAGCGCTTCCTGATCAACCCGTTCGTTGAATCGGTGCGGAAAGTATGGACTTCGCCCGATTCTGTCCCTCCTCGTCCCGCCGACAGAAAAAAAGAAGTCGATAACAAATGGAACGAACAGGAAGACATATACGGAGTGGCGGCAGACCAGATTCGCATGCATCGCGGCGACAGCATACACAAAGCCGGGTTTCGGGGAAAAGGTATCGAAATTGCGGTGATCGATGCCGGGTTCTACAATGTAGACGCAATGAAGATCTTCAGACACGCGCACATACTGGGGACAAAAGATTTCGTGAACCCCCAGTCAGACATCTACGCCGAACACAATCACGGGATGAAAGTGTTTTCGTGCCTTGCCGCCGACGCGCCTCACGTAATGACGGGCACGGCACCCGAAGCCGGATTCTGGCTGCTCCGGTCTGAAGACAACGACTCCGAACAGTTGGCCGAAGAAGACAACTGGGCGGCAGCCGTCGAATTTGCCGACAGTGTAGGCGCAGATATAGTGAACACTTCACTGGGATATTTCTCATTCAACGACGCAACCGACAACTATACGTACAGGGAGCTTGACGGACATACGTCACTCATGTCCGCATCGGCTTCGATGGCGGCAAAGAAAGGCATGCTGGTGGTATGCAGCGCGGGAAACTCCGGAGCTTCCACCTGGAAAAAGATAACTCCACCTGCCGATGCAGAAAACATATTGACCGTAGGAGCCATTGACGCAATGGGACTGAACGCGCCTTTTTCTTCTGTCGGAAACACAACCGACGGACGGGTCAAGCCGGACGTGATGGCCATCGGAATGCATACAGCCGTTGTGGGAACGAACGGAGGCACGGCCTATGCCAACGGAACATCATTCGCCGCACCGGTATTCTGCGGTCT
This sequence comes from Bacteroides gallinaceum, assembly GCF_030373775.1. Classification (NCBI taxonomy): domain Bacteria; kingdom Pseudomonadati; phylum Bacteroidota; class Bacteroidia; order Bacteroidales; family Bacteroidaceae; genus Bacteroides; species Bacteroides gallinaceum. Next base: position 113,657 of record NZ_JAUDEN010000006.1, on the reverse strand, counting down.
GGCGGCCTGCTTGTGGCAGGCATGTCCCTGGCTGAACGTGTTCGAACTGATCGACATAATCCACAAGGCAAGCGACCGCTATGCCTATCCCGACAACATCTACGGATATGGAGTGACCGACATATGGAAAGCCTTCCAGCTGGCACGCAAACTGAAAGAAGAGAATGGAAAATAATCCCTTGTCATTGGTCCAGCTCAACTCGCTGGTAAGGCGGAGCATCGAAGCCTGCCTGCCCGATACATATTGGGTACAGGCCGAAACGAGCGACGTGCGTGCCAACAGCAGCGGACACTGCTATCTGGAATTCGTACAGAAAGATCCTGCCGGAAACACGCTCATCGCCAAGGCAAGAGGCATTATATGGGCAGGCACATTCGCAAGGCTCAGAGCTTATTTCGAACGCGAAACAGGACAAGCATTCGTTTCCGGAATCAAAGTGCTGGTAAAGGTGTCTGTAGGATTCCACGAACTTTACGGCTATTCGCTCACCGTTGTCGACATCGACCCGACCTACACACTGGGGGATCTGGCCCGCAAAAGAAAGGAGATTCTGAACCGGCTGGACAAGGAAGGCATACTCACACTCAACAAAGAGCTTGAAATTCCGGAAGCCGCACAGCGGATAGCGGTCATCTCCTCGCCTACTGCCGCCGGCTATGGCGACTTCTGCAACCAGCTCAACAGCAACGCCTTCGGCTTTGTATTCTATCCCCGTCTGTTTCCGGCTGTCATGCAAGGCGACAAGGTTGAAATCTCCATCATTTCCGCCCTGAACCGCATTTATGAGGAAGCAGACAATTGGGACGCAGTGGTCATCATACGCGGCGGTGGAGCGACATCCGACTTGTCGGGTTTCGACACTTACGATCTGGCGGCAAACTGTGCGCAATTTCCTTTGCCCATCATCACCGGCATCGGACACGAACGGGACGATACGGTTATCGACATGGTTGCACATACGCGTGTAAAGACCCCGACCGCTGCGGCAGAGTTTCTTGTCAACCACCTGCGCCAGACTGCAGAACGCCTGGATAATTTCATCCAATACATTTATCAGGAAATGCCTCAGCGCATCGTACGCGAAAGAGAAAGGCTTGACGGCTGGCTTGCACGCATTCCTTCAAAAATACAATTGCGGATCCAGCAAGAAAGTTTCATTCAGGAACGATTTGCAAGACGGATAGGGACAGCTCTGCAAACGCGCTTCCAGTCGGAAAAGCACCGTCAGGAAATATGCCTGCAACGGATGCAGACCGCTTTACGGGTGCGTATGCAAACCGAAAAGCACCGGATCGAACTGTATTCAGAACGCATCAAGGCCGCATCTCCCGACATTCTGCTGAAACGCGGATACAGCATGACACTGAAAAACGGAAAAGCGGTGACGGATGCTTCCAGACTCCGGCCGGGAGATACGGTGGAAACCCGCCTGGCAAAAGGAAGTTTCAAGAGCAAAGTAATATGAATACAGTACCCAACAAGACAAAAGAATCAGAAAATATGGCTGCAAAAAAAGAAACTTACACATACTCGGAAGCAATGAAGCATCTCGAAGCCATTGTTTCCAGAATCGAAAGCAACGAACTGGACATCGACGAATTGGGCGAAAACCTGAAAGAAGCGCAAAAACTGATCAAGTTCTGCAAGGACAAGCTTTATAAGGCAGACCAGGAAATACAAAAAATGCTGGGAACATCCCCTACCCCTCCCGAAGGAGGGGCCTGAGGATCAAGGGTGTATCAAAACAAAATTGGGCTGTCAAAAAAAGTAATGTCATATTGAAAAATGAAAATTTGCGTTTCGGCACACCCTTCTAAGGATTGTCCGCAGCCCAAGAGAATCAATGAACAATGGTCATTTCATCTATCAGATGCGATGCTCCGGCATACTTGTCAATAATGAACAAGGTATAGCGGATGTCTACACATGCGGCACGCTGCAACTGGGGATTATAGGCGATATCTCCCGTAAGCCCTTCATAGTTGCGGTCGAAGGCCGTACCGATCAGTTCACCCTTCGCATTGAATACCGGTGAGCCGGAATTTCCGCCCGTATTGTCCGTTGCCGTCACGAAGCATACAGGCATCCGTCCGTCGGACATGGCATACGGACCGAAATCCTTTTCTTCGTAAAGTTTCTTCAGGCGGGCAGGAACCACAAACTCCGGATTGTCGGGATCTTCCTTCTCCATTACACCTTCCAGCGTTGTAAAGTACAGATACTCTTTCGCGTCAGCCGGCTCGTAAGACCCGATCTTGCCGTAAGTCAGCCTCAGCGTAGAATTGGCGTCCGGATAAACCGGCTCATGCTTTTTCCGCTTCAGTTCAACCATACCCGCTACCCATGTCTTATGCGCGCGATTGTACGCATCGGTTTCCTCTTTCATCGCATTGCTTGTATGCTCATACCCCTCCTTGACCGAACGGGCATACTGCACCATCAAATCGTTCGCCAATGTTTCTGCATCCGGGTTCTTCAAGAATGCTTCCAAGGCCTCACGGCTGCGGAATATGGAAGTATCGAAGCAAGCATCCACAAACGCATCCACATTTCCCCCAAACCGGGCATCAATCACCTTAAATATACTGATCCGCTGGTCAGAAGGTATCAGTCGGGCATAAAGCGCGATCAAACGTTTGGACACTTTCCGGTCGACAGAGAGATTGTAGTCCTTGTTGAAGAACTTGTTTCCCTCTTTTCCCAGTCCCTTTACAGCCTCTGCTATCTCCTTTGAATTTCCATTCTTCAGGGCTTTGAGCAGAGCGTCCGTATCCGGCACCTTGTAAAATTCCGTTCCCAGCATCAGAGCTTCATAGATGGCCTGCTGATGATAAACGTAAGGAAAGCGTTTCTTCACAATCTTACGGATGCTTTCGTAAGCCTCGTTCCATGCCGCATTTCCTGTTTCGCGTCCGTAAGCCAGCAGTTCTTCCTGCTGCTTTTTCTTCTTGTCAAGCACTTTCAGCTTCACCAGCCCTTCGTTCATCCCAATTGCATTCTTCCAGTAATTTGCCGAAGAAGCATACTTGGCCGCATATTGGATGCGCGTCCTGTCATCCTTCCGCATCTCCTCGCCCAAAGTCCGCAGACGTACCCCGCGGATTGTATCGCGCATGAAATTGGTCGTGTTCATCCGCTCTTCCACTTCATCGCTGATCATGTATCTCCAGTTCTTTCCAGGAAATCCCATCACAAAAGTAAAATCGCCCTCTTTCACTCCTTGCATGTTTATCGAAAGGTGCTTCTTCACTTTCAAAGGCACATTCTCTGCATTGTAGACAGCCGGCTTCCCGTCTTTCGAGGCATAAATGCGGAACATCGAAAAATCGCCGCAATGACGCGGCCACATCCAGTTGTCCGTATCGGCGCCAAACTTGCCGATGGAAGACGGAGGCGCGCCAACCATACGTACATCTTTGTATGCGGTTTTGACAAACAGATAATACTTGTTCGCCCCGTAAAACGGTTTCAGCTCCAATGTCGTAAATTCATCGGTTGCAATCCGCTCCTTGTCGGCAAAACGTTTTGCAACCTTCTCCAGATACGAAGGCGACAGATAATTTGTTCCGTCCGGATCCTCATCTTTTTTCAGCTGCTCCTCTACGTAAGAAGTCACATCCAGAATCCGGTCGATGAATGTCACGCTCAACCCCTCACACGGCAGTTCCTGCTCACGTGTCATGGCCCAGAACCCGTCGGTCAGGTAATCATGCTCCACCGAACTGTGCTGCTGGATGTATCCATAACCACAATGGTGATTGGTCAGCACCAGTCCTTCAGATGAAATCACCTCTCCCGTGCAGCCTCCTCCAAAGTGTACCACAGCATCCTTCAGGCTCACATTCTCTGGACAATATACTTTGTCAATGCTGATATCCAGCCCCAAATCCTGCATGACGGCAGCATTCTGCTGTTTCAAATCAGTCAGCATCCACATTCCCTCATCAGCTTGCCCCGCAAGGACAAAAGCTGAAAACAGAAACAAGAAACAAGTTTTCTTCATGGCATAAAAGTTTATCTGATAAAATAAATGAACAAAGAGGGCATGCCGTTTCATACAGTCTTCACATGACACACCCTCTCTGCACTAAAGAATGAACAAGAAACTACTCAACGATAGTCATTTCGTCAATCAAGTTCTTGCATCCTCCCAGCTTCTCAACAATAAACAGCACATAACGGATATCTACAGCAATGCAACGCTGCAAGTTATTGTCGAAATTAATGTCGCCTGAAAGCGATTCCCAATTGCCGTCGAACGCAGCACCGATAAGCTCGCCGTTTCCGTTCATTACCGGAGAGCCCGAATTGCCGCCTGTAATATCGTTGGTCGTCAGAAAACAAGCCGGCATCTCGCCGTTAGGAAGCGCATAACGTCCGTAATTCTTTGTCGCATACAGTTCCTTCAGCTTTTCAGGAACCACGAACTCCGGATTTTTCGGATCTTCTTTTTCCATCACGCCCTTCAACGTGGTATAATATTTATAATGGATACCGTCTTTGGGATCGTACGACTTCACATTTCCATACGTAAGACGGATCGTAAAGTTTGCGTCCGGAGCCTTTGGAGTCGGAGCATACATCTCACACAGTCCGCGCACATAAGTTTTATGAAGCAGATCAATGTCACCGCTCGCCTTTCCTATTCTGCCAGCAATTTCACCATATTTATTGCCTACAGTTTCAGCGTACTGTACGGCCAAGTCTTTTTCAAGCGCTTCTACTGTAGGGTTAGCCATAAAGGCGTTGAAGTTTTTCTCGTTCGCAAAAATCGTATTGTTGTAAAGCGCATCAATATAAGCGTTGAAATCGCCCTTGAACTCATCCTTTATGGTTCCATAAAAGGCAGGAAGCGCATCAGCAGGCACACTGGCCATATACAGCGGGATCAGTATCTTAGCCACCTTGCGGTCTACCTCATGATCATAATCCTTATTGTGAATCTCCGCATAAGTTTCCTTCAACCCGTCGAGAGCCTTTTCGATATCTTTCTTCTTGTTCTTGTCCAGAGCCTTGGCCAAAGCTTCAACACTGCTGTTCACCGCAGTATATCCGGCAAATTCAATTCCGCTCCGGAATGTTTCGGAGAAATAAGTCATCTGCGTCTGCAAAGGAGCGATCCGGGCAACATAATCATTAATTTTGCTTACAACAGCCTTATAGTCCTCATTCTGCTTCTTTTCGGCAAACTCCAGGAACTTCATTTCCTGTTCGGCTTTCGCATCAAGCACCTTATTGTCAACAATCGCCTTGTTCATGCCTATCGAATTCTTCCAATAGTTGCTTGACGAAGCGAACTTGCTGGCGTACTGGATACGGATTTTATCGCTGGCAGCCATCTCTTTACGCAAAACGCCCAAACGCGCTTCTCTTACTGTAATCCGCGGTATATTCGTACCGTCCATCCGCAAACGCACTTCGCTTTCCGTCAAATAACGGCTTGTGCTTCCGGGGAATCCCATAATCATGGCATAGTCGCCTTCCTGCAGTCCCTTCAGCGAAATAGTCAGGTATTTCTTCACCTTGAGCGGCACGTTCGTTTCCTTATATTCCTCAGTCGGGTTTCCGTCTTTGTCTGCATAGATGCGGAACATGGAAAAATCGCATGTATGGCGCGGCCACATCCAGTTGTCGGTTTCGCCTCCGAACTTGCCTATCGATGAAGGAGGAGCGGCAACCATACGCACGTCGCTGTATGTCTTGATAAAGAAGAGATAATATTTGTTGCCCGCATAAAACGGCAAGGCCAGGGCAGAAATTCCCGGCTTGCCTTTCAAGTCACTTTTCTTCAATTGCTTGTCGGCAAGTTCTTTCAGGTATTTTGCTCCAAAAGATTCTGCTTCGGTCACCTTCTTTTTCTTTATGTCTTCGTTCACCAGATCGGTTACATCCACAATCCGCTCCACAAACTTGAACGTCAGTCCCGGAGTGGGCAGTTCTTCCTGATAGCTCTTTGCCCAGAATCCGTTCGTCAGATAATCGTGGTCTACCGAACTGTGCTGCTGGATTGCATCATACCCACAATGGTGGTTTGTCAGAATCAGTCCGTTAGGCGAAATAATTTCACCCGTACATCCACGTCCGAAGATGCCGACGGCATCCTTCAAAGTCACCTTATCCGCGCTGTAGATATCAGTGACATCCATTTTCATCCCCTGAGCCTTCATCCGGTCTGCCAGATTCTGTTCCTGCATAAGCTGGAGCAGCCACATGCCCTCATCGGCCTTTACCGGAGAGAATACGGCACAAATCAGTGCCATTGCCAATACTTTAATTTTTTTCATCTTTATAACAAATTGCAATTAATAATTTAAGTCTTGCATCCCACAAAGGGCTGCACAAAAATAGTAAAAAAAAGCACACAAGAACGTTTCTTAACCGCAAAAGGGTAATAAACCACTATCTATGTATAAATTTTGATAATTTATTTCTATCCGTTCCCGAAACATCTTACCTTTGCCTCAGAATTTAAACGGTTTACGCATGTATAAACTTTATTTTTTTCTGTTCTGCGCACTTATATGCGCTTCTTGCAGCAAGAAATACAAGATAGAGGGGACTTCTTCTGTATCAGTGTTAGACGGTAAGATGCTTTTCATCAAAGTGCAGTCGGGGGACAAAGTTGTGAACATAGATTCAGCCGAAGTCATTCACGGACTCTTCAAGATGAAAGGAAAAGTGGACTCTACAGTCTTGGCGTCCCTGTATATGGACGAAGACTGCATCATGCCGGTTGTCATAGAACCCGGAAACATTGACATTCAGATAGACAATGCGGGAATTGTGATCAAGGGAACTCCACTGAACAACAGCTTCAACGAGTTTATCATGAAAAAGAACTCGCTCGATGACCGCTTTTATGAAGTGAACCACGAAGAAAGCCGGATGATTATGGACGGGAAAAGCCTTGAAGAAGTTCATAACGCAATTGACGGAAAGCGCAAAGCCCTTACAGAAGAGATGAACCAACTGACCAAAGGCTTCATAAAAGACAATTATGACAATGTGTTGGGTCCCGGTTTGTTCATCATGATAGGCTACAGCCTGCCTTATCCGATGCTTACCCCGCTCATGAAAGAAATCATCGACGGCGCTCCGGAAAAGTTCACCAATGATTTCAGAGTTAAGGCCTACATCGACGCTGCGGAAGCGCATATGAAGTAGACAAAACAGATGGGAGCGCAAGCCGCCGCACAGACTTCCATTATCGCATTGAAAGAATGGCCGTTAATCAGTATTGCGCTTATTCTTTCACGTCATTGCCTTTGCAAGGGCAAACGGGTTGCATGACTATTTGAATGGAAGCAAACACGAAAAGCATTATAGACGCAGGAAGTGTCGCAACAAAAGATACTCTTCCCAGTGTTCCTTCAGGAGGGCAATCCATGCCGCGTCATACGCAACACAACAGACGCAGAAAAATGAAAAGATATTTGAGGATGTGTCGTGTGCGTCAGAAAGGACTAAAAACAGAAACCCAACAGGAGAGATACAATCAAAGTCCATAAAATCTTTCTCCTGTTGGGTTTCGCATGCTTTTCCGATTTCGGTCAAGACATATGAAAGCGACCAATTATTCCGAAAAGCCGCCTGCTATCATCTCGCGCGACTTCTCCATCAACATGTTCAGATTTTCATCTCCTTTTCCCACCGGATAAATAGGCTTGTGGATGGTCAGCTTCAGCGGATGCCAATGCAGAAGCTTGCCGGTACGGGGCAAAATATCGAACGAACCGCTGATCGTCATCGGAACAACCGGAAGCTGGAGCTGATCGGCCAGGAAAAATGCACCTTTCTTAAAAGGATTCATTTGACCGGTAAACGTGCGCCGCCCTTCCGGAAATACAACCAGCGAGGTACCGCCTTGCAAAATACGCTCCGCATACTTGATCGTTCTGTATATCTGACGCGGACTGGAACGGTCTACGAAAATGAATCCAGCCGACTGGCATGCCTTTCCCACAAGCGGAATATTGCGCAGACTCTGCTTCATCATCCATTTGAAATTTCTCCCTAAAAATCCGTAAATCAGAAAAATATCAAAAGCTCCCTGATGATTGGCGACAAATACATAAGAAGTATTATGGTCAATATGCTCGTGCCCTTCCACCTTCACGGGAAGTAAAAATACCCAACACGTCAACTGCGACCATATTTTACCGGGATAATATCCCCAGAAATGACCGTCGCCCAACCAGCATCCCAGCATCGTGGTAAGAGCCGTCAGCAACGTAAGGACCAGAAAAATGGGAAGCCCGATACAAATTTGATAAATGATGTATAAGATTCTCATAATTATTTTTATTTTGATGTTATCTTCTTAAAGTTATTACAGTGATTTCGGGCCACGATCCGAGGCGGAAAGGAAAGAGCACAAACCCTAACCCAACATTGACATAAAGTCCGCGTCCTTCCTCAAGATACATGCCGCGGTGTTCCGGATAAACAAACTGAGAGGCAGAAAAGCCAAACACGCTCACCTGCATATCATGAGTATGCCCCGACAGCATCAGTTGAATGTCTGTTTCGGGCAGTACGCTGCGCCTCCAATGCGTCGGATCATGGCTAAGAAGCACCTTGAACAAACCTTCTGTTCCTTTCAAGGCACGCGGCAGATCCGCATAATCCGGAAAAGGAGGATTTCCGCTGTTCTCTACTCCTACAAGCGCAATCGAATCATTGCCGCGGCGCAAAATGCGGTGCTCGTTCAAAAGCACATCCCATCCCATCTGCTTTTCTTCAGCTATAAGCTTCTGAAAATTGGCTTCACGCTCTGCGTCTGAATTCCAATGCACATAAGTGCCATAATCATGATTCCCGACGATAGAAAAAACTCCGTCGTCCGCTTTCAGATCAGAAAGCAACGGCATAAACTCCGGAAGTTCACTTGCACGGCTGTTCACCAAATCCCCCGTAAAGACAATCACATCCGCTTTTTGCTGATTGCAAATCTCTACGGCCCGACGAATGGCCTCTCCGTTTCCTTTCCAACTGCCCGAGTGAATGTCTGAAAGTTGCAGAATGCGGTAACCGTCAAAGGCTTCAGGCAAATCAGGAGAAACAAACTCTACTTCCTTTACCTGAAAAAACTCTTTTCCCTCAACCGCCCCGAAAAGAACATATGCAAACGTGGCAAACGCAGCAAATGAGGAAATCCATCCATGCGGAATCTGAATCCGGAACAACCGCCCTGCACCTTTCAAGAACAAACTGAGAAGAGCAAATACAGCTTTTGGAACAGACAGACACAAAGCGACGACAAGGTAAATGCCCAAACAGCCATGCAAAGCTTCGCCTGCGGCTATAAAGACTAACAGACCCGCCAGAAGGACAACGGAAGGAAGCCAGTACAGCCGCCTCATCTTATTGTTCTTCAACCTGCGTATATATGAACGGTAGATATACCAGTCAGGCAACAGCAGAAGAACCAGAAAAAGAATTAAAACTCTCAGCAATATCATCATCGTTACTCTATTTTCAATTTTGCAAATTAGCCGCCAGGTATTTCTTCATATCTTCTACAGACATACCTCTGCGAAGGGCATAGTCCTGCAACTGGTCCAGACCGATTTTTCCTACAGAAAAGTACTTTGAAGCAGGGTGAGCAAACATCAGTCCGCAAACCGAAGCGTGAGGATACATCATCCCGTTTTCAGTCAAGCGGATACCGATACGTTTCATGTCAATCAGCCGGTCGAGCAGAAAGCTCACAGAAATGTCTGGCAAGGAAGGATAGCCTACCGCCGGACGGATTCCCTGATAATCTTCCCTCAGCAACTGCTTTATCGTCAAGTTCTCATCTTTTGCGTATCCCCACACTTCCTTACGGACCAGTTCATGTGTCCTCTCGGCTGCGGCCTCAGCCAGACGTTCGGCCAATGTCTTTACAAGCAGGCATTTGAAGTCATCGTTCTGATAAAGCTCCTCCATAGTCGGATCAACCGTTGTTGCAAATCCTCCCACAGTATCACAGATGCCCGACGAAAGCGGACGGACAAAATCACTCAAACAAAGAAACGGATTGTCCGGAGCGATGCGAGTCTGCTGACGGAGCAACGGGAACACAGTTCCGTCCAGCAGCAAATTATCCCCATCCGAATTGGCATCCATCAGTTTATACACAGCATAAACACGGAATTCTTCATCAAGAGACCGTAGCATCCGCATCGCTTCTTTATGCAACTGCATAGCCTCGGAAGCCTTCTGGCGGTCATTTGTCTGGAAGGAAGCCAACCATCCTGCGCGGCAAGCATCACATCCATGGATATCCGCAATGGTTGCAAAACGCGGTTGGAATCCCCACGCATGAAAAAAATAAATCCAATTGATGTATTCAACCAACTCATGAACCCGATAAGTAACCGTTGTGATTCCTGTCTGCATACAAAATCATGTGTTAACGTTCAAAAAACAAAGCCTGGCCCCGGTGCGATTTGTCTACCCGTCCGTCAGAGTAAACCAGACTGCCATTAACTATGGTCTTTTCCACCTTTGAATGGAAAATACGTCCCTCCATCGGACTCCATCCGCATCTGCTTTCAATGCATTCCGGCGTAACCGTCCATTCACAATCCGGATTCAGCAGAACAAGGTCTGCCTGATATCCCGGACGAATATATCCGCGCCCTTTGATCTGGAACAGTTCGGCCGGCGCATGACACATCTTCTGAACCAGCTGCTCCATACTGATTACCCCTTCACGCACAAGTTCGCAAACGCTCACCAGCGAGAATTGCAAAGTAGGCATACCCGATACAGCTTTCAACGCTCCCCCCTGCTTCTCGCTCAACAAATGAGGAGCATGATCCGTGCCGATGACATCAATACGGTTTGTCCGCAAAGCAGCACGCAAGGCATCACGGTCCTGCCGCGTCTTAATGCTCGGATTGCATTTGATGCGCGTTCCCAACACCTTGTAGTCTTCATCGCAGAAAAACAGATGCGACACACACGCCTCAGCCGTGATGCGTTTTTCACGGAGCGGCTTATCTTCAAACAGCTCCAGTTCGCGGGCTGTACTCACATGAAGGATATGCAGCCGGGCTCCCGTTTCTTCAGCAAGACGGACGGCCAGTGACGACGATGCCCAACAAGCCTCTTCGCTCCGAATAAGCGGATGGCAGGAAATGTCAGGATCGCCACCGTATTTTTCCTTGAAGATTTCCGTATTCCTGCGAATGACGTTCTGGTCCTCACAATGTGTGGCAATCAGCATGCCTGCTTCCGAAAAAATCCGGCGCAATGTTTCCATACGATCCACCAGCATATTTCCCGTGCTTGCCCCCATGAAAAGCTTCACCCCGCACACACGGCTTCTGTCAAGCTGCTTCAACAAATCCGCATTGCTGTTTGTAGCTCCAAAATAAAAAGAATAGTTCACCACACATTTCTTTTCCGCATCCGCGAACTTGTTTTCCAACGCTTCAAGCGTAGTGGTCTGCGGATTGCAGTTGGGCATATCCATAAATGAAGTCACGCCTCCAGCAGCAGCGGCAGCCGTTTCCGTAGCCATATCAGCCTTATGCGTCAGTCCGGGATCACGAAAGTGCACGTGGTCATCAATTACTCCCGGAATGAGAAATGCGCCATGCGCATCTATTGCCTCATCGCACGGAACCGACGGACAAGTGTCCCCTCGAAGCACTTCCTTTATCTTCTCTCCTTCTATTACGACCGAACCGGCGAAGCGGGTTCCTTCGTTTACAATCGTTGCATGATGTATCAAAGTACGTTTCATAATTGTCCGTTTTTACTGTTTTTTCGGATATTTTTTGAACCAGCTGTCCCATTTGAGCTGAATGACACCGAATACCGCCTCACCAAAGATGCTGCTGTTCATTTTTGAAGTGCCCAACTCACGGTTAATGAAAATCACCGGCACCTCCGTAATCTGGAATCCGCATTTATATGCCGTAAACTTCATTTCTATCTGAAAGGCATACCCCTTGAAACGGATGCAGTCAAGACGGATTGTTTCAAGCACCTGTCTGCGGTAACACACAAATCCGGCCGTGGTATCGTGAATGGGCAGCCTCGTGATGAATCTCACGTATTTTGAAGCAAAATACGACATAAGTACCCGTCCCATGGGCCAATTCACGACATTCACCCCGCTGACATAACGGGAACCTATCGAAACATCCGCCCCTTCATCGTGACAGGCTTTATAAAGGCGCGGCAGGTCATTCGGATTGTGACTGAAATCGGCATCCATTTCAAACACATAGTCATAGTGATGCTGAATGGCCCACTTGAAGCCGGTAATATATGCCGTGCCCAATCCCAGCTTGCCTTTCCGTTCAATCATAAAAAGCCGCGCAGGAAACTCTGCCTGCAACCTGCGTACAATGCCGGCTGTACCGTCTGGCGAATTGTCTTCTATAACCAGAATATGAAAACACTTCTCCAGTCCGAACACTGCCCTGATAATATTTTCTATATTTTCCTTTTCATTATAGGTAGGAATAATCACAATGCTGTCACTCGTCTGCATATCTCTGCTCACAAATTATATTAGGGCAAAGATACGGAAAGTTTTGTTACAAACTATCAGATGCCATTCAAAAAAAGGAAGGCATATTCATCTAAACAGATGAACAAACAAATCCCAAAACGTTCCGGAAACGGCAAACGGAGTGAAAAGAAAAACAGACAAAGCCGTACAGCCGCCATCTTCCTCTCCGAACACCGCCGGAATTTTAATGCCGCAGACCGCATTTTGATAAAATTCTTCGTTTTATTCCAGCTAATTATGTACCTTTGCACATAAATTTCTTTGATAATTCATTTTAATTATAAAAGTGCTATGATTCTATTTTTCAGAACACCATCCCAAAGCGTGATTGCAACGGAATGCAGTCAGGAACTGAACTCTGAAGACATCAAAAAATTATGCTGGCTCTACGGTGACGCTGCCACGGAAAGCGAAGAGAACCTGAAAGGCTGGTTTGTAGGCCCTCGGCGCGAAATGATTACTCCATGGAGTACCAACGCTGTAGAGATCACGCAGAATATGGGACTCAGCGGCATACGCCGTATCGAAGAATATTTTCCTGTGAAAGATGAAAACGCAGACCATGACCCGATGCTGCAACGCATGTATCATGGGCTCGACCAGAATATATTCACCATAAACATCAAGCCCCAACCCATTGTATATATCGACAACCTCGAAGAATACAACGAAAAGGAAGGTCTGGCACTCTCGAAAGAGGAAATGGACTATCTGAAGAAGGTTGAAAAAGATTTGGGACGCAGGCTGACCGACTCGGAAGTTTTCGGGTTCGCTCAAATCAATTCCGAACATTGCCGCCATAAAATATTCGGCGGAACGTTCATTATTGACGGAAAGGAAATGGAATCATCGCTCTTCCAGATGATAAAGAAAACAACCAAGGAAAACCCGAACAAGATCATTTCCGCTTATAAGGATAATGTGGCTTTTGCAGAAGGACCCGTTGTAGAACAGTTTGCTCCGAAAGATCATTCCACTTCCGACTACTTCATCATAAAAGATATCAAAACCGTTATCTCGCTCAAAGCCGAAACACATAACTTCCCGACAACTGTAGAACCGTTCAACGGTGCTTCCACAGGTACAGGAGGAGAAATCCGCGACCGTATGGGAGGAGGCAAGGGATCATGGCCGATTGCCGGTACGGCTGTCTACATGACTTCTTATCCGCGCACCGAAGAAGACCGCGAATGGGAAAACATCCTGCCCGTGCGCAAATGGCTGTACCAAACCCCAGAACAGATTCTCATCAAAGCATCGAACGGAGCGTCTGACTTCGGAAACAAATTCGGACAGCCGCTGATCTGCGGTTCAGTACTGACATTCGAACATCAGGAAAACGGAGAAAAATATGCTTACGACAAAGTAATCATGCTGGCAGGAGGCGTAGGCTACGGCACAAAACGTGATTGCCTGAAAGGGACTCCCGAAGCCGGCGATGAAATCGTAGTACTGGGCGGCGACAACTACCGCATTGGCCTGGGAGGAGGCTCCGTATCGTCGGTTGACACAGGACGCTATTCTTCCGGTATCGAGCTGAACGCCGTACAGCGTGCAAATGCAGAAATGCAAAAACGCGCATACAACGTGGTACGCGCTTTATGTGAAGAAGACCAGAATCCGATTGTTTCGATCCACGACCACGGCTCGGCTGGACACGTAAACTGCTTGTCGGAGCTGGTGGAAGACTGCGGCGGTCTGATCCACATGGACAAACTGCCGATCGGCGACGAAACATTGTCGGCAAAGGAAATCATCGCCAACGAATCGCAGGAACGCATGGGACTGCTGATTGAAGAGAAATCCATCGAACACGTGCAGAAGATTGCCGAACGCGAACGTGCTCCGATGTACGTGGTAGGCGAAACGACAGGCGACCACCGCTTTGCCTTTGAACAAGCCGACGGCGTACGTCCGTTTGACCTGGCGGTTGACCAGATGTTCGGCTCTTCGCCGAAAACATACATGGTGGACAAAACAGTAGAACGCCATTATGAAAACGTCACTTACGAAGCATCCAAACTGGACGAATATCTGAACCGTGTCCTTCAGCTGGAAGCTGTTGCCTGCAAAGACTGGCTCACCAACAAGGTAGACCGCTCAGTCACCGGAAAAATCGCACGCCAGCAATGCCAGGGAGAGCTCCAGTTGCCGTTGAGCGACTGCGGTGTCGTGGCTCTCGACTATCGCGGAGAGAAAGGTATCGCCACAGCACTCGGACATGCTCCTCAGGCTGCTCTCGCCAACCCGGCAGCCGGTTCCGTATTGGCTGTTTCCGAAGCGCTTACCAACATCGTTTGGGCTCCGCTTGCCGACGGAATGAACAGCCTGTCGCTTTCAGCCAACTGGATGTGGCCTTGCCGTTCGCAGGAAGGCGAAGACGCACGCCTGTATACGGCAGTCAAGGCTTTGTCGGATTTCTGCTGTGCGCTTCAGATCAACGTGCCGACAGGAAAAGACTCGCTGTCAATGACCCAGAAATATCCGGACGGAGAAAAGATCATCAGCCCGGGAACTGTTATCGTATCAGCTGGAGGCGAGGTTTCCGACATCAGGAAAGTCGTTTCTCCGGTAATGGTAAACAATCCGAAAACTACATTCTATCATATCGACTTCAGTTTCGACCAGCTGCGCCTGGGAGGCTCGGCCTTTGCGCAATCCCTCAATAAGGTAGGCGATGACGTGCCGACTGTACAGAGCCCGGAATACTTCCGCGACGCTTTCATGGCGGTTCAGAAACTGGTGAATGAAGGCCTGATTCTGGCGGGACACGACATTTCAGCCGGAGGACTCATCACAACGCTGCTCGAAATGTGCTTCGCCAACATGGACGGAGGTATGGAAATCAACCTCAACAAGTTCAAGTGCGATGACATCGTGAAAATCCTCTTTGCAGAAAACCCGGGTATCGTAATTCAGGTGGCCGACAAGCACAAGCATGAAGTGAAGAAGATTCTGGAAGAGGCCGGAGTAGGATATATCAAATTAGGTGTGCCGAGCGAAGAACGTCACATCCTCGTTTCACACGAAGATGCCACTTATCAGTTCGGAATCGATTATCTGCGCGATGTATGGTACTCATCCTCCTACCTGCTCGACCGCAAGCAAAGCATGAACGGCTGCGCAAAGAAACGCTTTGAAAACTACAAGAAGCAGCCGCTTGAATTCGCTTTCGACCCGAGCTTTACCGGCAAGCTGTCGCAGTTCGGACTGAATCCCGACCGCCGCACTCCAAGCGGAATAAAGGCAGCCATCATCCGTGAAAAAGGAACAAACGGCGAGCGCGAAATGGCTTATATGCTCTATCTGGCCGGCTTTGACGTAAAGGATGTTACGATGACCGACCTCGTCAGCGGACGCGAAACGCTGGAAGACATCAACATGATTGTATTCTGCGGAGGTTTCTCCAATTCCGATGTCTTAGGATCTGCCAAGGGATGGGCAGGAAGCTTCCTGTTCAATCCGAAAGCAAAAGCTGCGCTCGACAAGTTCTATGCACGCAAAGACACCTTGTCATTGGGCGTATGCAACGGATGCCAGCTGATGATGGAACTGGGGCTGATAACTCCGGAAGACGAGAAGAAAGGCAAAATGCTGCATAATGATTCACACAAGTTCGAATCAGCATTCCTCGGTGTGACTGTTCCGATGAACCGCAGCGTAATGTTCGGTTCGTTAAGCGGCTCAAAACTGGGCATATGGGTTGCCCATGGAGAAGGCAAATTCTCACTCCCTTATCCGGAAGACCACTACAATGTCGTACTGAAATACTCTTACGACGAGTATCCGGGCAATCCGAACGGATCAGACTACAGTGTGGCAGGTATCGCCAGCCAGGACGGACGCCATCTGGCAATGATGCCTCATCTGGAACGTGCATGTTTCCCCTGGAACAATGCCTGCTATCCCGCCGGACGTATCCATGAAGACCAGATCACTCCGTGGATGGAAGCATTCGTGAACGCACGAAAATGGGTTGAAGCGCAAATAAAGAAATGAATCTCCCGTTCTCCTTTTCAGGAGAATGAATAAAGGAACAATGCTGCACGGTATCATCGAGTTTTCACAAACGCGATGGTACCGTGTTTCTTTTGACAAGCCGGAATGATGAAATGTCAAAAAAACGACGGACAAACATTGTTTTATGTAAAAAATAATGTACTTTTGCTTTCGCACAAAAAAGGAAAACACTTAAAATTCAAATAACAATGAAAGAAATTGACTGGTCGAATCTGTCATTCGGCTACATGAAGACAGATTACAACGTGCGATGCTATTATCGCGACGGGAAATGGGGAGAACTGGAACTTTGCTCAGAAGAAACGCTGAACATCCATATGGCCGCTACTTGCCTCCACTATGGACAGGAAGCATTTGAAGGTCTGAAGGCTTACCGCGGGAAAGACGGCAAAATCCGCATCTTCCGCCCGGAAGCAAATGCCGAACGCCTGCAAAGCACTTGCCGCGGGATTCTGATGCCTGAGTTTCCGACTGAAATGTTCTGCGAAGCCGTAAAGAAGGTGGTGAAAGCCAACGAACGCTTCATTCCGCCGTACGAAAGCGGCGCCTCGCTCTACATCCGTCCGCTGCTCATCGGTACAGGCGCTCAAGTCGGCGTTCATCCTGCCAAAGAATACTTGTTCGTGGTATTTGTCACTCCTGTAGGCCCGTACTTCAAAGGCGGCTTCGCAACCAACCCCTATGTCATTATCCGCCAATACGACCGTGCGGCCCCATTGGGAACCGGAACCTTCAAGGTGGGAGGAAACTATGCGGCAAGCCTCCGCGCCAACAAGATGGCTCATGATGCCGGATATGCCAGCGAATTTTACCTGGACGCAAAGGAAAAGAAATACATCGACGAATGCGGCGCCGCCAATTTCTTCGGAATCAAGAACAACACCTACATCACGCCGCTTTCAACTTCCATCCTTCCGTCAATCACCAACCGGAGTCTGATGCAGTTGGCTGAAGATATGGGTCTGAAAGTTGAACGCCGCCCGATTCCGGAAGAAGAGCTGACAACATTCGAAGAAGCCGGAGCCTGCGGAACAGCAGCCGTTATCAGCCCGATCGAACGCATCGATGATCTGGAGAACCAGAAGTCGTACGTCATCGCGAAAGACGGAAAACCGGGACCTATCAGCGAAAAACTGTACCACAAACTGCGCGCCATCCAATACGGCGACGAGCCGGATCCGTACGGATGGGTAACAGTGATTGACTGACAGGACGCTTCAAGGACACAATTGCCGGGACTATACGGAGAATGTATAGAATCCCGGCAAAACCGGTACCACATTAAAACCTTTGATTAACCTTCTTACTCAACAATAAAAGTTCCTAATTAGACAACAAGCTTTATGAGAAACAACAAGAAATGGCTTGCGGCATGGGTTGCTGGAGCATTAATATGCGGTAACTTATCCGCACAGGAAACCGACTTTGACCTTTCATCCCAACGTTCGGAAGCGCAGAACATCTTACCTGTTCCGGGTAAAAAGACAGACCATCAAGGCATTGTCATCAGTCCGACACCCCATCAGATAACGCTCGACAGAGGCAATCTTCTAGACATTACACCAGGCTTCGCATTGAAAGACAAGCAAAAGAAATTTGCCAATGACCTCCAGTTCACCAGACTTGCTTCCAACGGAGTGAAACTGACCATTGACTTCGGTGAAAAAGCAGCCCGCAAGAAAAATGTAAAAGCCATTTCCGGAGCCTATCATCTGGACATCGGCAAAAAGGGCATCTCCATCACAGGCTATGATGAACAAGGCGCTTTCTACGGCATCCAAACACTCCGCCAATTGCTGGAAAGCCCTGCCTGCAAGAACGGAAAACTGCCTTATGCCCTCATCAACGACTATCCGGACCTGCCCTGGCGAGGTGTAGTAGAAGGCTTCTACGGAACACCCTGGTCGCACAAAGTACGCTTGTCGCTGATTGATTTTTATGGGAAGTTCAAGATGAATACTTACCTGTACGGCCCGAAAGACGATCCCTACCACAGTTGTCCGAACTGGCGTCTGCCGTATCCGGAAGAAGAAGCCCGGAACATCAAGGAACTGGTGGATAACTGCCGGCGCAACCGCGTAAATTTTGTGTGGGCAATCCACCCGGGACAAGACATCAAATGGAATGAAGAAGATTATCAGAATCTGATAAACAAATTCAATTGGATGTACGACCTGGGAGTGCGCTCATTCGCGATCTTCTTTGATGACATCTCAGGAGAAGGTACGAATCCGGAGAAACAAACGGATCTTCTCAACCGCCTGGACAAGGATTTCGTAAAGGCAAAGGGAGATGTAACACCGCTGACTGTCTGCCCCACCGACTATTCCAAACTTTGGGCGAATCCGACTCCTCAAGGAAGCCTGGCCATTTATGGCAAAACCCTGGATTCTTCGACCAATGTATTTTGGACAGGAGATGCCGTATGCAGCGACCTGACGAAAGAAACAATGGAATGGCTCAATACGCGCATCAAACGCCCCGGCTATTATTGGTGGAACTTTCCCGTAACGGATTATGCCCGACACATCATCATGCAAGGCCCTGCATACGGACTGGACACATCGCTGACAAACCAAGACTTGTGCGGAATCGTAAGCAACCCGATGGAACATGGAGAAGCTTCCAAACTGGCATTATACGGCGTTGCAGACTATGCCTGGAATGTAGCAGCCTACAATCCGATGGACAGCTGGGAACGCGGTCTGGCCGAACTGATGCCGGAAGCAACGGAAGCCTACCGTACCTTTGCCATCCATTCTACCGACACGGAAATTGGATACCGGCGCGATGAGTCCTGGGAAACAAAAACTTTCCGCCTGAAAGATTACACCGATGAACAGGCCGATGCCTTATTGGCAGAGTTCAAAAAGGCTGCAGAAGCTCCTGCAGAAATAGAAAAAGGATGTGCCAACAAGCAATTGGCCAACGAACTTCGTCCATGGCTTGAAGAATTCGGCAAACTGGCTGTCCGGGGAGAACGGGCGCTGGAACTGATGAAACTTTACCGTTCGGGTGAAGACAACGCTGCTTTCTGGAACAAATATACGCAGAATCTGATGAGTGCTGATGCCCGTAAAGCATACAACGCACACAAAAGCGGAACGATGAAGCTCCAGCCTTTCTATGAATGTGCCATGAACGACATGGGAGATGGCTTCCTTGAAAAAATACTGGGACAGAAACCCATGCTGCATAAAGGAATCAGTTCTTTTGCCAATTCAGCTACTGCACTGACCAGACTTATGTTCGACAATGATTCTACCACTTACTACTCTTCCGCTTCCGGACAAAAAGCCGGCGACTGGATTGGAGTGGATTTAGGCAGTGTCAGGGATGTAAACGAGGTTTCGATCCTTCAGGGAAGGAATTCGGTAAATGATGTAGACTATTTTGACCATGCAGTGCTGGAATGTTCCGCAAACGGCAGACAATGGACAGCACTCATTCCCGATATGAAACAGCAGTATGTCATCGCATGGAAAGGAGATACCGTCAAGGCACGCTATGTACGCATCAGACGTCTTGACTCCGGACGAAGGAATTACGCTTCCGTCCGTTCGTTTGAAGTAAATCCGCCCCGTCTGGAAAATATCGGATTTTCCATCAGAGCAGCACAGCCTGAACAGGTACTCTACGCCTTCGACAAATGCCTGGACACTTCGTTCAAGAATAAAGACACATTTGCATTCGGCATCCCGGAAGGAACGAAAAGCTATACACTGCTGATGAACCAGCTCCCCGGAAAGATTACGCTCAAGCAACTGAAAGCGGACGGATCTGTGCTTGCAGAAACTTCCATCAGTACGGCTTTTGCACAAGTCAGTCTTGTTCCGGAGGCAACAATGATTCAGATAGAAGGCCAGGCCGAGTTTTTTGAAATCATTCCGAAAAGCTGATGCCCCTTCTCTCAAAGGCATGAAACCTTGACGGCGAAGGCACGGATACGCAACGACAGACCAACATCTTCAATTGCATATCCGTGCCTTTGCCGTCAACATTAACGATACGCTGCAAATGTACGGATAAGCGGCGTCTTCTCGCTATCCAACACCTTCAGCCGCAAAGCATGGAGCGACACAGGATCGAAACGTTCAATGCGTTTATGCCCGATGCACGTACCCGAAGCCAGAACCTTCCAGCCGTCTGAAGTCAATCCCTCTATTTCATATGCACGGACACGTTCGCCCTGGCGGATATCTTCCTGCAAGACAATGCGCGTTATCTGCTGTGCCTCATCAAATGCCATTTCCAACATATCACTTTTTCCCGAAACAGCCTTTAGCGGCATGCCGTATGTTTCTTTTATCCACTGTCCGAACTCCCTGATTCTCCGGACATCCGCATCCGGAAGCAATCCCCGGTTATCCGGTGTAAGTCCTATAATCAATGTGGAGTTATGGCCCACCGACTGCTCATACATCCGCTGCAAATCTTCCAAAGGATAAATGTGAGCCTCATCTCCCGGCTCCCAAAACCATTCGTGCCGTCCGTTGTAGCCGCGCAAAGGCGTGTCTGACATCGCCGGCATATAATGCTTTCCCTCAGGATCACCTGTCTTCAAAAGACGGTTGTTGTCTTTGAATATACAGTCCTGATTCTTTGCATGCGAATAAGGAAACGGATAGGTTCCCCAGCACGGATAAGGAACAGTTCCCGTTTCCGAACCGCCCCAGCGGATATCCGCCCGCTGCGTGTTGTGGTAAAAGATTATATTCTTCTGGTATTTTTCTACGACAGGCAATATGTCCGGTCCGCCCAGTTCCGGCCCATGACTTCCTCCGTCATACCATACAATCGCCAAATCTCCATAACGGGACATCAGTTCCCGGGTCATCCCTTCACACATACGGTTGTAGAACTCCTGACGGTTGCGCTGAAAATCCGTTCCGTCCTGAGGCATAAGAAAGTCATGCACCCCTAGAAAAGAGTTCCAGCGGATACCGATATATACGCCCGGAAGAACGCCATACTTGCGGCACGAACGCACAAAATCCCGCACGATATCCCCTTTTCCGTCGCGCCATCTCACCGCCTTCAGGCAATAGGGATTCACGTCCGACTGATACAGCGCAAAACCGGTTTCGTGCGTAGCGGTCAGAATGGCAATTTTCGCGCCCATTTCCCGCGCTGCCTTTATCCACTGGTCTGTGTCCAGTTTCTCCGGATTAAATATATTCACATCGCTTATCGGAGTAATGCGGTTTTGCGTCTGCACGTATTTTGCCGTATCAAACACATGCAAATCATAATGAAAAACCGCCACCAGTTCAGCATCCTGCCAAACAACCTGCGCCCGTGTCGGAACCGGCACTTCCCTGTCTGAAGATTCAGCCTTTACGGAAAGGAAGCATCCCAAAAACAGCAGACTTATTTTCCAAAATTTATTCATCCTCATAGGCATTGACTTTTACAAAGATAATGATTCTTCCCTATCATGCAAACAAAAAAAGGCAATCAATCCCTCTGTCTTCAGCCTGAAGACATATATCTTTAAACTGAAAATATATATATATATCTAGCCTAGAGATACAAATCTCCAGACTAGAGATAAAGTTTGCAGAAGGCTGAAAGATGCACGCCAACAGCCCAAATGAATGTTTCTTCATAGACATGCCTGCCACTCAAGACGCCGCATGCTTCCAGCCTGTTGTCCAGATATTGTATTTTTCCCAGACTTTCAGATACACATGCGCATCGTCGCTATATCTCCAGCCGTTTTTATCCACAACAGATGCCCAACATGAAGATTCCGTCTGGCAGACATACAAAAAATAAGGCGCAGAAGCTTGCCACATCTACGCCTTTAAAATACTTACAGACAATTTTCTCCTTAAAATTCAATAATCAATGATTTGCGCGGGGAAAGCGTCAGGTTCTGGGAGAAGTCAATCATCTTTCCAGTAGACAGTTCTTTACCCATTTTAGAATCCTTGGTCAGAGGCTTGTAGTACTCAGCAGAGAGAATCTGTTCGTGGTCTGTACTGTTCAGTACAATCATTCCAGTTTTTCCGTCACGCATACGAGCGTACATGTATATTCCCTGTTGGGGAATATGATATTTAACCGTTTTGTTTTCTGTCATTTGTTGTTTAGTTTGGTTTTGTGTTGCAAATATAACCCCCTGATCAATACAATGACTTGGAGAAACAGCAAAAAGCATGCATTTATCCGCTTTTCATGATTTATATCAAGAAATGCATACAAAATGCAAAAAAACAGATTCATACGGATACGGCAAATCCGCATGAATCTGAATCAAAATTCAATATATTGATTATCAATACACTTCCACTTTTGCAGCCAGCGACTTGCATTTGCCTCGCAAAGCATCGAGGTCGCTTCCTACCTTATCATAGCATACAACGACACCCATACGGCGGTTCAAACGCGTAGACGGTTTGCCGAATATACGCAAATAGGTGCCGGGCTGAGAGCAAACCAGCTCTTCTCCCTTATACCGGGGAGCATCTTTACTTGATATAGGCGAAAGAATCACCGCACTGGCTCCGATATGCTCCAACGCAATGCCCGGAATAGGCAAGCCCAAAACCGCATAAAGGTGCAGTTCAAACTCGTTGAGGTTCTGCGTGTTCGCAAGCGTCACCATACCTGTGTCGTGCGGGCGAGGAGACAATTCGGAAAAATACACACCGTTCTCATGGCTCAGGAAAAACTCAACGCCCCACAGTCCGTAACCAGTCAGCGCCTCTGTCACTTTGGCAGCCATGCGCTGCGCTTCGGCCAGATGCTCCGGAGCGATGCGTGCCGGCTGGAAGCTTTCGCGGTAGTCGCCCCCTTTCTGCACATGTCCGATGGGAGGACAAAACAACGTAGGCCCGTTTTTCTGGGTAACGGTAAGCAAAGTTATCTCACTGTCGAATTGAATGAATTCCTCCACGATCAGTTCTTTGATATCCCCACGGCTTCCATGGCATCCGTAGTCCCAGGAATACTGCAAGTCTTCAGGCCCCTTCGCAACCGACTGGCCTTTTCCTGACGATGACATCAACGGCTTGATGACACACGGATAGCCGATTTTTTCAGCGGCTTCTTTCAGTTCTTCAAATGAAGTGGCATAGAAGTAGCGGGCAGTTTTCAGTCCCAGTTCTTTGGCTGCCAGATCACGGATTGCCTTGCGGTTCATCGTATAGTTTACGGCACGCGCACTCGGCACCACCTGAATGCCTTCCTTTTCCAGATGGTAAAGGCGTTCGGTGCGGATAGCCTCAATCTCAGGAACAATGATGTCAGGGCGGTATTTGGCGACCACACGGTCCAGCGCTTCTCCGTCCAGCATACTGAAGACTTCACATGCATCGGCCACCTGCATGGCAGGCGCGTTTTCATACGAATCGCACGCAATCACGTATTGTCCCAGACGTTTGGCGGCTATTACAAACTCCTTGCCCAACTCTCCGGATCCCAGCAAAAGTATTTTTTTAGTCATAATGAATTGATTTTATACGTCGCTCAAAGATAACACTTTTATTTCAACCATGATGCACAATGCTCCGGTTTTCATTTTGCCGGCTCGCCCTGCGCATGCTCAAGCGTCAGAACCGGATACCCGTTTCCGTCCAGCAGCACCAGCGTGCCTTCTTCTTCGCCGCGGTCAAAGGCGCGCACTTTATCCAAAGCCTGCAGAATGCTTTGCTCTGTGTCCATGTTCGGACATGCCATCATGGTAGAAATCATCTGCGAAAAGCGCAGCGAAACGGGCTTTCCCTCTTCTTGCGAAAAGCTTCCGTTGATAACATTGCAGCTGGCATTGCCGTGTACACGCTTAGCTTCCAGGTCAAAGTTGAGTTCGGGAGTACGTTCCACTTCACCTACAGCCATCTGACCTATACTTGAAATAACCCATCTGCCTGCCAAGTCGTCCAGTGTCACCGCCGGCTTCACGCGCTTCTGCAACGTCATCACAGCTTTTCCTCCGGCATCCTTAAGTTCAACCGTATCTCCCGTATGCGAAAATCCGGCCACATTGCCCAGTGCTTCCAGCACATTCTGCTCCAGCGTCATGTCGGGACACATCATCCGCGTTGCAGCCACTTGACTGAAATTCATCTTCCCAGCCTTCAGCGAATCCACATGATATGCTCCCATCAGTCTGTTGCATCCGGCATGTCCGTACACCCGGCCCGTTTTCTGGTCAAAGCCGATGTAAGGAGCTTCTTCCGCGTCTACGGCTTCTCCCTTTACACTCACGATATCCCATTCTCCTGAAAAGTCCATAACCGAAACGGTTTTTTTGCTGGTTCCGCAACTTACCATACACAATACTGCGAAAGCAGCCGCACATAACATTATTTTCTTCATAATCTTCAGAATTTAAATTAAAGGAACATTTCCCTTTTAATGATTGTTCATATGCAAAAATACGGATATATTCTGAATACTGCACAGCAGTTTGGAATTATTTGTTATCTTTGCATATTGAACGGTAACGTTTACCGGGCATAAAATCTAACACAAAAGAATGAGTAAAGTATTGATCATCGGTGCAGGCGGTGTAGGTACCGTTGTTGCACACAAAGTGGCTCAGCATCCTGAAGTTTTCACCGAAATCATGATTGCCAGCCGCACCCAATCAAAATGTGACGCGATTGTGAAGGCAATCGGTAACCCTGCCATCAAAACAGCCAAAGTAGACGCGGACAACGTAGACGAACTGGTGGCTTTATTCAACAGTTTCAAACCCGAAATCGTTATTAACGTAGCTCTGCCTTATCAGGATCTTACCATCATGGAGGCATGCCTGAAAAGCGGAGTAAACTACCTGGACACCGCCAACTATGAACCGAAAGACGTGGCTCATTTCGAATACAGCTGGCAATGGGCCTACAAAAAACGGTTCGAAGATGCCGGACTTACTGCCATTCTAGGCTGCGGGTTCGATCCGGGAGTGAGCGGCGTATACACAGCTTATGCAGCAAAACATCACTTCGACGAAATACAATATCTGGACATTGTGGACTGCAATGCGGGAAATCACCACAAGGCATTTGCCACAAACTTCAATCCGGAAATCAATATCCGCGAAATCACTCAGAACGGACGCTATTATGAAAACGGGCAATGGGTTACCACCCGGCCGCTGGAGTTCCACAAGCCACTGACTTACCCGAACATCGGCCCGCGCGATTCTTACCTGCTTTACCACGAAGAGCTGGAATCGCTGGTGAAAAACTTCCCCACCATCAAGCGCGCACGCTTCTGGATGACTTTCGGACAAGAATACCTGACTCACCTGCGTGTCATTCAGGATATCGGCATGGCAAGCATCGAGCCAATAAACTACAACGGCATGGAAATCGTTCCGCTGCAGTTCCTGAAAGCCGTATTGCCCAACCCGCAGGATCTGGGTGAAAACTACGAAGGCGAAACATCCATCGGCTGCCGCATCCGCGGTATCAAGGACGGCAAAGAGCGCACCTACTATGTATACAACAACTGCTCGCATCAGGCTGCATACAAGGAAACCGGCATGCAAGGAGTAAGCTACACGACCGGAGTTCCGGCCATGATCGGTGCAATGATGTTCCTGAAGGGACTCTGGAAACGTCCGGGCGTATGGAATGTGGAAGAGTTCGATCCGGATCCGTTTATGGAAGAACTGAACAAGAACGGTCTGCCGTGGCATGAAGTGTTCGACGGTGACCTGGAACTGTAATACGAAACAAGGGGTGAGATCATCACCCCGCTTTTTAACTGTCAATTATCCATTATCAACTTTTTTATCGTGAACATAGGAGATAAAGCACCCGAAATTCTCGGAATGAACGAGAACGGGGAAGAAATACACTTGAGCAACTATAAAGGAAAAAAGATTGTGCTCTATTTTTATCCGAAAGACATGACTTCGGGGTGTACGGCACAGGCCTGCAACCTCCGCGACAATTATGACGAACTGCGCAAAGCCGGCTATGAGGTGATCGGAGTAAGCATCAACGATGCAAAATCGCACCAGAAATTCATCGAAAAGAACCAGCTTCCCTTCACGCTCATCGCAGACACAGAGCATAAACTGACCGAAGAGTTCGGCGCATGGGGCGAAAAAAGCATGTACGGACGCAAATACATGGGTACATTCCGCACAACATTTATTATTAATGAAGACGGCATCATCGAGCGCATCATTTCGCCCAAAGAAGTGAAGACAAAAGACCATGCCGCACAAATACTGAAATAGCATTATGGGAAAGAAAGACGAACTTGAATTTGAGGGGGGCGTAGAAAAACCTTCAAAACCGGATAACAGCGAAAAGCTGAAGGCACTTCAGGCGGCCATGGACAAAATTGAGAAGAACTTCGGAAAAGGATCGATAATGAAAATGGGCGACGACCACGTGCAGGAAGTGGAAGTGATTCCCACCGGATCCATCGCGCTGAATGCGGCATTGGGTGTAGGAGGCTATCCGCGAGGCCGCATAATCGAAATCTACGGACCGGAATCCTCCGGTAAAACAACATTGGCCATCCATGCGATCGCTGAAGCGCAAAAGACGGGAGGCATAGCGGCCTTCATTGACGCGGAACATGCGTTCGACCGCTTCTATGCCGCCAAACTGGGTGTGGACATCGACAACCTCTGGATTTCTCAGCCGGACAACGGCGAACAGGCACTCGAAATCGCCGAACAGCTGATACGCTCATCTGCCATCGACATCATCGTTATAGACTCGGTGGCTGCGCTGACTCCCAAAGCCGAAATCGAAGGCGATATGGGGGACAACAAGGTAGGGCTTCAGGCACGCCTGATGTCACAGGCTCTCCGGAAGCTGACTTCCGCCATCAGCAAGACAAACACGACGTGCATCTTCATCAACCAATTGCGCGAAAAGATAGGTGTCATGTTCGGCAATCCCGAAACGACCACCGGAGGAAACGCGCTAAAGTTCTACGCTTCCGTGCGTCTTGATATCCGCCGCACCTCGCAATTGAAAGACGGAGATGAAGTTATCGGCAATCAAGTGCGCGTAAAAGTAGTGAAGAACAAAGTGGCTCCTCCTTTCCGCAAAGCCGAATTTGACATCATGTTCGGTGAAGGTATTTCCCGCAGCGGAGAAATCATCGACCTGGGAGCCGAACTGGGAATCATCAAGAAAAGCGGTTCATGGTACAGCTACAACGACACTAAACTGGGACAAGGACGCGATGCCGCCAAACAGTGCATCCAGGACAATCCTGAATTGGCAGACGAGCTGGAAGGACTGATTTTCAACGAACTGAAAGACAAGGAAAACGAATAAGCCCGACAGCGGGACATCAGAATGCAACACCATAAAAGCCATGCCGGGAATCATTTTCCGCATGGCTTTTTCTGTACGATGAAAACACTCTCCGACAAACACTCCGCAAGCATTTTCTTTCAAAGAAATTAGAAAAAGAAAAAATAATGTCCTATATTTACAGACTGAAAGAAAATGACACCATAAAACAAGACACTATTATGAAACTGAAAACATTGTTCACCATAGCTTTCTGCTTCGCGGCCATAACCGCATTTGCACAAAAGACTGCTCCCATACCTTTTCGCTTTGCAACCCGGGCTGAAGCGCAAATGCTGATAACAGATATAGACGAATATACAAGCGGATGGAATCAGTTTGACATCAACGTGCGCCTGAATACAGACCAGGGAAGAAAATCCAAACTGCTGGCCTTTGCCATGAACCAGACATTGAACTGGAGCGACAAGGACAAAGAACGCATATCAAAAAGCATCAAAACGCTCGATGCGGAAATAAAGAAACAGAAGATCGTGCTTGATTTCCCGAAAGAGCTGGTTTTCATCAAGACAACCATGAAGGAGGAGGGAAACGCCAGCGCATACACACGCAATAATTGGATAGCCATAGGCGAAAAGCCGCTAAACGAACTGGACGATGCCAATCTGACTTACCTGATTGCGCACGAAATCTTCCACATCCTGACACGGAGCAGTCTGGATTTCAAGAAAGCTGCATACGAAACCATCGGATTCTCTGTCATGAACCGTGAAATCCTGTTTCCAACGGACATCATCGAAAAAAGGATATCCAACCCCGACGTCAACCGTTATGACAGCTACATCAAATTAACGGTCAACGGAAAACAGCAGAACTGCACAATGATGCTCTATGCCAACTCTCCGTATCAGGCAAATGCCGGGAAGACATTGTCCGACTATATGGAGGTGGGTCTGATTCCTCTCAACGAGCACTTCACTCCGATACAGCAGGACGGAAAAACCGTTGTATACAGCATCGGACAGGCAAGCGATTTCTACGATCAGGTAGGAAAAAACACCAATTACATCCTCAATCCGGAAGAGATTCTGGCAGAGCATTTCGCCTGCATCCTGACAGAAAGAAAAGATATCCCGTCGCCTGAAGTTGTCGGCAAGCTCAAGGAAGTCCTGCAAAAAAGCTACAAGAAATAAAAGCCGCATCATCCAGAGTTCTTCAAAAGGACATCTGCCTGTAAAATAGCATGAACGCAGATTCACAAAGAGATTGACCCCTTATGAATCTGCGTTCAACGCATAGCGCATTACGCTCCATACCATCCGGCCGTTTATTTCTTCGATTTCTTATAATCCTTTTCAATGGCCAAGGCTATCCAGTTAGCCAAAGCCTGCCTGTTGTCAGCAATGACCAGACGTTTCTGGTCGCGTGCATTCTGTATATTTCCCACCTCAAGGAAAACAGCCACGGGAATTGTGTTGCGGAGCACATACAAGTCACGCCCGCTTACAGTGCCGTCGAAGCCACGGTTAGGCTGGTGCCGGTCGTACTTCGCTCTGAACGTCCGCTGAATCTCTTTCGCCAACCGCTTTCCATAGGTGCTGCCCGGAGCATGATAAAAGAACACATCCGTCTGATCACCGCGCGAACGGCTGTCAACATGAACGAACACGCATCTTTTATAACGGCTCTTGTCCTTGCGTGACAAGCGGTTCAGCGCATCACACCGCTGCTTCAGACGCTCAACCTGATTCAACGGTATCGGTTTCCCAAGACAGGTTTCCCTTTTGCTGTTATTCAGTATCTCCTGGTCACGAATGCCGTCTTTCGCATCCTGAATGATGAAATGCACCTTCGCCCCCCTGCGCAACAGCTCTCTCCCCAGTCGGAGAATGATGTCATAAGCATATTCATCCTCGTGAAGTTCCTTTCCTCTGTATTTTCCGATGCATCCCGGATCCGGTCCGCCATGCCCGCTTCCCAAATAGAACACAGCTCCCTCCAATGAATTCGAAACCTTTCCATAAGAAGCGTATTTCTTCCCGAACAGCGGTTCGTAATTCTTCTTTTTCTTCTGTGCTGAAAGAGGAAAAGCTATCAGAAAGCACAAAAGAAAAGCCACATAGCACTTCATCCCTCTCATTTCAACAGTTCATCAATCTTCTTGCACAAAGCGGCAAACTCATCTTCATTATACAGACGGGTCATCAAGACAATCTTTCCGTCTTTATCTATCAGAACATTCCTTGTTATCCCGGCGTTCCGCTCCGCATAAAGCGCAAAGATGTCCGCTCCCGGATCCAGCCCCAACGGATAAGTCACTCCCGTCTGTTTGGCAAATGCCTTCACACGCTCCAACGGTTCGTCGCGGTCGATTCCGTACAAAGCAAACGAAGCATTATCCTTGTGCTTCTGCCAAATATCCTTTTCGATAAAAGGCATCTCCTTACGGCACACCCCGCACCAGCTGGCCGTAAACTGAAGCATCACTACCTTACCGCGCAAATCTGAAAGCTTCACCTTCTGTCCGTCAGTCAGCGTCATCTCAAAATCCGGAGCTGCGTCGCCCAACTTCACAATATAACCGGCAGCATCAGAAGCATTCTGCGCCGAAACATTTAAACAGAAGCAAGCAGCCAAAACTAAAAGAAAAATACATTTTTTCATGTCGTAACAATTTATTTTCACGCCAAAGATACAAAACTTTTGGAACTCATTCATATCTTCTCCTTCCACCGAAGAGTAAAAAACGCAGATGTTCAGGATATTGTTCTTTTCTTTCTGATACTTAAACGCCTCCATTTGTTTATTTTTTCAACAAATAACATTATATTTGCAGAAATTGAAAAACAATCTTTCACCATCATTCAACTGACAGATAAAAACACACAATTATGGATTACACAAATATTATAGGAGAAAAAATCAAATCGCTGAGAACAACAAAAGAAATAAGCATCAATGAATTGTCGGAAAGTACGGGACTGAGCGTCGAACAGATCAAGCGCATCGAAGACAATACAGACATTCCGTCGCTTGCCCCGCTCATCAAAATAGCAAGGGCGCTGGGTGTACGGCTCGGCACATTCCTTGATGACCAGCCCAACGAAGAGGGACCTGTCGTGTGCAGGAAAGGAGAAGCTGACGACACCATCAGCTTTTCGAACAATGCATCCGACGCACGCCACCACATGCACTATCATTCGCTTTCAAGAGCCAAAAGCGACCGGCACATGGATCCGTTTATCATAGACATCGATGAAAGCGGCAACAACGAATTCAGCCTATCGGCGCACGAGGGAGAAGAATTCATCATGGTATTGAAAGGGAAACTTGAAGTTGAATACGGCAAGAAAAAATACCTGCTGGATGAAGGGGATACAATTTATTATGACTCAATTGTACCTCATCACGTGCATGCCTATGAAGGCAAAGCCGCACGTATCCTTGCTGTCGTTTACACCCCCATCGAACTTTAAAAAACAGACCGCTATGCCGCAATTATATGAAAGGACACTGGGAGAATGGCTGGAACATTGGGCAGAAACCACTCCCGACAAAGAATATCTCGTATACTCCGACCGTAACCTGCGCTTCACATGGAAACAGTTTAACCAGCGTGTAGACAACATGGCGAAAGGACTGCTTGCTATCGGAGTGCAAAAAGGTACACACGTAGGCATCTGGGCAGGAAATGTCCCCGACTGGCTGACATTTCTTTATGCCTGCGCCAAGATCGGCGCAGTGGCCGTAACTGTAAATACGAGCTACAAGCAGGCTGAATTGGAATACCTTTGCGAAAACTCCGACATGCACACACTCTGCATCGTCAATGGAGAGAAAGACAGCAACTATGTGGAGATGACATACAAGATGCTTCCCGAACTGAAAACGTTTGAGCGGGGACGGATGAAAAGCAAACGCTTCCCGCACATGAGAAACGTCATTTACATCGGACAGGAAAAGTATCGGGGCATGTATAATACCGCCGAAATTCTGCTCCTCGGGAACAATGTGGACGACGAAGAACTGGCCAAAGCAAAAAAGGAAGTGAACTGCCACGATACGGTCAACATGCAATACACTTCAGGAACCACCGGATTCCCGAAAGGCGTCATGCTCACACATTATAACATCGCCAACAACGGCTTTCTGACAGGCGAACACATGAAGTTTACATCCGATGACAAACTGTGTGTCTGCGTGCCCCTTTTCCATTGCTTCGGCGTGGTGCTGGCAACAATGAACTGCCTCACCCACGGGTGTACGGAAGTAATGGTTGAAAAATTCGACCCGCTGCTTGTGCTGGCATCTGTACACAAAGAACGGTGTACGGCTCTCTATGGCGTACCCACCATGTTCATCGCAGAACTGAACCATCCCATGTTTTCGATGTTCGACTTAAGCAGCCTGCGTACCGGCATCATGGCCGGCTCGCTTTGCCCGGTGGAGCTGATGAAACAAGTGGAAGAAAAAATGTTCATGAAAGTAACCAGCGTATACGGTCTTACCGAAACCTCTCCGGGAATGACGCACAGCCGCATTGACGATGACCCGGAAGTACGCTACAACACTGTAGGCCATGAATTTGAATTTACGGAAGTTAAAGTCATCGATCCCGAAACGGGCGAAGAATGTCCGGTTGGAGTACAGGGAGAAATGTGCAACCGGGGATACAACACCATGAAAGGATATTACAAGAATCCGGAAGCTACGGCAGAAGTCATAGACAAAAACGGATTCCTGCACTCCGGCGACTTAGGCGTAAAAGACGAGAACGGCAACTTCCGTATCACAGGCCGCATCAAAGACATGATTATCCGCGGAGGCGAAAACATCTATCCGCGGGAAATCGAGGAGTTCCTCTATCAGATGCCGGGCATAAAAGACGTGCAGGTAGCCGGAGTCCCGTCAAAGAAATACGGTGAAGCTGTAGGAGCGTTCATCATTCTCCACGAAGGATATACGATGAACGAATTTGACGTCCGCGAGTTCTGCCAAGGAAAAATCGCCCGCTACAAGATTCCCAAATATATATTCTTCGTCAAAGAATTCCCGATGACAGGAAGCGGAAAAATTCAGAAGTTCAAGTTGAAAGACCTGAGCCTCCAGCTTTGCAAAGAACAGGGAATCGAAATTATCTGACAACAACCACATAAAAGAGAATGCTTCCATCCGTCAGGCATCAAAGCGGATGTATGGAAGCATTCTTTATGCACGAACCGCTCTTATGCGACTCCAAGCAGTTCTATATCAAAAATCAGGACAGAGCCTCCGGGGATGCCCGGCTGACTGAGTTTTCCATAACCCATCTCAGCAGGAATATATACCTCCCAACGGTCACCGACATGCATCTGCTGCAAAGCGATTATCCAACCTTCTATCAAATCGCTCAGACGGATAGCCAGAGGCACACTCCCGCGGCTGGAATCAAACTGCTTTCCGTCGATAGTCTGCCCTGTATAGTGAACGGTGACAATGCTCCGGGCCGACGGACTTTTGCCACTGGAATCTCCCGACGAAAGTACTTTATAAAAAACTCCTTTCGCCAAAGCATGTACTCCCTCTTCCTTTGATTTTTCAGCCAGCCAATCTTTATTGGCCTGTATGTATGTCTTCTTATCCATGACTTATCAAACCGTCAGTTCTTTTCCACCTTTACCAGTAACGTTTTCCCAGCTTGCTCTCCGTCCATCTTGAACGATTCCGACTTAACCAGCCCCACTCCTTCGGCATACCATTCATTTACCCTGAGCGTAGTGGTCTTCAAGATAATCTTCGTCCGCTTCAGGTATGAAATCTTCACACAATTGAATTTTCCGGCTCTCGTATTCACCTGCTCCGTTCCCATATACGAAGCGCCCGAAATGGTTACATCATTCTTCAGCATGTTGCGAATCCACTGGAACTTCCGGTCCGGAAGATTCTCCCCCGCTTCTGCCCCATCTTTTATGGAAAACGAATTGTCGCCCTTGAACTTCAGCTTTTCCGTCCATTCCAGGCGAGCCGCCGTATCATAGCGGGCAGGATCGGAATCCGAATCAACATAAGGCCCATACATCAAATCTTCCGTACAGGTCGAAACCGTCCCGTCATAAGTCCAGTTATATAATGTATAGCTTGTATTGTTTTTAGTTTTCACAGTCACGATCTTGTCGTAATAGCTCGCCTTCACCGTATTCCCCTCTTTGGTCACATTTTTCACCGTTATTTCCTCATCCGAGGTGCTCTGCCCCACTTCATCATAATTCACATAATGCAGTTTGGTACCTTCTGCCGTGCAGAAATATTGTGCCTGCGCCGCATGGCAGGCGAACACCCCGGCCAATAAAAACAAAATCTTTTTCATAATACAAATCCGTTTTGCAATAAAATGTGACGCAAACTTACGAATTTCTTTCTTTTTCTGCCTATCTTTGCACTTGAAAAACATTTAAATCAACTTATTATGGGTTTATTATCAGCTTTATTCGGAGAAAAAAAGCAGGAAAAAGACCAGCAGACTCCGGAAGAAAAACAGAACTTGAAGAATTTCGACATATTGAAATACGATGGCATCAGAGCGCGGAATATGGGCAAACTGGACTATGCCGTCAAATGTTTTGAAGAGGCTGCAGCACTGAACGAAGAACCGGAAACGTTGGGACTGCTAGCCAGTGCGTACTTGCAGGCAAACCGCACGGACGACGCCCGTACCACGCTCGACAGGCTGGTAGAAAAAGATCCGTCCAACATACAAAGCCTGCTTTCACTGGCAAGCGTATGCTATCTCCAGCAAGATTATGAAAGCATGGATACGGCCTGCCAGAAAGTGATCGCTGCAGATGACAAAAACGCGCAAGCCTATTTCCTCGCAGCACGTGCCGCCAAAGGACTGAACAATGACCTGAATGCCATTGTAATGCTCACCAAGGCCATCGCGCTCAACGAAACATTCGTACAAGCCTACCAACTGCGCGCCGAAGTGCTTTGGAGCATGCGGCAAGCAAGCGAAGCAACGGACGACCTCAACCGTATCCTGTCGCTGAATCCCGACGATGAAGACGCTCTGCTGCTGAAAGGGAGAATCGAAGCGGCTCTCGCCCACACAGAAGAAGCCTGCAAATGTTTCGACAAAGTAATGGAAGTCAACCCGTTCAACGAAACGGCCTATCTGCTGAAAGGAGAAATGCTGAACGAACAGAAGAAACTGACGGAAGCAGAAGCTCTCTACACAGAAGCTATCGACCTGATGCCGGATAAAGCCGTCTTCTATCAGGAAAGAGGACGTATCCGACTGCTCAGCGGAAACAAGGCCGGAGCAACGGACGACATGAAGAAAGCCATCGAAATCGCCCCGGAAAAGGAAGAGCAAATCTCTGGAAATTTCAGCAACTTCGGAAACAGCGGACTGCAAACGGGAATATACTGACCGGAAAAGTATCTCCGCACACCATAAAACACTTTTTAAGCCGGTACGTTCATGTGGTCCGTATCCGGCTTTTGTTTTTCAGAATATGCCCGTACAAGATGTACATCCGCCCCTTCAGTTTTATGCTCCAGCACCTGGACTGTATAGTCCAAAGGCTGGAACATAGAATC
This sequence comes from Bacteroides gallinaceum, assembly GCF_030373775.1. Classification (NCBI taxonomy): domain Bacteria; kingdom Pseudomonadati; phylum Bacteroidota; class Bacteroidia; order Bacteroidales; family Bacteroidaceae; genus Bacteroides; species Bacteroides gallinaceum. The sequence goes on along the minus strand of NZ_JAUDEN010000006.1, from coordinate 78,310 downwards.
GGCCGCGGCATCTAAAGGATATATTCCTGCTAAAACAGACGGATGAAATAAGTGGCGAAAGTTCGCGTCCTGTATTTATTCTTTACAGGGCCGCACGCCATGACCCGCACTTCTGCTAAAATTATCCAACGGCAATACCCGATAATTGGTATGGAGAGTAAGATTGTGGGAATATCTGGAGCCGACAGAGGCTGCCGACCAAGTATGCCCCAACATACCTGTTGCCGATACGTTTCCTCCTGATGCCAGCCGCTCCCCCGTTATGGGAAAGAAAATCGTTCCTCCCGTCTTGTTCGGTCCGCAGTAAAAATTCCACCCTAGCTGGCTGCTATCCCATTCACCGTTATATTCCGCAGCATTATTGGTAACGTTTTTACCCGTTGTAGTGAATCCCGTAAAGGCATTGCTTGGCGGCAGTGAAAAACCTGCCGGACAGGGATCATACACGGTTTTTATCACTGGAGTGTCGTTATAGGTATTATTGTTGCCATAAGCATCAGAATCTGCATTCCATAAATTAACATACGCATTGTCTCCCCATAATTCTTTTTGCATAACGTCGGGTTTGCGGATGTAATTTTTGATACACTCGCTGCCGAACGGAAATGATTCTACCCCATGGCTGGCCGTAGAAGCAATCCCCTCTGCATTATACCATGTTTTATTGTTGCTGCCATAGCCGCTGGCTGGGCGCAGGGGATCTTTGCGTCCCCATTCATAGAAAGTACAGTTTCCGCGGGTAGAGGTGGTTGCAGCTGTTTGGTTGATGGTGATGACACGCGTCTGCCCGTGGGCACTGAATCGTATCCGGCAGGAGCGGGGTGCATAGCTGACTACTTCTTTTTCGCACCATCCCAATTGAACAGGCATCAATTCATAGGAAACATTCTGATGGTTGGTCACTCTGACGGTACGGAATACATCTTCGTCCGTTACCCAAATATGCCACGACCAGAGAATTGTATTCTGGCTGTCTTTAATGGCAATAAGGGCATTTCCCTGCCGGATGCTTTCTTTGCCTACTGTGAAAGAAATCGTACCGCCATTGGCTCCGCTGTTATATTTGATATCGGTTACCAGCGAAGGACCGTCCTGCCAGACCAGTTCGGCTTTTGCGGGGATGCAGCCTGCATTGTTAGCGATATAAGGGTCGGTTATGCCATTACCCAGATGATTGATGAACGGACTCAGCGCCCCCCTTATGGAAGCCTTAGAGGTGTATGCCACCTGGTTGGTCTGTCCGTTCTTGATGGCATTGCCATACACCAGAGGGAGCGAATATGTGCCCGGTGCATTTACCACGTAACAGTTTGCCGTATTTTCCACAGCTTTTCCCCCCGTGCTGTTCGACAGGTTGTAAGGAAGAGCTTTTGAGCCTTTCTCTGCCGTTGCCCGGAGAGCTGCCGTATGAGTGCTTTGAGATACGCCGGTCTGGACAGCGGCTGTAACCTCGAAAGGAACGGCCTCCTCGCTTCCTGTTCCACTTGCTGTAAATTGAGTGAGCCAGTCGGGTTTGGCGTCAGTCCATGTCACTCCGTTGTCAACAGAATATTGGGTTGACCATTCCACAGGCTCCGTCACTCCCTGATTGTTTTTCCGGTAGCTGGTAACGCTGTACGTCTGCGTGCCTCCCAAATAATTAAAAGACATGTTTCCGGAGGAAACCGCCAGTGTGTACTGCCAATTTATTGAAGTGCTTGAAAGCTGGTAAGTTACCGTCTTTCCTTTCTGCCACTCACTGTTTCCGATCTGTCCGGTAAGAATATTGTCGGTTATTCCATCATTGAATATTACCTCGATTACTGCCCCATCGGGTAAGGTCTGCGGAATCATCATGAAGGTTTGTTCCGGGGCAGTAATAACGGCATTGAGTGCTCCTGAAGTGGAACGGTTCAGTGTTTGCGAAAAGTTTTTCGGATTGCCTACATTGCTCCATGTGCCGGTTTCAAGATTATAAACTCCTGCCGAGTTTACACCTTTAAGCGTAACGCTCTTTACCGTGCCCGCCTTCATGTCACTGCCACATACAAACTTCACCGCCGTCAACGCATGGTGGAAGGTCAGATTGACCGCCGTATTGGTTCCGCCGCTGACTTCTCCCGATGCGGCTACCAGCAAATCCTGCTGTTCTGCTACATTGTCCGGAACCGTGCAGGCAATGGTTGGCGTACCCGCAGTTTGTCCCGAAAGCCGATAGGCGCTGGTATTCTGAGGCGCATAAGCAAAGAATTTCAATTTATAGGCACTGCCCGGCCAATAGTGTATAGAAGCAGGCACCCATAAACTGCCCGTTTTGCTCACCGATACATCATACATATAGCTCGAAGTTTGCGTATTGTTCCAACTGCCCGTATACGCGTAGGCGGAAATGCTGAATACATCATACATATTGCTCGTGGTAACGGGAGCAGAACGGGCAGACAGACCACTTTCAGGCAGGAAGGCAGATACTATGCTATCGGTGTAAAGCGTATGCAGATAGAAAGGTTTTGTGCCTTCTGTGTGCAGGGTGGAAACAGTAGAGCGCGTAGTCCCTCTGCCTTCATCTGCATCAAAGGAAACCCATGTATCCTGAATATCCGTTGTAAAGCTGATACGGTTCCCCTCATGAGATTGTTCCATTTGATCGGAACAGGAGGTCATAAAGACAGGTATTGCAAGTAATTGAATAATAATAGAATAGTGTCTAAATTTACGATTTGTCATACATGATAAATTATATACATTACATAATTTGTAAAAATAGGCATTAAAAAGCATTCCGGAAATGGTTTTCAATGTACATTTTATACAGTTACATAATTGATTAACAGCAATATGAATTTGTACTGCCATGTACACCGCTCGTTGCACCCCCTTTGCATGACTTGCGTTTGTCTGGTTTTTATGTGAAAAAGAGCACCAAAAGGCAGGAAGCGTATCCCCCTTGCCTCTGGTTGGAGATATTGGTACACCGAAGCTGTGCTTGCGTTTGCATGTCTGCTCCAAACCATATCAATCCTTCGGCGAAGAAACCATCATTTGCCGGAAAACTAGATGGCAAGAAAAAAATCCGAAATAAACAAAGAAAAAATTCAATCAAATGCTTGTTTTTTCAAGAAAAGTATTACATTTGCAACCGATATAATGACAAAATAACAACTGACGTATGAACACATTTGCAACATACTTCTTCTTTTTCTTTTATTACTTTTACTTTAGCAATGAAGTGAAGCGGGAGTTTGTGTATGTACGTTAAAACAAAATGAAACAAACAAGAGACGAATGAATATAACGAAATCCCGCTTCAATACGAAGTCGGGATTTTTTTTTAGACAAAAGCAAACAAAACAAGATGAGAAGAATAGCAATACAAGGAATTGTGGGATCGTATCATGACATTGCAGCCCACAAGTATTTCAAGGAAGAAGATATCGAACTGGTCTGCTGCAACACCTTTGAAGAAGTGTTCGAAGCGATGAAGAAAGACAGCAATGTGATCGGAGTCGTTGCCATCGAAAACACCATTGCAGGAAGCCTTCTCCATAACTACGAGCTATTGCGAGACAGCGGAGCAACCATCATCGGAGAGCACAAGCTGCGCATCAGCCACAGCATCATGTGCCTGCCCGGTGAAGACTGGGGAACGCTTACAGAAGTAAACTCCCACCCTGTCGCACTCGCACAGTGCAGAGATTTTCTCCAGCATCACCCCCAGCTGAAAGTGGTGGAAACGGAAGACACTGCGGCCAGCGCACGCGACATCAAAGAAAAAGGACTGAAAGGGCACGCTGCCATCTGCTCCAAATATGCCGCCGAACTGTATGGGATGAAGATTCTTCAGGAAGGCATTGAAACAAACAAACACAACTTCACCAGATTCCTTGTAATCAGCGATCCCTGGATGGCCGACGAACTGAAGGTGCGCTCAAAGATGAACAAGGCAAGCATCGTCTTTTCGCTCCCGCACAATCAGGGAAGCCTTTCGAAAGTATTGTCTATCTTTTCATTCTACAACATAAACCTGACAAAAATACAGTCGCTGCCCATCATCGGACGTGAATGGGAATACATGTTCTATGTTGACGTCATGTTTGACGATTACCTGAGATACAAACAATCCATTGATGCCGTAACACCGCTTACCAAAGCACTTAAAATATTAGGAGAATATGCAGAAGGAGAATCAACAATATAAGATTGCGCCGGCCGACCGTCTGGCCAGCGTGAGTGAATACTATTTCAGCCGCAAGCTGAAGGAAGTGGCCCGCATGAACGCGGAAGGAAAAAATGTAATCAGCCTCGGAATAGGAAGCCCCGACATGCCGCCATCAGAAAAAACCATCAAGGTGCTGTGCGAGAACGCCCAAAAGCCAGACGCACATGGCTATCAGCCTACAGTAGGCATTCCGGAACTCCGGCAAGCCATGTCGGAATGGTATAAGCGATGGTATGACGTGGATCTTGACCCGAATACGGAAATCCAGCCGCTCATCGGATCGAAAGAGGGAATCCTTCATGTTACGCTGGCTTTTGTGAACCCAGGCGACCAGGTGCTTGTTCCTAATCCGGGCTATCCAACCTACACTTCGCTGAACAAGATACTGGGAAGCGAAATAGTGAATTACGACTTGCGTGAAGACAATCACTGGCAGCCGGATTTCGAACAGCTTGAAAAGATGGACTTGAGCCGTGTGAAACTGATGTGGACCAACTATCCGAATATGCCTACCGGAGCCAACGCCACAATGGAGCTTTATGAAAAGCTGGTGGATTTCGCCCGAAGACACAACCTGGTTATTGTGAACGACAACCCGTACAGTTTCATACTCAACAAAAAACCGATAAGCATACTCAGCGTCCCCGGAGCCAAAGAGTGCTGCATTGAGTTCAACTCCATGAGCAAGAGCCACAACATGCCCGGCTGGCGTGTGGCAATGGCTGCAACCAATGCACAGTTCATCCAATGGATCGTGAAGATCAAAAGCAACATCGACTCCGGAACATTCCGCCCCATCCAGTTAGCCGCTGCCCAAGCCTACCGGAACAGCGCGGAATGGCACGAAGAAGCAAACGTGAAGGTGTATGGACGCCGCAGAAAACTGGCAGAGGAGATTATGCAGGTATTAGGCTGCAGCTTCGACCGCGAACAGGTGGGCATGTTCCTTTGGGGACGCATACCTGACACGTATGCCGATGTAGAAGACCTGACGGAAAAGGTGCTTCACGAAGCAAGGGTATTCATCACTCCGGGGTTCATCTTCGGAAGCAACGGAAAGCGGTATATCCGCATCTCGCTCTGCGCCAAGGAAGAGAAGCTGGCCGAAGCCCTCGAACGAATCAAACAAATCATGCAATAACAGAAACTTAAACACTCAATAACATATGGAACTCGAATTACAACCCATTGAACTGGAAGGCGTATCAAAGGAAAGGCCTCTGGTGATTGCAGGCCCATGCAGTGCCGAAACAGAAGAACAAGTGATGTCAAGTGCCAAACAGTTGGCCGACAAAGGTATCAAGATATTCCGTGCAGGCATCTGGAAGCCCCGGACCAAACCGGGAGGATTTGAAGGAATCGGGGTGGACGGACTTCCCTGGATGAAAGAGGTGAAGAAGGAAACCGGAATGTATGTAGCAACCGAAGTGGCGACAGCCAAGCATGTATACGAATGCCTGAAAGCGGGTATCGACATCCTTTGGATCGGAGCACGAACTACAGCTAATCCTTTTGCCGTACAGGAAATTGCCGATGCGCTGAAAGGTGTAGACATTCCCATATTGGTGAAAAACCCCGTCAATCCGGATCTGGAACTGTGGATAGGCGCACTGGAGCGCATCAACAACGCCGGACTGAAACGCATCGGAGCGATCCATCGCGGATTCTCTTCTTATGACAAGAAGATCTACCGGAATCTTCCGCAATGGCACATCCCCATCGAACTGCGCCGCCGCATACCCAACCTGCCGATTCTCTGTGATCCCAGCCACATCGGCGGCAAGCGGGAACTGATTGCTCCGCTCTGCCAGCAGGCGATGGACCTCGGTTTCGACGGGCTGATTGTTGAATCGCACTGCAACCCCGATGCGGCATGGAGCGACGCTTCGCAGCAGGTTACTCCTGATGTGCTCGACTATATACTGAGCCTGCTCGTCATCCGATCGGAGCATCAGAGCACGGAAAACCTGAATAACCTGCGCCGGCAGATTGACGAATGCGACAATGAACTGATGGACATTCTGGCCAAACGGATGCGTGTATGCCGCGAAATCGGAACGTTCAAAAAAGAGCACAACATGACCATTCTGCAAACCGGCCGCTACAATGAGATCCTTGACAAACGGGGCGCACAGGGTTCGCTTTGCGGCATGGACGCTGATTTCGTAAAGCAAGTGTTTGAACTGATCCATGAAGAGAGTGTAAGGCAGCAAATGGAAATAATCAACAAATAATGCGTACTTTCTCTTTCGGGTGGCCGAAAGAAAAAGATACCCAAAAGAAAGGGTGCCGTCTGCACTTCCAAAGCTACTGCGGGAACGTTTCGGACTAAAGTCCGGAACTCCCTCCGCTTCACGCTTTTCCAGTGAAGACAGATTTTTTTCTTTTGGTATCTTTTCTTTTTGCCTTGATGCAAAAAGAAAAGTACATAAACACCCACAAAAACATAACAACATGAGAATACAAATATTAGGAGCCGGGAAAATGGGATCCTTTTTCAGCGATGTACTTAGCTTTGAACACGAAGTAGCCGTTTACGATGTAAATCCGCAACGGTTACGCTTTATGTACAACTGCCTCCGGTTTACAAAAACAGAAGAAATAGAAGAATTCAAGCCGGAACTGGTAATCAATGCGGCAACAGTGAAATATACGCTCGACGCTTTCAGGCAAGTCTTGCCTGCACTTCCGAAGGACTGCATCATCAGTGACATCGCTTCAGTAAAGACGAACCTGAAGGAATTTTATGAAGGATGCGGATTCCGCTACGTATCCACCCACCCGATGTTCGGACCGACTTTTGCCAGCCTCGACAAGCTGAGCGAAGAAAATGCCATCATTATCAAAGAAGGTGACCACCTGGGACGGATATTCTTCAAAGACCTCTACCAGCGGCTGGGACTGAACATTTTCGAATATTCTTTCGAGGAGCACGACGAAACGGTGGCCTATTCGTTGTCAATCCCGTTTGTATCGACCTTTGTGTTTGCAGCGGTAATGAAGCATCAAGACGCTCCGGGAACAACTTTCAAACGACACATGGCTATCGCAAAAGGGGTGCTCAGCGAAGACGACTATCTGCTTCAGGAGATTCTTTTCAATCCGCGCACTCCGGCACAAGTGGAAGGCATACGCACAGAGCTGAACGAACTGCTTGACATCATCAGCCGGAAAGACTCGGAAGGGATTCATGCCTATCTTAGCAAGATTCGAAACAATATAAAATAAACGACTAACAACAAGCAGAAGAGGCGCATCCGTTATGGAATGCGCCTCTTTTATTGGATACTTATGGTTCTTTTCTGTTTAGAATCTGTAGCCAACGCCAATTGCAAAGCTCATGTTCTTAGGAGATATTTCATCACCATTTCCATCTTCAGATTTACCCGGAGCAATGAATCCATGCTGAGCAGTGAAGTTTACGAGGTAGTGTTCGCCAAGTTCAACACCTACTCCCCATTGAAGCCCTAAATCGAAGCGTTTCCAATCACCGCCTTTATCATCAAAAATCTTATAATCATCACCATTATCCCAATGCTCTTTGGCTTTTCCACCAAGACCAATAGCCAGATAAGGACCTGCATTGATTACAAATTTTGTATTGTCGGTAATATCAAACTTATAAGCAGCCAGAATAGGAATATCCAAATAAACAGGTCTGACTGTTACTTTTTCACCTGCATATTTCACCTTATATCCTTTGGAAGTAATCATTACTCCCGGCTGAAAATACCAATTTTCATTAAATGCATAATCAGCTCCAACTCCCATTGTGAAACCAGGAAGTGCTTTAGTTTCATCCAATTTAGTCTGATTACTGAAGTTCATGCCAAACTTCACGTCCCATCTTACCTGAGAGAAACCAAATACGGCAACCATTCCCAAAGCTAACGTTAACAATAACTTTTTCATAACTCTAACTTTTTTAATTAGCGGCCAATCCTTGTGATGCCAAATCTTTTTTATTTTTTTAAGAAAAAGGACAAGGACTCTTCATCCGCATAAAACGGAAAAATTCCTTTTTCTGTCTATTTTACAGAAACAAAAATGCTTTCTGTCTGAATACAAAACTATAAATAAGTTTTAGAAAAACAAACACATTCAAGGTTTATAAATGAAATTTATACAAATAAACAAAACACTTCTTATATTGTTTTCCAGCATAAAGAAAAAAATAACCCGTCATCTGCTTTGAGATAACGGGTTATTTTAATTAAGATGACGGCTCATTTTAATTAAGATGACAGCTCATTTTAATCAAGATGACGGCTCATTTTTTTGCCGGCATCATTTGTCATAATTTTATCTTCTTCGATACGGGTTTCGACTCATTGTGCAGGCGGTCGAGAGCAGTCACCACATACCGGTATTTTGTCTTGCCGTCTTCGTACGGGAGCTTGTAAAACTCGTTATGCGTAATGGCAACGATATGGGAAGGATCGTCAAGATTTACCTTCTCCTTCCGCAGGAAACGGTATACGACATAATGTTTCGCCTCGTCCATCTCGTGCTTTGCTTTCGGGGCGGTCCAGAACAGGATGTAACCGTCTGCCGTCCATACCGGCTTCAGTTTCCTCACCTTCTTGGGAGCCTCATCGTCCATGAAGGGCGAAGCCGGCCATAGCGCAGGATATTTATGGTATTTGTTTGCCAGCATGTCGCGATAATTGCCCTTGTTTTCAACCACTGCGGCTGCATACCACTGGCAACTCCCCTGCACCGCGGGAAGCGAGCGCTGCAAATTATATTTGGCAGGAATCTGACTCTGGTTCGGATTCATCAGGTCCGGCTTGGTAACCGTCCGCACCACATCCTGCCCGATGTACAGCGGACGTGCCGCCGCATTCTTCGCCCACCAGCGGATCAGCGTTTCGTAATCGGCCGCGGGGTGACCGATTTCCCAGTAGATTTGAGGAATATTGTAGTCCACCCAGCCGTTGTTCACCCACAGCAGCACATCGGCATAGAGATCGTCGTAATTCTGAAGGCCGTTCGTGTTGCTTCCGTTGGGGTTGCTTTTCTTGTTCCGATAGATGCCGAACGGCGAAACGCCGAACTTGACCCACGGCTTGGCAGCACGCACCGTTTCGTGAATCTCCTTTATCAGCACGTTCACATTGTCCCTGCGCCAGTCGCCGCGGTCTGTGAATCCGCGTCCGTATGCCGCAAAGCTCAAGTCGTCCGGAAACTTCTCTCCCGCATTGGGGTAAGGATAAAAGTAGTCGTCCATGTGGATGGCATCGATGTCATAACGGGTCACGATGTCGCGCACAATCTTGCAGATATACTTGCGTGATTCGGGAAGCCCCGGATCAAAATACAGCTGGCCGGCATACTCAACGAACCATTCGGGATGCTTGTTATAGGGATGCAGAGGCGAAAGCGCCGTTGTCCCTTTGGTCTTTGCGCGATACGGATTGATCCAGGCATGAATTTCCATATCACGCTTGTGACACTCCTCCACCATAAACTGCAGAGGGTCCCATACCGGAGAAGGAGCTTTTCCCTGCACTCCCGTAAGGAAACGGCTCCAAGGTTCGTACGGAGATTTATACAAAGCGTCGGCCTCCGCCCTCACCTGAAAGATAATGGCATTGATTCCCGCCCCTTTCAGGTTGTCGAGCTGGCTTTCCAGAGTTTTCTTTATCTGCTCGGCCGGCACTCCCTGAAACTGTCCGTTCACACACTGAATCCACGCGCCGCGGAATTCACGCTTCGGGGAGCCATTCTGAGCATACGCTGCGCAAATGCCGAATACAAACGCCATTGCGAGCCACAAGTTTCTTAGTTTCATCTTTATATTTTTATTGGTTCATACACCTGTTAACGCGCGGCAAAGATAACCAAAATACAGAGAAATCTAAAAAAAGTGGTTATCTTTGCATCTCAATCAAGAAAGAAAAATCATGTCGGAAAGCAACTACATAACCATCAAGGGAGCAAAGGTAAACAACCTGAAAAACATCGACGTAGACATACCGCGCGACAAACTGGTAGTCATCACCGGCCTGTCGGGCTCCGGAAAGTCATCACTGGCTTTCGACACGCTTTACGCCGAAGGGCAACGGCGCTACGTGGAAAGCCTTTCATCATACGCCCGCCAGTTTCTGGGAAGAATGGGAAAACCTGAATGCGACTTCATCAAGGGAATCCCGCCAGCCATAGCCATCGAACAGAAGGTTATCAGCCGCAACCCGCGCTCCACCGTAGGAACTTCGACCGAAATCTATGAATACCTCCGCCTGCTGTTTGCACGCATCGGAAAGACTTATTCGCCCGTCAGCGGCAAACTGGTGAAGAAGGACAGCCCCGAAGACATCGTAAACTGCATGCTGGCACACCCGAAAGGGATGCGCTATACGGTGCTCACGCCCATCCTTCCACGCGAGGGACGCTCTTTCTCCGAGCAGATTGAAATGGGCATGAAGCAGGGATTTACCCGACTGGAAGTGAACGGCGAAATGACCCGCATCGAAGATTATGCCTATAACGAAAAAGACACCGTCTATCTGCTGGTCGACCGCATGAGCTGCGATGACAGCAAGGATGCCATGAGCCGGCTCACAGACTCGGCAGAAACGGCGATGTACGAAGGCGACGGTGCCTGCCTGCTGCGTTTCTACCTGCCCGACGGGACAACCGAGCTTCATTCGTTCAGCACCAAATTCGAAGCCGACGGAATAAAGTTTGAAGAGCCCACCGACCAGATGTTCTCGTTCAACTCCCCCATCGGAGCCTGCCCCACTTGTGAGGGATTCGGCAAAATCATCGGAATCGACGAACATCTTGTCATTCCCAACCGGGCACTGAGCGTATACGACGGTGCCGTGCTCTGCTGGAGGGGAGAGAAAATGGGAGAATGGCTCAACGAATTTCTCCGCGAAGCTCCCGCCCACGACTTTCCGATCTTCGCGCCCTACTACGAACTGACACAGGAACAGAAAGATTACCTCTGGCACGGGCCGCGCGAGAAAGCATGCATCGACTCGTTCTTCAAGATGCTCGAAGAAAACCAATACAAAATCCAGTACAGGGTGATGCTGGCCAGATACAGAGGAAAAACGCAGTGTCCCACCTGCCATGGCAGCCGGCTCAAAAAAGAAGCCAACTATGTACGGGTAGGCGGAAGAAACATTTCCGAACTGGTTGAGATGCCCGTATACGAGCTGAAAGAGTTCTTCCGGACACTGCATCTGGACGAACACGACCAAACCATAGCCAAACGCCTGCTGAACGAAATCACCAGCCGGCTCAACTTTCTCGACGATGTGGGATTGGGATACCTTACGCTGAACCGGCTGAGCAACACGCTGTCGGGAGGTGAAAGCCAGCGCATCAACCTCGCCACATCGTTGGGAAGCAGTCTGGTAGGCTCGCTCTATATCCTCGACGAACCAAGCATCGGCCTGCACAGCCGCGATACAGCCAGGCTGATAAAGGTGCTCCGCCAACTTCAGCAGCTGGGCAATACCGTGGTGGTTGTGGAACATGACGAAGAAATTATCCGCGCCGCCGACTATATCATCGATATCGGACCGAAAGCCGGACGACTGGGAGGAGAGATTGTGTATCAGGGAGATATGAAGGACTTGCAACCGGGAAGCAACAGCTACACCGTAAAATACCTGCTTGGCGAAGAAATCATCGAATGCCCCAAGACACACCGCTCATGGAACAATTACGTTGAAATAAAGGGAGCGCGGGAAAACAACCTCAAAGGAATCGATGTCCGTTTCCCCCTCAATGTCATGACCGTGGTAACAGGAGTGAGCGGATCGGGAAAAAGCACGCTGGTGCGCGACATATTCTACAAGGCACTCAAGCGCGAATACAGCGAAGCCAGCGACCGCCCGGGAGAATTTGTATCGCTGGAAGGCGACATCAGGCAAGTGAAAGATATCGAGTTCGTCGACCAGAACCCGATAGGCAAATCCTCGCGAAGCAATCCGGTGACCTACATCAAGGCCTACGATGAAATCCGCAAGCTGTTTGCCGAACAGACTCTGTCGAAACAGATGGGATATACAGCCGGCTATTTCTCGTTCAACACAGAAGGCGGACGCTGCGAAGAATGCAAAGGAGAAGGAACGGTGACGGTAGAAATGCAGTTCATGGCCGACCTTGTGCTGGAATGCGAATCGTGCCACGGCAAACGTTTCAAGAAAGAAACGCTGGAAGTAAAATATGAAGGGAAAAACATCTACGACATACTGGAAATGACCGTAAACCAAGCTGTCGAATTCTTTACGGAACACAACCAGAAGAAAATTGTAAAAAAACTCCAGCCCCTTCAGGACGTGGGATTAGGATACATCAAACTGGGACAATCGTCGTCCACTTTGTCCGGAGGCGAAAACCAGCGGGTCAAACTGGCCTACTTCCTGAGCATAGAAAAGGCTCAGCCCACCATATTTGTCTTTGACGAACCGACCACAGGGCTTCACTTTCACGACATCAAGAAGCTGCTCAGTGTGTTTGACGCGCTCATCAGCCGCGGACATACAATTGTTATCATCGAGCACAACATGGATGTAATCAAGTGCGCGGATTATGTAATAGACCTCGGTCCGGAAGGAGGAGAGATGGGAGGCAATCTGGTTGTAGCGGGCACACCCGAGGAAGTTGCCAACTGTGCAGCATCTTATACGGGACAGTTTCTGAAAGAGAAACTGGCGGAAAAATAAGCATCCGCAGAAAGGAGGGGCGCAGAAAAGCTTTCAAAAGAAAAACCTTTCTGCGCCCCGCACGCTGATTTATCATTACATCTTACACTTTCAGAAGACCGTTTTTCAGTTCATCGTCTACTACGGCCATCATGCCTTCCACTTGAGCAAGTGCCAGCATACGTCCGTGGAACGAATATCCCGCATTGTAGCCTTTATCTTCGTCACCCAACATCGTGCGGCCATGATCGACACGCATCGGCAAGCCCGGCTTTTCGGTTTCAAAAATACGGATCAGATCAATCAGATGGCCCCTGCCCTCCAGGTGTGAACTCTCAATAAAGTTGCCTCCCGGCATAGCGGCTGTACTGCGCAGATGCACAAAATGGGTGCGCTTTGCAAATTTACGCGCCAACTCACGGGTATCATTGTGCTCGCCCGCACTCAGCGAACCGGCACAGAAAGTCAAGCCGTTATGAGGGTTATCCACTGCATTCAAGAACCAGGCAATGTCCTCTTCATTGGTCACGATGCGCGGAAGTCCCAGAATTTGGAAAGGAGGATCATCAGGATGCACGCACATATTGACTCCGTACGCTTCGCATACAGGCATAATCGCTGCAAGGAAATAACGCATATTTTCCCGCAGGGCATCACGGTCGATGCCGTCGTATAAAGCCAGCAGGCGCTTGAAGATTGCCACCGGATTCTTGTCGCCTTCTTTTATGTTTCCGTTCACAAATCCTTGCGTCTTGACAATAATCGAATCGATCAGTTCGTCCTTTTCAGCCTCGGTTATCACCTTGTCAAGCTCTGCCACCTTGCCCAGCTCGTCTTCCGTGTAATCAGCCTCTGCACCGGCACGCTGAAGAATCTTTGTATCAAAATAAGCGAAACGCACGCGATCGTAATAAAGCGATGTGCTGCCGTCGGCCCAAGGATGAGCCAGATCCGTACGGACCCAGTCGATAACAGGCATGAAATTGTAACAGACGGTCTTAATGCCGCATTTTCCCAAGTTGGCCAGGCTTACTTTATAGTTCTCGATCAAGTGCTCACGCTCAGGACCGGCATACTTGATCGCTTCACACACCGGAAGACTCTCCACCACCGACCAGCGCAGCCCGTACGATTCAATGTACGATTTCAGGTCGTTGATAGCTTCTTCCGTCCAAATCTCACCGTTCGGCACATCATGCAAGGCAGTAACAATCCCCTCCACTCCTATCTGACGGAGCATCGGAAGGGTTATCTTATCCTTCTTGCCGAACCAACGCCATGTTTTTTCCATCATAACTAAATTCCTTTTATATTATATAATGCTTTGAATCAATTGTCAGCCGGCAGCGGGATTCTTCCTCCGCCGAACAATGGCGGCCTTCTTCTTACTGCTGCACGGGCGATACAAAAGTAATGGGTTTTTGCAGCAAAACAAAATCGAAATAAGAAAATCTCTTGCATGAAGACAACCAGCAATATCTGCGCTCCAAAATGTGACAATTCCGGCAGAAAACTTCACCGGAAAATTCAAATGCCTCCAAATATATGCCCATAAAAAAGAATATTCAAACCGAATGTTGTATCTTTGAACATCAATCATCCGACTTTATGAATACTGACAACTTAAAACTGCTTTATCAGAAATACACGGGAAAGTTTCCCGAAACAGCAGAGCCGCTGCCCGGTGCCGGATCAAACCGGAAATACTACCGGCTGAAAGGCTCTTTCCAATGCATCGGCGTTTGCGGCACCTCACCGGAAGAAAATGCGGCATTCATCTACATGTCAGAGCATTTCAAGAAGAAAGGCCTTCCCGTACCTGAAGTTTATGCCGTTTCTGACGACAGGCTCCATTACCTGCAGGAAGACCTGGGAGATACTTTGCTGTTTCAGCTCATACAGCAGGCGCAGCACAGACAAAACGCAGACACAGGCCTGATGAATCTGCTTGAAAAAACCATCCGCCTGCTTCCGGAGTTTCAGTTCAAGGGAGGAGCGGATATGGATTTCAGCAAATGTTACCCTCCCGTATCATTCAGCCGGCGCAGCATTCTGTGGGATCTGAACTATTTCAAATATTGCTTTCTGAAGACAACAAGGCTGGAGTTTGAAGAAAACGCACTCGAAGATGACTTCGAAAGCATGTGCGGCATACTGCTGAAAGCGGCTTCCGAACCGACGTTCATGTATCGGGACTTCCAGAGCCGGAATGTGATGATAAAGGACGGAGAACCCTGCTTCATCGATTTCCAAGGAGGAAGAAAAGGGCCTTTCTACTATGATGTGGCTTCCTTTCTGTGGCAGGCAAAAGCTAACTTTCCAAACAGTGTCCGGCAGCATCTGACAAATGAGTATCTGGACGCACTTCAAACTTACAAGCCCATAGGAAAAGATGAGTTTGCATCCTGCCTGCGCCATTTCGTCCTGTTCCGCACGCTGCAAGTGCTGGGAACTTACGGCTTCAGAGGCCATTTCGAACAAAAGGCACATTTCATAGAAAGTGTCCCTTTTGCCATCGAGAACTTACGGCAACTGCTGGAAGACGGATTCGCCGAATATCCATACCTCTGTGACACACTCCGCAGAATGGTGGATCTTCCCCAATTCTGTTACGAACGAAACAAAAAGAAACTGACCGTCACCGTAATGAGCTTTTCCTATAAGAAAGGAATACCCGAAGACACAAGCGGAAACGGAGGAGGATATGTTTTCGACTGCCGGGCGATACACAATCCCGGACGTTACGAACAATACAAGCAGCTGACCGGACTTGACGAGCCAGTCATCCGTTTTCTGGAAGATGACGGAGAGATCACTGCCTTTCTTGCCCATGCAGACGCATTGACAGAGGCACACGTAAAGCGTTTTATCGAACGGGGATTCACCCACTTGTCGGTCTGCTTCGGATGCACGGGAGGGCAGCACCGCTCAGTCTATTCCGCACAGCACGTGGCAGAACATCTATACCAGAAATTCAACGTCAACGTCCGTGTTATCCACAGAGAACAGCACATCGAACAATTCTTCGAATCAAAATAAGTCTTATGAAAGCCATGATATTTGCAGCCGGACTTGGAACCCGGCTCAAACCGCTCACCGACCATATGCCGAAGGCATTGGTCAAAGTCAACGGACGCCCCATGCTCGAACATATCATCCTGAAGCTGAAAGCATCCGGATTTACGGAGATAGTGGTCAACATCCATCACTTTGGGGAGCAGATCATCGACTTCCTCCAAGCCAACGGAAACTTCGGACTGAACATTCATATCAGCGACGAACGCGACCAGCTGCTTGATACAGGAGGAGGTATCAGAAAAGCGTCTGCCTTTCTTCAGGGAAACGAGCCTTTTCTCGTACACAATGTAGACATTCTGTCAAATACAGACTTAAGGAATCTTTATCTGCACCATCTGAAAGAAGGATCCGACGCAACATTGCTCGTAAGCCAACGCGCAACAAGCCGTTACCTGCTGTTTGACGGGAACAACGTCTTGAAAGGATGGATCAACAAGCAAACAGGAGAAACAAAGCCCGAAGGGTTCGTCTGCACACCCGGACTATACAAAGCATATGCCTTCAGCGGCATACACGTTCTTTCGCCTTCCATTTACCGCTACATGAACGAACAATGGAAAGGAAAGTTTTCGATTATGGATTTCTATCTGCAAAACTGCCAGCATGCAACACTGAAAGGATTTTTCGACAAAGACCTCCGGCTGATTGACATCGGAAAGCCCGAAACATTGGCTCAGGCTGAACAATTCATCAATACCATGTAACGGCACTTCCCGTATTGCTTCGCTGGTCCCACTTCAGAGCGTCAGTCAGCATGCTCGAATTGGCTCTGATTGAGAAGTTGTACGAAGTGAACGGACCGAACACCAGACCGCAGCTCATGTTGAAGCAGTGCAGGTCGCGCGTAATATTGAGCGTCGTCATTGACATTTCTTTCGATGTAAAGTCATAACCCGTAGAATACGTCATGTTCCAGCGGCTTCCTATCTTGAAGTTACCCGATACGTTGAGCGAATGCGTCAGCGAATAGGGATAACGCATCTTCTTGATGTTGATTTTCTTCGTGCGGTCTTCACGGATACTGTAACTGTAACTCAGACTGATGCTCCAGGGGAATTTGAACGCCAGATAACCGTCCGAGTCGATTGTCGCCGCTTCTGTCTTGCGCATGTTCGACTTGTTGTCGGTTTCTTCCGTTGCTTCCTCATCGCTCTCTTCATCCGCATTGTCCTCTTCCTTTCCCTCTTTCTCCTTATCTTCCTTTTTCCCGAAGAGTTTCTTGAACGTATCGTTGTTCAGCGTATAAGAGAACGAACCGCTATATCCCTGGAAACGGCCGAACCTACCGTATGACCACTCCGTACGGTCGCCCACAACAACATTCCCGTTTTCATCAAACTCATACGCATAAGTGGCGAACGAGGCGTTCATGTTAAAGGTATAGCTTTTGGTGAGCTTCAGACGAAGATTCATGCTCAGGTCGCTCCAGCGCTTGTTGGCTACATCGTATGACAGCGAAGCCCCCAACTGGTCGATCAGGCTGACCTTCTTGTATCCCGTGGAATCCTTGTCGGACCGGAACTTCATTTCAATGTTGTTGTCAACCGAAAAGCTGATGTTTTGTGACATGCCTTTTCCCGGATAGCTGTAAACGGCTCCTTCGTAAGGCGAATACTCTACCGTCTGCACCTCGCCGTTTTCATCGGTATAGGTGTAAGTGTCATAATAACCGTACTTTTTCTTTCCGAAATCCGGCGTATAAGTATAGCTGACAGTCGGCGTAAAGACATGGCGTATCTGAATTTCCTTGCTCTTCATGAACAACGGCTTGTACATACCATACAGCTTGGTGTTCATCTGCAACGAAAGGTTATAGTCCCACACACGGTTGAAGCCGTTAATGGTATCCCTGCGCACATGATCCCTTGAGTTCGGGTTGGGATCGTAGCTCTGCTTTACTTTCCGCAGATACCAACGCTCCGTATAGTTGAACGAAGGCACAATGTTGATATACTTAAACAGGTTGAATGTTGCGGAAATCGGGATGCGGTGCTGCATACCGTTGTCCCACTGGGTGAGCGGAGTCTTGAACAGCAGATTGTCTTTCGTGCTGATGCTGTTCGTCATGCTACCGGTATATTGCAGAGAAATCTTCTCATACCATTTTTCATCTCCGACCGACTTCTTCCGCTTGAACGGGTAGATACGGTTCAAAGAAATGTTCACGTCCGGCAATGTCATGTTGATGGACGAGTCACGGGTGTTTTGCGTAATGTTGAACGTTCCCGATATGCTCAATCCGATTTCAGAAAAGGTACGCGAATAGCTCACACTCGAAGCCTTTGTGTTCTGCGCGTAGACCTGCGGATTATACAAGCTGCTCAGACTTGAACGGTCGTAGCTGCTGGTAGAAAAGTTCACGCTTGCCGAGAACGAACTGTTCGGATTGGCTTTTGCATCCTGCCGATGGCTCCACTGAAGCCTGAAGTCTTTCGACACAGCATAGTCGGGCATGTTCTTTTCACCGGTCTTGGTCACCAGATAGCTGGCATTGAACGAACCGCTGTATTTATAACGCTTGTTATAGTTTGAAGCGACAGAGAGTCCCCACGACCCCTTGGTAAAGATTTCGCCCAACACCTTCAGGTCCATCTTGTCACTGATGGCGAAATAATACCCACCGTCACGCAGATAAAAGCCCCGGTTCATTTCGTCACCGTAAGTCGGCATAATGAACCCCGACGAATAGCTGCTGTTGAACGGGAAAAAGCCGAACGGAACGGCTATCGGCAAAGGCACATCCTCTACGACCAGCTGAGCCGGTCCGAACACCACATTTTTCTTGGGACGCACTTTAGCCATCGAAAGCTTCATGTAGAAATGCGGATGATCGTGATTGTCGCATGTCGTATACTTTCCGTGGCGCATATAGATCTCATCGTCAGCACCCTTCTTTCCCTCTTCCGAGGTCACGTATCCTTCTCCCTGCTGAGTCACGATGTTGTTGATGAATCCCTTTTTCGTCTTGAAGTTATAGCGCATTGTCTTCGACTCGTACGGGGTTTCTCCGTCTTTAAAGACAGGAAGTCCGGTAGCCACGCCCGCCGTATCCTCCACACCGTGCGCATAGACCGTACTGCTGTCCATATTCATGGAGATCACGGCAGAAGTCAGTTCGATATTCTGATAATTCACCTTCCCTTCTCCGTACAGGTGAGCGTATCCCTCCTTTGTAAAGACAATCGAATCGCTCGCCTCATAGATGACAGGCGCATCCAGCGGCTCCTTCTTCTTTGCCGTATCTTCAGCCAAAGAATCAGCAGCCAGCGAATCGAGTGCCAAAGAATCGAGCAACAAGGAATCAGTGCGCACTGAATCCGCCCTCACTTCTTTTCCGGCAGACCTCCGCAGTCTTCTGTTCTTCACGCGCTGGGCCTCGGCGTAAAACGAGCAGAAGAAACCTAGCAGGAACAGGGCTATCAGTAGATATGTTGTTTTTTTCAATGATGTCATTACCGTCTTTTTACACGATGCGCGGTGCAAAAGTAAACAATATCTGCCAAATAAACTTCATCGCTTCTGTTTTTAAAGTATTTTTAGTACACCGCATCAGCCTATAGAAAAAGTTTGCACCACCTGTCGAAACGCTCCACACCGTTCTCGCCGTACTTCGCAATGCTTTTGCGAGCTTTCTCAACCGTTTTTTCCCGGTCGAGATGGGTCTTGGAATAAAACTTGTCGGCAAAGCACACCAACTGCTCTTCCAGCGAAACCGGCACCATCTCCCGATGAGGCAGAGGCAGCTTCTGTTCGTCCATCGCTTCCAGCGTGATGCCGGCACCTGTGTGGCGTTCGCATACCAGCGCGTGGCGAGGATACCCCTCCTCACGCATCAAGTCGGCTCCCAAATAGCCGTGACAGATATAAGGATAGGAGCCGAAGCAATAAATGTCACTGGCATCCGTCTTGAAAATGCCAATATCATGCAGCAAGGCGGCTTCCTCTACAAACTGCAGGTCAAGCTTCAGCTCGGGATGTTTTTCCGCCATAGCCAGAGCCTTGTCGGCCACCGAACGGCTATGCACCAGCAGGATGTGTTTCAGTTCATTGTTTTCCGGATAATATTTGTCAATCAGCGCCAATGGATTCATGATGATTCAGTTTTTATTCTTATCTTTGTTAAGTGTCACAAAGCTACAAAAATTCCATGAGTAATCCGAAAAGAATCTGCACAATTCTGGCATTAGGCATTCTCCTGCTCCCGTCAGCGCTGACCGCCCAAATCCGCACAGGAGCGGAACAGCTGGAAACGCTCGTCCGGCTTGTCGGCAACAAGCGCGTCACCTTAACGGTCAACCACACCAGCCTTTGCGGCAAAGTCCACCTGGCCGACACGCTGATCCGGCAGGGCATAAACATCGTACAGCTTTTCGCTCCGGAACACGGCATACGCGGGAAGGCCGATGCCGGAGAAACCGTCCGCGACGGAAAAGACACCCGAACGGGCATTCCCGTCGTTTCGCTCTACGGAAAGAACAAGAAGCCGCAGCCCGACCAGCTGAGCAAGACCGATGCAGTGGTATTCGACTTGCAGGACGTTGGCGCACGCTTCTTCACATACATCAGCACCCTTTACTATGTGATGCAAGCCTGTGCGGAAAACGGAAAGGAGGTCATCGTGCTCGACCGCCCGAATCCCTGCGACTGTGTGGACGGCCCTGTGCTGGACATGAAATACAGAAGCTTTGTCGGAATGCTTCCCATCCCCCTGCTCCACGGATGCACGACGGGCGAACTTGCCCGGATGATCAACGGAGAAGGCTGGCTGGGACAAGGAAAGCAATGCCGGCTCACTGTCATCCCCGTTGAAGGATGGAAGCACGGGCAGCCCTATTCTCTTCCGGTCAAGCCGTCGCCCAACCTTCCGAACGACCTGTCTGTCGCGCTCTACCCGTCGCTCTGCCCGTTCGAAGGCACGTCGGTAAGCGTAGGGAGAGGAACACTGTTCCCCTTTCAAGTCATCGGAAGCCCTTGCCTGGACAAATGCGAAGACAAGACGCTGGACTTCTCATTCACGCCCCGTCCGCTGCCCGGATTCGACAAGAATCCGCTCCACAAAGGACAAACATGCAGGGGAACAGACTTGCGGAAAACCGCTCCGCCGAAAGGTCTTACGCTGCAATATGTACTGCAGATGTATCATCTGTACCAAAAAGCCGGCTGTGGCAGCAAGTTCTTCTCCCGTCCCCACTGGTTCGACCTGCTGATGGGTACAGACCAGGTGCGCCGGGACATCATCCAAGGAAAAACAGAGGATGAAATCCGCCAAGCCTGGCAAGAAAAGCTCGAAGCGTACAAGGAGATGAGGAAAAAATACCTGCTTTACGAAGAAGGATCAAACGCTCTTTAAGTTTATCTTCAGACTGAAGACATGTATCTTCAGGCTAAAGACATGTATCTCCAGACTGAAGATTTACATCTCTAGCCTGGAGATACAGATTTTTCTGCGGGAAGCAAGAATGGGTGCACCGGCACAGAGCCTTCTTCAAGCCGTCATTTTACATAGGCGTTATACACATCTTTAAAATACCTCTTCGAAAGGTTTCCCTTTACTCCCGCCTTACGGTAATAAAACATTCCTTTATAGAACTTATCGTAATTGAACATTCCGGAAGGGCTGAAAGGATAGCTATGCAGACTGCCGTCGCTCTGAATATAGACATAGCCCTTTGCCGAAGGACTTGCCTGAAGATCGATGAAATGCTTGCCAAAAATGTCAGCCGGAGATACCGTCCTGTACAAACGTTTCCTGCGGCTCTCTTGCGACCTCAGAACCCACTTGCTGTTGTCCCTGTATTTGCAGGTAAACGGGAACAGACAGCGTACAGGCGTTTCTCCTACCTTTGCCGGCTCCCAACGCATCTTTCTGATGGCATCCGCCACAACGCTGTCCGCACGGATGCCTTCTGGTGCGAAATCAGGCAGACGGGTGAATCCGATACTGCTTGCCGTACCGTCCTTTTCCACCACAAAGCTTCCGGAAACGGAGTACTCCACATTTATCCCTCTCTACTTCAGCATTTCATCCAACGCACGGAGTGCATCCTTATGAAAGCTCTCTCCCGACAGATAAACCGGATTCCTGTCCGGATTGTACACGATTCCGCCATAATCTTCCGGCATGGCTGCATCCCGCCTATACACGCCGCCTTCATAAGCCTGACACAACAGCCTTCCTCCACTGCCCGGACGGAACACCATTCTGTCCCGCATCACCACATCAACAGTCCGATACCGGTCTGCCGTCGCAGGCTTCCATTTCGGAGATTTTCTCGCTGCACGCTCCAGTCCGCTGCCGAGCCACTCCTCCTTACAGCGGAGCACAGCAAAGTCTTTCACTTTTCCTTCCGACGTAACTGTATATTGCACGGATACCGTGTCGGCAATGCTGCCTGAAAAAGCTTCCGGAACCCGAATCCTGCCGCAAAGCCACTCCATATAGGCCTCACGCCCATCGAAATAAGAAGACCGTATCCCTTTCGCACGGAAAACCGGAGGAGTATGCAGAGAAACCCGCATCATCTTTCCCCGTCTGCTTTCCGGGATATACTGATAAAAGTCGACCCTTACATAACGGTAAGCTTCCTCCATTCCTTGGGAAACGCCGGTGCAACGCGGAGCATTTGCAACAACCCGCTCTTTCTCCTGTTCATAAGCAGGATGGAGCGTATTAAGACGACTGGCGAGAAAAACCTTTCCGTCCCACGAAACGCTGAGGCACATCTGTTCTTCTCCTGCCATTCCAAACGAATAGGCTTCTTCCGGAAAACGGATATGCTCCAGCACCCATTCAGACACCTTATCCAGATTCCACGCTTTTTCTGCACCACCGGAACGGCTATAAGCACCGGAACAAACTGAAAGAAACAAAAGAAAAAGAAACCGTCTGAAACAATAGCTGCCCATATCTCCTACGTATTGACTATCCCCAGGCTGAATATCCGAACGATATCGCCTTTCTTGTAAAGTTAGGAGAAAAATTCAGAACGGTCAAGAACTCCTTTCTTTTCTATCTGACATTTTAACACAAAATAAACAAAAAAATGCATTAAGACATCGAGCCGCAACATATGCCAGTCCGCAGCCAAACGTATCCCGCTTTTTCCCTTCTTACAGGACACCGCATCTTAAGCACGCAAGGAGCACCCTTCCTGCCCAGACGCACACCAGTCCAAGCCTTACTTATAATACATCATTCCGTCTTTGAAAGTCAGCGTATGCAGATCCGGCGAATTGATCGGACCGCTGTTTATATCCAGATACTCCAACGTATTGGACTGCAAAGTAAAAACGGTTTCATACCCGTCGCTCTTTATGTCATTCACATAAAAAGGCTTGTTGAACACAAAACCTCCATGCCCTTTCTTCAAGACGAATACAGTGAGATAAGGGGGCTGACTCATTATATAAATGCCCATGAAAACCAAGGCTATCGTATCATCATCCAAGTTCACCTTATAATAGAAAGACGTCTTTCCGGGACCTTGAGTTTCGTTGTCAATACATTCCCACCCCAAATCATTGGTCATGGAAAAGACTCTTCTTCCGCCTCGCCTTATTTCGACCACATGAATGTCCCCGGGATCATTTTTCCAGTTCCTGAATTTCATGCAGTTCACAACATACCGCCTTCCGGAACGGTCAAGCTCAAACGTTTTCTGCTTCAGGATATAGGGAGTCACATTGTCATACTTGGCAAAGTGAAACTCCTCCACAAACTTGGCTTTGGTCACGAACAAACCGTCCTCGGTTTCTGAAAAAACAGGCTCTTGCCCATAAGCCCTTATGGAAAGCAACAGAACGAACAGCAGAATCAACTTCGTTTTCATATATCCCCAATAAAAAAGGTTTGCAACGAAAAAAGAACCGATATTCCCCGCTGCAAACCAACTCTATATATTCATATCCTTATCTTTTCTTCATCCGCTGCATCATCCCGGCCACTTTTCCGCCTGTCACCATCTTCATCATCTTGCGTGTCTGGTCGAACTGCTTCAAAAGACGGTTCACATCCTGAATGCTCGTACCGCTTCCTTTGGCAATACGGGTACGGCGTGAACTGTTCAGGATTTCGGGATGAGTACGTTCTTCGGGAGTCATCGAATAGATAATGGCTTCGATACTCTTGAACGCGTTATCGTCGATATCAATATCCTTGATGGCCTTGCCCACACCCGGAATCATGGAAGCCAGCTCCTTCAGGTTACCCATCTTCTTGATCTGGTGAATCTGGCTGAGAAAATCATTGAAGTCAAACTGATTCTTCTGAATTTTCTTCTGAAGACGTTTGGCCTCCGCCTCGTCATACTGCTCCTGCGCACGTTCAACCAGCGACACGATATCGCCCATGCCGAGAATACGGTCGGCCATACGTGCAGGATGGAACACGTCGATTGCTTCCAACTTTTCGCCCGTACCGATAAACATGATCGGCTTGCTGACCACCGTGCGGATGGAAAGAGCCGCACCGCCACGGGTATCACCGTCGAGCTTGGTCAATACCACACCCGTAAAGTCAAGGCGCTCGTTGAACTCACGCGCGGTATTCACGGCATCCTGACCGGTCATCGAGTCAACGACAAACAAAGTAGCATCCGGATTGACAGCATCCTTGATGGCAGCTATTTCGTTCATCATCTGCTCGTCCACCGCCAGACGTCCCGCCGTATCGACAATCACCAGATCGTATCCCTTGGCCTTTGCTTCCTGAATGGCATTCAGTGCAATCTTTACCGGATCCTTGCTTTCCAGTTCGCTGTATACGGGAACTTCGATCTGCTCACCCAACACCTTCAGCTGTTCGATAGCTGCCGGACGGTATACGTCGCAGGCAACCAGCAAAGGCTTGCGGTTCTTTTTCGTTTTCAGCATGCGTGCCAGCTTTCCGGAGAAAGTCGTTTTACCCGAACCTTGCAGACCTGACATCAGAACCACTGCCGGACGGCCTTTCAGCTCCAGTTCGGCCGTATCGCCTCCCATCAGGCGGGCCAGTTCATCATGCACTATCTTTACCATCAGCTGGCTGGGCTTCACAGCCGTCAGCACATTCTGTCCCAACGCTTTCTCTTTCACCGTATCGGTGAAGTTCTTTGCAACCTTATAATTCACATCGGCGTCAAGCAGGGCGCGACGCACATCCTTCAGGGTCTCCGCCACATTGATTTCGGTGATCTTGCCTTCACCCTTCAATATCTTGAACGACCGTTCCAGTCTTTCGCTTAAATTGTCGAACATAATTATATTGTATTGTTTTAATTGTCCTATCAAACGCAGAGCGCAAAATTACAAAAAAATCGGAACGCTCAAATCTTTTTGTTCTGCCATTTCGCTTTTTTCAAGTAAATCAGGCTGATAGTCAGCATCAGAGAATAATAAACCAGCTCAGTAGTAAAGCAAATGCTGACCGGCGCCTGCACCACCATACCGACAACAACAATGTATACGGCATAGAACACCAGGACAAACACCTCCAGATAAAGCGCAGCCTGCGTATTCCCCGTTCCGGAAATGCCGTTGAAATAAATGTTCGCCACCGAAGCGATCAGCATCGCCGCACACACCACATAGAGCGATGACACAGACTCTTCCAGCAATGCCGCCTCATTGGTATAGACCGACAAGATGGCGTGAGGAAAGAGGGCGCAAAGGCCCGCGCAGATTATCATTATCAGAAACGACATCCGGGCTATCTTGCCCAGCAGCGACATGACATGGTCTACGCCGCCCGCTCCGATAAGATTGCTCACCAGCGTATTGGCGGTGGTAGACAAGGATTGGGCGGGTATAAGAAGCACCACATATACGCTCCGGACAATATTGGCGACGGCAAGCTGGCGCTGGCCCAGACGCTCCAACGCAATAAAGAACACAAACCAGATTCCCATCGAGAAAAAATACTGCACCATCGTAAAGCATGAGATATGAAGGATGCGCAGCACCATCCCTCCGTCGAAACGAGGAATACGGCCCAGACCATATTTCCGGTGATCTACCTTGACATACGTATAAACAAGGTAGAATACCAGCGACGAAGCCTCCGAGATGACAGAAGCCAGCGCCGCGCCACGGACTCCCATTTCGGGCATTCCCAGGCGTCCGAACACCAGCGCATAATTGAATACCAGGTTGACCAGCGCCATCACTACCGCACTCATGGTAAGCACCTTTGTCTGCGTAATGCCAATGTAAAGGGCGCGGAACATCACGTTGAGGAAAGCGAAGAGGAACCCCCACACGCGCCACACATAAAACTCGCAGGTAGCTTCGAATATGGCATCGGAAGACACGATCAGACGGATAAGCGGTTCGGCTATAAAATACATCAGTCCCAGCAGCACAACCGCCATAATCAGGCTGAAGGCGGACCCTTGCCACATGATAGGCCCCACAGCCCGGTAGTTTCCTTCACCGTTGCGGCGCGCAATCAATATCTGCGAACCCACACTGAATCCGAACGCCACGGTATAAAAACAGATATAGAGCAGCCCTCCCATGGCGGCAGCACCCAATGCAACTTCGCTTACGTGCCCCAAAAAGGCCGTATCGGTCACATTAATCACATTCTGCGCAATCAGCCCCAGGAAAATCGGGTACGTTACATGCCAGATTTCTTTATTCGAATATGTCGTCATAAGAACAGATGAAAATTTAACGGATAAAAATACATGCAAAGGTACACATTTTATTCCGCTCCACAAAATGCCCCTTTCATGCGCCCGTCATGCCTTCACTATCCGTTTGCCACCTTCCATCCTTCGATTCCCCGAATCTCGTTGCTGAAGTTCACACCTATCTTATATACTTTCCGCGGGTCGGAAGCGAAAGGAAGGGCATAATTCTTCTCTTCTATTTGGCGGAGAGCCTCATCCGATGTGCCCTCAAGCTTGAACTCCATCACGTAGATGTACTTCTCGGTCTGAAGGACAAGGTCAACGCGGCCTTGGGAGGTATGGTACTCCACCTGCGTATAGAAGCCCATCAGCTTGAACACAATGAACAGCACGTTCTGATAATGAAGCTCCAGCTCGCGGGCAAGTTCGTAAGGCGTATCAGCGAAGAAGCTCTGAAGACGCTTCATGAAACCGTCTACATTGCCGCCTCGGACATCCTGCACAAAGTTCATCACTTCGAAGGCTGAGTTTCCCGAATCCAAATGTGCATAACAGGGAAGAAGGAACTTCGTGAATCCTTCCTCCACTTCCTTGTTAGGGAAGCCAAGCTCATACACCCGGAACTCCGGATTGTATCCTTTAATGGTAAGATAGCCGCTCTGATAAAGATAGGGCACGGGGTTGTTGCCCATCGAGTCAATGCCCATAAGCGAATCGGACATCGCGACTTCGTCTGTCAGACGGTGAAGGTTGTAACGGCTCTTCTTCAACAGTTCGACCAGAAACGTAGGCGTACCCGTTTCAAACCAGTAGCTGCCGAAATCCCGGCGCTTCAACGTATTCAGCACACTGAAAGGATTATAGATATCCATGCCGTTCCGGGTAAAATGGTAGCCGTCATACCACTCCTTCAATTTATGATAGGCAGCTTCCTGACTTATGCCGCCAGACTCCGCCAAAGCCACAACATCCCCTGCAAGCTCCGAATGCAGTTCATCTTCCG
The DNA here is from genome assembly GCF_030373775.1 of Bacteroides gallinaceum. Lineage (NCBI taxonomy): Bacteria > Pseudomonadati > Bacteroidota > Bacteroidia > Bacteroidales > Bacteroidaceae > Bacteroides > Bacteroides gallinaceum. The sequence continues at coordinate 50,758 of NZ_JAUDEN010000006.1, read as the reverse complement.
TTATGCCACAAACACTTTCGTATACGCGGGACATGGAAATGTCTTCCAAATTGTTCAGATCGCTGAACACGCTCACCTTGCTGAACTTCGTCACGCCTGTAAGCAGAGCGAAACGGATATAGCGGTCGCAGCTTTTCAGCACGCCGTAAAAGGCCTTGAGCGTGTTCCGGTAATCAGTCTGCAGGGAATCGTTGCCTATGGACTGGAGAAGAGGCTTGTCGTATTCGTCAACCAGTATCACCGCGTTGTGCCCAGTCTTCTCGGCCGCGCGCTGCACCACCCCCTGAAAGCGCAGGGAAAGCGAGGTTTCAGCCTCTTCCCGGCCGTATTCCTTCTCCCATTTGGTCAGAGCTGCGTTCAAGATGTCGGCCAGACTTTGGGGCGTTTCGTATTTCTGCGAGTTCAGGTCGAGGTGAAACACCGGATATTCCGTCCATTCCCGTTCCAGACGCTCCATGGCAAGTCCGGCAAACAGCCCTTTTTTCCCCAGGAAGTAAGCCTCGAGCGTAGACACAAGCAGGCTCTTGCCGAACCGGCGCGGGCGGCTCAGGAAATAGTGCTTTCCGGTTGTTGCCAAACGGTACACCAGGGAAGTCTTGTCCACATAAACATATCCGTCCTCACGGATTCTTTCGAAACTCTGTATGCCTATCGGATAAAGTCTGCTCATAACGCTGCTTGTTTGATGATTCACTTACAAAGATACGTTTTTTTCTTTGATTCTGATCCCCGAAACGGGAAAAAGACAAAAAGTCAGCGCCTTGCAGAATATACGGACAAAAAGCAAGCGATGCGGGCTTTTCAAAAACCGTCACTACCGGAAGAAACGGGCAATCCGGGGTGAAATTGCAGCAGACACCAAGCAGAAGCCCTCTCCAGAAGCCTTTTAAAGAGGGTGCCGATCGGGAAAACCGTGAAAAACAAGACGTCATTCCACATAAAACAACGGGACATCCTGCACAAAATGGCCTGTCAGACCGAACAAAACACCGGGACATTTTCTGAAACCTTCCGCAGAACGGCAAAAAGGAGTGCCGTCTGATGCCATTTCCCTACAGATAAAGCATCTGGACCCTCGCCCTTTCACTGGCAAAAGGAAAGGAGATCAGAGGAGAACTCGTCCATAAAGACAGCCCATTCTGCCCGGCGAGCCGTCAACCTGCGCAGAAAAGCCCTATCCACCGACACAATGAAATCCGCCCGGTCATCACCCATGCGTTTTTTCCAACCTTCCGGCCGCCAGCCCTCAAACAACGGAATCTCAGCAAGCGGAAATGACATTCTGACAATCTGAAAAAGGCGCGGAACACCCCGTTTTAAAACAAAATAACAAACGCAGACAAAATAAGCCCGCATCATTCCGCTTCATAAAAATTTTTTCTTAACTTTGCGGTGCATCAGAAAAAGAAACACTTTAAACAAAAATATTGAGTTATGATGACAATTGACAAATTCAACTTTGCCGGAAAAAAGGCAATCGTCCGTGTAGACTTCAATGTACCCCTGGACGAAAATGGTAAAATCACCGACGACACCCGTATCCGCGGTGCCCTGCCTACCTTGAAAAAAATCCTGGCCGACGGCGGCGCACTGATTATCATGTCACACATGGGCAAGCCCAAAGGTAAAGTCAATGCAAAATATTCTTTGAGCCAGATTGTTGACGCTGTATCAGCAGCTCTGGGCACTCCGGTGAAATTCGCTCCCGACTGCGCCAAAGCTCAAGATGCTGCCGCAGCCCTGAAACCGGGCGAAGTGCTGCTGCTCGAAAACCTGCGCTTCTATCCGGAAGAAGAAGGCAAGCCGGTAGGAATCGAAAAAGAAGATCCGAACTATGAGGCAGCCAAGAAAGAAATGAAAGCCCGCCAGAAGGACTTCGCCAAGACACTGGCTTCTTACGCTGACTGCTACGTGATGGACGCATTCGGTACAGCTCACCGCAAACATGCTTCTACAGCTGTCATCGCCGACTATTTTGACGCTGACCACAAGATGCTGGGCTATCTGATGGAAAAAGAAGTGAAAGCCGTTGACAACGTGCTGAAAGACATCAAGCGCCCCTTCACTGCAATCATGGGAGGCTCTAAGGTTTCTACCAAAATCGGCATCATCGAAAACCTGATGGACAAGGTAGACAACCTGATTCTCTGCGGCGGCATGGCGTTCACCTTCGCAAAGGCACAGGGCGGACACATCGGCAACTCGCTGGTAGAAGACGACAAACTGCAGCTTGCGCTTGACATCATCGCCAAAGCCAAGGAAAAAGGCGTCAACCTGGTATTGGGATGCGACTGCATCGCAGCCGACAAATTCGCAAACGATGCCAACACACAGGTATGCGACGATGACAACATTCCCGACGGATGGATGGGTCTGGACGCAGGTCCCAAGACACGCGAAGCATTCAAGAATGCCATCAAGGACGCAAAAACCATCCTGTGGAACGGTCCTGCCGGCGTATTTGAGTTCGACAACTTCACAGGCGGCTCAAAAGCCATTGCAGAAGCAATCGCAGAGGCTACCAAGAACGGTGCATTCTCACTGATCGGCGGAGGCGACTCTGTAGCATGTATCAACAAGTTCGGCATGGCCGACCAGGTTTCTTACATCTCAACCGGAGGCGGCGCCCTTCTGGAAGCTATCGAAGGCAAAGTTCTGCCGGGCGTAGCTGCTATCCGCGGCGAAGAATAATCATTCTCACTCTATAAGGAAGCCGCTTCAAGCTTTTGAGGCGGCTTTTTTTATGTGCTTTCCGAAAAAGAAGAAGAAGTCTTTTGACAAGCCATTATTTTTTCGGAACTTTGTATTCAATAAAAAAACAAGTCATGCCCAAACTATTATTCCTGCTCTTTTTGCTGGCAATGAATCCATTCCGCATACAAGCCCAAATTTTCCAATACATCACAATGGAAGACGGACTGAGCAGCAGACGTGTCTTTTCTATCCGGCAAGACGAACAGGGCTATACCTGGATACTCACGCACAAGGGCATCGACAGGTACGACGGAAAAAGATTCACTTTCTACCCTCTCCTGAAAGAGGGGATTCCGGTTTATGCCTACCCCAACCAGAACATGCTGCGCACGGGTACCGACAAGACGCTGTGGGAGATAGGAGAAGACGGAACAGCCTTCCGCTACAACGAGCTGAAGGATTCGTTCAAGCTGGCATTCGACTTGAAAAAGAGTTATCCGGAAACCGGAAACAGTCCCGTAAGCACAGCCCATTTCGACGATGACGGAAAAATATGGTTCTGCACCGGGCAAAAGCAGTTTGTCTACCAAACGACAGACGGGAAAAGCTATCCCGTAGAAAACTCCATACCCGAAAGCATTGTCAGCATCACTCAGGCCGGACCGAACCGCTACTTCATGGCTTCGGAACGGAACCTCTATGCTGCCAGACTTGCAGGAAACCGGCTGGAGGGCATCGAAAAGATACAAATAGCCGGAATCAACTACTTCGACTTCATCTACTGCCACAAGGCAAGCGGATGCCTTGTCATCAATTCACTGCTGAAAAAAAGCATTCTGTACAATCTCCAGGACAAGAGCACGGAAGATTTAAGCAACCTGCTGAAGGACATCAACATAAACAACATCATCCCGGACAGGAACAACCCGAACGAACTGCTGATGGCCACAGACGGAGGGGGCGTGCTGCGCCTGAACATCACGGAAAAAAAGATATCGCAATTCCTTCAGGAGGAACGCACGAGCCTCAACAAAATGAACGGAAATATCGTGAAGGATATTTTCATGGACAGATCAAACCGGATATGGACCGCCGTCTATCCGATAGGAATCACCGTCTACTCAAAAAAGTATCCCTCTTACACATGGTTCACACACACTACCGATTCTGACAACTCGCTCTCAAACAACTGTGTGAACAATATCATGGAAGACAAGGACGGGGATATCTGGTTTGCCACAAACAACGGAATAAGCTGCTTTCTGAACAGCCGGAAGAAATGGGTCACCTACTGCACGGCCGAAAAGCAGCCCCAATACAAAAACCATATCTTCACCTCTCTATGCGAAATACCGTCCGGCGAGATTCTGGCCGGAGGATATATGAGCGGAATCTATGTCATCAACAAGAGAACAGGCGAGGCCATCCTTTACCAGCAGAGCAAAAACAGCAAAGGGGACGAAACTCCCGACAAATATATCCGAAGCATACTGCGCGATCCGGACAACACAATCTGGACGGGAGGATTCTATAGCCTGAAAAGCTACAACGCAAAAAGCGGAAAGAAGCAAGAATATACAACGTCCTATCCCATCACCCACCTGGCAGCGTGTGACACCAGCCGGCTATGGATCGGAACGACAAACGGAGTCTATGTGCTGGACCGAAAGAAGCAGTCGATATATCCTTTTGAAACGGCTGAAAACTTCGGAATGATAAACATGGTCTACACGACCAAAGAGAAAACATTCGTAGGAACATACGAAAACGGCCTGATTGTAATAGACAACGCAACCTCACGGTTTGTCCGCTACCACTCGGGAAACAGCGGCCTGAGAACGAACAATATCTACAGCATCGCTCCGGGACGCAAAGGGACGCTTATGCTCGGAACTGAAAACGGCATCAGCATCTACGACATCAAAAACAGACATTTTTCAAACTGGACCAAAGAACAGGGGCTGATGACGGCAAACTTCAATCCCAACGCAATCGTCCATACGCAGAAGGGAAATGTCATACTGGGAAGCGACAAGGGGTTTGTCATGGTCGCCGACTCCATCAAGCTTCCGTCCGAAATCAAGAACCGGATGGTTCTGTCGGACTTGAACATCATGTACCGGGCTGTACACCCGCAGGAGAAAAATTCGCCCCTGACCCAGATACTGGACGAAACCAGCCGCATAGACCTGAAGTACAACCAGAATACCTTCTCGCTCAACGTGTCGTCGATCAATTACGATACGCAAGAAAGCATCTACTACAGCTGGAAACTGGAAGGCTTCTACGACAGCTGGTCCGCACCGACTAAAAGCGGACTGATCCGCTACACCAACCTGTCGCCGGGAAATTACCGGCTCAAGATCCGCGCCGTTTTTCTCGACAACCAGAAAATCATCGGGGAACGGCAACTGCAGATAATCGTTGAACGCCCGTTCTGGCTGACATTCTGGGCTTTTATCATTTATGCATGCATCCTCATAATCGCCATGTATGCAGTGATGAAGTATCTTAACATCAGACGTGAAAGAAAGATATCGGAAGACAAAATCACGTTCTTCACACAGGCCGCCCACGACATCCGCACGCCGCTTACCTTGATAAAGGCTCCTCTGGACGAAATTCTGGAAAAGGAAGAGCTGAGCGGAAAGGGACTGGAAAACGTACGGCTGGCCATGCAAGGCACAGACACTTTGACCGAACTTGCCGACAACCTGATCAATTTCCAGAAAGAAGAACTTTATACGACAGATATAGTAACTTCAGAATACGATCTGAACCGCTACCTGCAAAACTATATCTATCAGTTCGACAGCTACGCGCGGCAAAAAGAAATAACGCTGAGCTACAAACCGCTTCCTCAAAGCCTGACCGTTGACATTGATACGCAGAAAATGGATTCCATATTGCGTAACCTGATTTCAAACGCTTTCAAATATACTTCCAAAGGAGGAAGTGTCACCATTAAGGCGGAAACGGGGAAAAACACATGGACCGTAGCAATCAGTGACACGGGAATCGGCATACCGAAAGAGGATCAGAAGAAGCTCTTCAAATACCTGTTCAGAGGAAACAACGCCGCCAACCAGAGCAAATCCGGAGCAGGAATAGGCCTGCTACTTACATATAAGCTGATAGAAAAGCATGAAGGGAAAATTTCTTTTGAAAGCGCAGAGAATGCAGGCACCACTTTCAAACTGACATTCCCCGTCAGAAGCAAGCATTTCCGCCGCAGGCAACAGCAGGCCGTACAGCAGACCGCAGCGCCAGCCTGCGAAAAAGAAAAGAAAGAGCCGACGGAATACCTGCCGGCACAGACTTCTTCCGCCTCAGCAGAAGCTCCCTGCATTCTGGTTGTAGAAGACAATGACTCGCTCCGCCAGTTTATCATGCAGAACCTTTCTGACATTTATCTCACGGAAGGAGCCGGAAACGGAAAGGAAGGCATCGAAAAAGTGCAAGCCCACCAGCCGGATCTGATCATTTCAGACATCATGATGCCTGTAATGGACGGACGGAAAATGTGCCGCATGCTGAAAGACAACATGGAAACCAGCCATATCCCGGTCATCCTCCTGACTGCACTCAGCGGAAACGACCAGATATTGCTGGGACTGGAAACACGGGCCGACCAGTATCTGACCAAACCGTTCGACATCAAGATTCTAAAAGCGACCATACACAACCTTCTGGAGAACAGACGCCTTATACGCCAGCAGTTTCAACAGGCTATAACAGCCCTTCCTTCTGACGGAAGAAGAATCGAACTGCCGAACAGCCTGGACAATGAGTTCATAGAACATGTCACCCGGATTGTGAAGGAGAATCTCGGAAAAGAACTGAACGTCGATATTCTATGCGCTGCAATGAATATGAGCCGCACAAGCTTCTACAACAAAATAAAGGCACTTATCGGAATCGCTCCGGCCGAATTCATCCGGAATATCCGTATGCAGGAAGCAGCCCTGCTGCTGAAGAGCAGGCGCTATACCGTGGCCGAAGTGTCGGATAAGATGGGATTTGCAGATCCCAAATATTTTACAGACACGTTCAAGAAATTTTACGGAGTTCCTCCAAGCACGTACATGAAAAATTAAAAAGAACAAGAATAATATGAACTTCTATCTAAAGTCTTTTCTCATCTTCACACGGATCGGACTCTTCACCATCGGCGGGGGATACGCAATGGTGCCGCTGATTGAGGCTGATTTGGTGGATAAGCGGAAATGGATCAGCAAGGAGGACTTCCTTGACCTGATGGCTCTTGCCCAGACTGTACCGGGAATTTTCGCTGTAAATATCGCCATCTTTATCGGCTATAAACTGAAAAAATTCTGGGGCGCTTTCTGGATGGCGGCAGGAACAATCCTCCCCTCGTTTGCCATCATGCTGGGAATCGCGCTGTTTTTTCGCCAGTTCCAGCACATAGAAGCCGTTGAAAACATATTTAAAGGAATCCGCCCGGCGGTGGTTGCACTGATTGCAGCGCCGACATTCAAGATGGCGAAATCTGCACGCATCAACCGCTACAACGTGTGGATCCCCATCGTTTCAGCACTGCTTATATGGCTTCTGGGCTTTTCGCCGATCTATGTTATTATCCTTACCGGCTTAGGAGGATTCTTTTACGGACAATACCAGCACAGACAAAAAAATAAAGAGGAAAAGAAATGATACTGCTATTTTTCAAGCTGTTCTATACGTTTTTCAAAATCGGCCTCTTCGGATTCGGAGGAGGCTATGCCATGATTTCAATGATTCAAGGAGAAGTTGTCACCCGCTATGGCTGGCTCAGTTCATCCGACTTTACAGACATTATAGCCCTTAGCCAGATGACACCGGGACCGATAGGAATTAACTCAGCAACGTATGTGGGCTATGTGGCTGTTGTCAATGCCGGATATTCACACGCTTTAGGAGTATTGGGGTCAACAATTGCCACAATATCGGTGGTGCTTCCTTCTTTCATCCTCATGGTAGTGATCAGCCGTTTCTTTTTGAAATACCAGAAACATCCCGCAGTTGAGGCTGTATTCTGCGGGCTGCGTCCCGGAGTTGTCGGACTGCTTGCTGCAGCAGCCTTGGTTCTGATGAACGGAGAGAACTTCGGCACAGACACCGCACAAATAATTATCAGCAGCATGCTGTTCATCGTTTCATTTATCGCCTCTTACCGCTATAAAGCGAACCCCATACTGCTGATAATCAGTTGCGGAATCATAGGATATTTCATCTATTGACCATTATAGTCAGTCTTCATCTTTCGGAGCCGGTATCATCGGCTCCGGTATTGAAAAGTCCTTATCAGCAAAAAGAGCAGCAAGCCCGGAAATCTGCTTCAGGCGGAGCAGTTCATCCTTGTCCATACCAATATTCTTCATTATCCAGCTGTCCGACATACCGGCTCTCGTCAATTCCGCCACAATGCTTGTCATAAGCTCTACACTGTGTGTGCCACGGGCACGGTTATGACGGATTGTCGAACCCATACGATGCGACAGATCCTTGTCTATCACAACGACAGGAAGCAAGCCTTTTTCTCTTTTATAAATTCGCTTCGAAGTCAGCATCACGCGGTAACGGTGGAATCCGTCGACAATGATATACTTGTCGTTTTCCTTATCATAATAACAGACACAAGGCATGGTAAAGCCATCCTCCCAAATAGAAAGCTCCAGCAACTTCATCTCTGGAGGAGCCACCACGTTCGGATTATAATCATTCGCACACACCTTTTCAACGGGTACAGCAATCACACTGTATACCGGACTTTTATATTCTTTTACGTCCATATATTCTTATATTGTTGCAATATGTAATTTTTCATTTTCGCATCTTCCTTCGTCATGGCAAATCCCATGTACTTGCATGCATAATCGTTGCGGAGAATGCAGAAGCACATCCGCTTATAAGTCGGTATCTCTCGAAACTCCGGAATATCGATGTCATCCAGATACTCCATCATGACAGGATGTTTTGTCGTTTTGTAGTTCGACTTATTGCGCACTTCAATCGGAATGCCCAGATCAACAAGTTTCTGTATGGTTTCGTTGCTCAAACATCCGCCTTTTGTACGCCAGAACCTGATGCTGGTATGCAGCTTCGAGAGGTATCCCCTTTGAGCATCTTCGGGCAAAGTAGACAGCAAGAACTCCATAAAAGACTTCCAGGTATGTCCCTCGGGCAGTTTGATTGAACTGCGTCCCATAGCTCTCGTCCCGCCATATATGCCGGAGAAGTTCACTCCGTTCACGCGTCCGATCATTTTTCCCCACGTGTCTGGGTCAATCACCTTGTATAGCCGCAAGCTCTCAATAGCCTCACAGATAAACGGACTTGCCACCCGTTGGCGTTCAAGATTCACCCCTGCCTGATAATACAAATCATACAGCTTGTTATAATCCCAGCCGAACTTGCCGTTGGCTGTCCATATATCCGTGGTTTTCCAGTCATATATCGGATAAAGGTTGAACACATCGTTCGCTATTTTCGAGCTCCACTGATAATTATGGTAAAGCTGCTGCTTCAAACCTCCATAGATGGTTCTCCAACGGTTATAGCTCTCCTGCGTCCGGATACCGACCAGACATGCAGTTCTGACAGCATCTTTCTGTTCGTGAAGCCACGCTGCAAATTTAAGCTGAAATTCATAATCCCACATGTCCTCCCTGAAAAAGGGAAAATCTTCTGCCGTCAGGACATCCTTTGGCATCTCACGAATCCAAAGCTCCTTTTTTGAAGGATCCCACGGACGCCAGTAGCTCTGATACATGGAAGTGCATGTCCTCACCTTGAAAGGCACGCAAATGCGATAGGCATCCAGAATGTCTTTGTTTGCTTCAAATATCCGGTCTACAAAGTCAATCGTCATTTTATACTGCACCTCATAGTCCATATGAAACACTCCGATCCGCCGTTTCAGATTATGCTTGCGGATGAAATCGATGCATAAGTTCAGCAGAACCCCACTATCCTTTCCACCAGAAAACGAGATATAGATATTGTCAAATTCTTTAAACAAAACGGCCAGCCTCTCTTCGGCCAGTTCATAAACATTTTTCTTCTTCTCCTTCATGCTTTCTCCATTTTCTGATAGAGCCTCCAACTCTTTATCACTTCAAATCCCATATCAGCAAAGTATTGCGCATGCCTAACCATCACAACTGCCTGAAACGTTTTCGAATGATCTTCCAACTTTTTCAGTACAGCCTTCAACAATTGAGGAAACAATTTTTTTTCCAACTTTTCATCCACATAATAATTGTTGATGACAAAATGTTTTCCCCTGATTTCCACAGGCACAAATCCCTGCACCAGCTCTTCCTTAACGGCCACGAACCATACGAATGAGTCGCTCGTCTTAAAAGGATAGTTATTGTTATATTTCAATATTTCGGAATTCATGACCAACGGAGCCACCAGCTGATACAACCGGGGCTCCGTACCTTTCAATAAAATAATCTTTGCCATAAAATGTTATCATAATATTCAGATACAAATATAGTTTTTTTTCAAAAATACAAAATCATGACCGGCAAGAAAGGACATGAAACAAATTTTCGAATGAAGAACAGCAGATTTCCGTGCCATTAGCCTCCAATAGAATCTGATCCGGAGAAATAACTTTCAGGACAGGCAATCCATGAAATTCGGTCTGCTGACCGGGCATCAAACAAAAATAATCATGGCGGTTCAGTGCATTCTGAGTCCAGTGGCGCAAGACCTCGTCGGCGGTTTCAAGAACAATGAACTTCTTTCCCTTCACTTCCGGCGAGAATCCGCCATGCATTAAATCGAAACGGATGTCCGGCTGAAATTCAAAAAGAGAATCCATCCGGTTGGCCAGAATCAGATCTTCCGTGCAACCGCATTCCAAACCATACCGGCCGGTCATGAGCCATAGACGGTCGGCAAGAACAAGAGCCTGCTCCACATCATGCGTAGACATTAAAACCGCCTTTTGCTCTGTCGCAGCAATCCGATGCAGCAACGTCATGATTTCTATCCGGCTTACAACATCAAGAAACGCTGTGGGCTCATCCAGCAAAATCAACGGACATTCTTGAACCAGCGCTTTCGCAATCATCACTTTCTGCCGCTCTCCGTCGGAAAGCTGAGCCATGTATGAATCCGCTTTATGCAGCATGCCTACAGCTTCAAGCGACCGGGAAACAGCTTCTTTGTCATGCGTGCTCAAACGGCCGAAAAATCCCGTATGAGGCTGACGCCCGAGCGATACCAAATCATAGACAGACAAGCCGCCCGTCTGCGTCTTATCTGTCAGCACAAGACCTATCAACCGTGAACGTTCCTTGGGATCGTATGCACTGACCGGTTTTCCAAACAATGTCAGACTGCCGGATAGAGGAGGCTGGGCCGCTGCGAGCGTACGCAGCAACGTAGATTTTCCGCTTCCATTCGCTCCCAACAAACAGGTGAACTCTCCGCAACAGAGGCGGAAATTCAAATCACGGTGCACCGTCCGGCTCTGCTTGCCTGCATATCCTATGGCAAGCTTATTCCCTTCCACTATAACCTGACCCGCTTCCATCAATTAAAATATTGCAGTTTCCGACGGTTGATAATCACATAAATAACAACAGGAGCACCCAAAACGGGAGTCACGGCATTCAAAGGAATGATGCCCGACTCACCGGGAAGCGCACAAATCAGATTGCACAAAAGGGCCATCGCCGATCCGCAGAGCAAAGTAACAGGCATCAGCGAATTATGATTAGACGTTCCCAACAGCAAACGTGCAATATGAGGTACGGCAAGACCGATAAAGGCTACAGGCCCGCAGAAAGCTGTTGTCACGGCAGTCAGAATGCCTGTAGACAACAACAGCAGGTTCCGCACCCGACGGACGTTGACTCCCAGGTTTTCCGCATAGCGAGGCCCCAGGAGCAAGGCATTCAGCGGCTTTATCAGCAAAAGAGCGACAACCAGACCGGCTACGATACAAAGACTGAAGGCAGGAAGCTGGTCAAAAGACACTCCGCCAAAATTGCCGAGCCCCCAAATGACAAAAGACTGTACGTTGTCGGCTGCTGAAAAGAAACTCAGCAGAGAAATTACAGAAGACACAACATACCCGATCATGATCCCTGCAATAAGCAACATCACACCGCTCTCTATCAGAAAAGAAAGAAACAAAATCAAGGCAAGAACGGCCACAGCACCTGCCAGTGCGCCCAAGAAAACAGAAAAGAAGCCCGACAGACTGAAAACGCCTGCCGCCAGGCTGCTGCCTCCAGCCATTACGACAAGGGCGACTCCCAGACTTGCCCCCGAACTGATTCCAAGAATAGAAGAATCGGCAAGAGGATTATTGAATACAGTTTGCAGCATCAATCCCGAAACTGAAAGGGCTGCCCCGCAAAGCAAAGCCGCCACACACTGAGGGAAACGTGATTCCCAAACAATATACGCCCAACTCGCTTTTTCCGCCTCGCCGCCGGAAAGAATTTCCCAGACAGCTCTGGCTGGTATATCAACCGAACCGAAAAACAGGTTCGCCGCAACAAGCAAAAGAATGCACAGCGAAAGCAGCATTCCAAACACAAATCCTCTACGCCTGTTCATTCCGCCAACTCTGTAAAATATTTAGTACGATAGCCTTCCAGCAGTTCCGGATGAAAAATGCTTACCATATCTTTCAGCAGCCAGTCGGGATGAAAAGGCGTTTCCTCATAAAAAGGAATGCGACGGCTGTTGCATCCGTAGATCTGCCGGTTACGGAAAGCAAGAAAACGGGAATAAGGAGCGTACTCTGAGGCCAGCTCACTATAAGTCTTGTCATGGGGCTGGTTATACTTTATCAGCCAGTAGTCTGCATACTGTCCTTTATCAAACACGGCTTCGAAAGCCATCGGAACAGAACCGCTGTTCTTCAGGTCTGCAAAAACATAGTCGGCTCCGGCATCAGCCAGCATTTTTCCCGTGGTGCTTTCTCCGCCCGAGATATACCAGACAGAACCGTATTTCAAGTCACAGATAACCGCAGGACGCACTTTTGCTTGAGCAGCCAGCGCTTTCACCCGAAGATACGTTGTTTCGACCGCTCTGAACAACGAGTCAGCGCGTCCGCAACTGCCTGTCAGCAATCCATAAAACATCATCCATTCCGCACGCCCCAGGGGAGAAGCCTCCATGTAATCGGCACATTCAATCAAAGGAATGCCCAGCTTGCCTATTTTGCCATAACTCCCGCTGTTCTCGAATGGAGAAAGCAGTATTGCATCGGGATGCAAATCAATGATCTTCTCCACGTCCGGAGCCAGACTGTTTCCGCAGTCTGCAATTGTTCCTTTTTCGCATCCGTCCTTTATTTCCGGCATATTCATATACTCCAGACCGCATATGCCCGCAATCCGGTGCAGCGCATCCAGTTCCTTAAGCAGGCTGCAATGAACGGACGAATAAACCATGCATCTTTCCAGCGGCACTCTGACCACAGTGGCATTGTCAGGCAACCCTTCCGGCAGCGAATCCCTTTTGTCCACCAGCGCATAGGTGTGCAGCGTTTTCAAGGTATCCCACGGATTGCGCAATACGGCCATGGTGTAATCCGGATAACGGACAATGCACAAATTGCGGGCATACCTCAACTGCAGCGTGTCACCTGCCGAAACAGAAGAAGTCTTGCTTCCTCTGCCGCAAGCAGCCGAAAGCAAGACCAAAGTTATTATGCAAGCAGCTAATAATACACGTTTCATTCTTCTCAGTCTACGAATATCATGGAATTGGGATTGATACCTCCGGCATCAAACTTTTCTTTAAACGTGCCGCTGGCATCAAAACGATAAACCGTTCCTTCCGACACATAATCGCTCGTACCGATATAGATGTCGCCCGTTTCATCATCCACTTCAAACAGATAAATCGTTGCGCTTGAAAGCTCTTCCGGATTATTGTTCAAGAAAGTATGGTCGGTAATCTTCCCGGTGCTGATATTGTAAGTGAAGAACGAATTTTCAGTATCTGTATCAATGAGGTAAAGTAAGCCATTATCTCCTTTGGCCAACTTCGTAGCCTCTTTTATTTCTGTCACTTGATTACCCTTAGACGGATCTATTATTTGAAGTTCATTTCTTGAAATCTTCTGATAGCTGGTAAGGTCATAAACATCTCTTGAAATCAAATAGACCTTGCCGTCACATTCCCACAAGCGTTCGGGATTCACCGTAACAGACACAGTCTGCTTAAGCTGCATCGAGTTCGGATCGATTACAAGCACTTCGCTGTTATATCCCAACACCACTGTGGCAGACTCGTCACGGGTCTGGCTGTCGGCTACATACAGCAAACCGTTGCATTCGACGATGCCTTCATATGCATGGTCAGACTGCCCCTGATAAACGCCAACCTCATCCAGCGTAACCGCATCCAGCTTGCTCACGCGCCCTCCATACTGAGTTACATAAACATAGCCGTCTTCTGCATCAATATACCGGGGCATGTACTCAAACTCGTGGCGGCATTGCTCCACTCCCGCAGCATTCAGGCGGGCCACATAGCTCGAACCGGAAACAACGACATAAATATTATCGTCATGTTCGATCATCGCCGAACCGGTATCCCCCAATCCCTTTCCGTTCTGCACCGTATATATGTCGCCGATAAAATCCGCATTGCCGTCGGGAGCATAGAATGCCAGGCCGGAATTGCCCTGTCCGTAGCTTCCTTCATACAGGATGTAAGCCCTGCGCCCCGGCAAAGATACTTTCGAACCCGTATCATCCAGGAAATCGTCGTTGTCGTCATTGCAGGACACAAACGATACACCCGTCGCCAACAGGCAAAGCATGCCTATCAAAAAACTCTTTACATTCATAATACTTTATTTTAAGTTTGAAACGTTTGCACACCTCAATCTTGCCATCCTTTCCTCGAGAATGCAAGCATGACTTCGTTTTGCAGGTCTTCTGACTTACTCCGGTATTACCCTGCCTTCCCGTTTTCCCGACAATCAGCGGAAAACAGTGGCTTGCAGCAAACGGGCCAACCGCTTATGGAGCTTACAGCAGCGGGACTGTCCGGGACTTTCACCCGATTCCCTTTTCATCCGCGGCTTCGCCATCCGGAAGCACAAACGGAACAAAACATTGCAAATATAACGATTTTTTTATTTTTATTCCTATTTTTGCAACAAAAAGTATCCATTTCTGACCATACGTCCCATGAGGACAATGCAGCGGAAAGCCGACAGGAAATTTATGCCGGCCTGTAAAAATCTAGATCTCTAGCCTGAAGATGCAAATCTCCAGACTAAAGATACATATCTTCAGCTTAAAGATAACCATCTCCAGGCTGAAGACAAACTTTTTCAAGAGCCGAGCCATCTTTCTTGCCAGCAAAGGCCGCACCGGAAATGGATAAAACAGACATTTCACAAACCACAAAAAACTCAAGCCCATGATATTTACGGCAGAAAACATTCTTCTTATCGGCTCCATCCTGATTCTTTCAAGTATCCTTATCAGCAAGACGGGCTACCGGTTCGGAATACCGACCTTGCTGCTCTTCCTCGTTGTAGGCATGCTGTTCGGAAGTGACGGACTGGGACTGCAGTTCCACAGCGCATCCGACGCCCAGTTCATCGGAATGATAGCGTTGAGCATCATCCTCTTTTCAGGAGGCATGGACACAAAGTACGCCGACATCCGTCCCGTACTCAAGCCCGGCATCGTACTGTCTACGTTAGGCGTGCTCCTGACCACTTTGCTCACCGGAGCGTTCATCTACTGGATTTCGGGATGGGACAACACCAACATCCAATTGCCTCTGCTCACTTCGATGCTGCTGGCCGCCACCATGTCGTCAACCGACTCTGCCTCCGTGTTCAATCTTCTGCGCTCACAGAACATGAATCTGAAGCAGAACCTCCGGCCCATGCTCGAGCTGGAAAGCGGAAGCAACGACCCGATGGCCTACATGCTTACCATCATCCTCATCCAGGTCATATCCAGCGGAAACGACCTGAACTTTCTGATTGTAGGAAAAGACCTGCTCATCCAGTTCTTCTTCGGAGGCGTGATCGGATACGCCGCCGGACGCTTCTCCGTGTGGCTGGTAAACAAGATCAACCTCTCAAACAGCTCGCTCTATCCGATCCTGCTGCTCAGCCTGGTATTCATCACATTCACCGTAACCGACCAGCTCAAAGGCAACGGATACCTGGCCGTATACATTATGGGAATGATTGTAGGAAACGCACGGCTGGCATTCCGGAAAGACATCAGCACATTCATGAACGGACTTACCTGGCTGTTCCAGATCATCGTATTCCTCACGCTAGGACTGCTGGTCAATCCGCATGAAATGCTCGACATAGCTGCGGTAGCAATGCTCATCGGCATTTTCATGATCCTTGCGGCACGCCCGATAAGCGTGTTTCTATGCCTGCTTCCGTTCAGGAAACTGACCAACAAGGCACGCCTGTTTGTATCATGGGTGGGACTGCGCGGCGCTGTTCCCATCATATTCGCCACTTATCCGGTTCTGGCAGAAATCGAAGGGTCGCAGCAACTGTTCAACATCGTGTTCTTCATCACGCTGCTCTCACTGATTATCCAGGGGATGAGCATTGCCAAAACGGCACGGATACTCCACCTTGACCTTCCGGCAGAGAAGGAAGGAAACGAGTTCGGCGTAGAATTGCCTGACGAAATCGACTCGTCGCTCAATGATCTGACCCTGACAACAGAGATGCTTCAGAAAGGGAACAGGCTGGCCGACATGAAGCTCCCGCAGGGAACACTCGTGATGCTGGTGAAACGGGACAACGAATTCATCATCCCCAACGGGCAGCTGGAACTGCATCCGGGCGACAAGCTGCTGCTCATATCCGAAAACAAAAAAGAACAGGCATGACAAGAATAGGACTCTTATCCGACACCCACGGCTATTGGGACGAACGCTATCTGAAATATTTTGACAGCTGCAACGAAATCTGGCACGCAGGCGACATCGGTTCGCTTGAAATCGCCGAACGCCTTGCGGCCTTCCGTCCGCTACGCGCCGTATACGGCAACATTGACGGACAGGACATACGTGTCCGATATCCCGAAACAGCTCAGTTCACCGTAGATGGAGCCAGCGTGCTGATGAAGCACATCGGAGGCTATCCTGGAAAATACGACCCCTCAATACGCAAGCAAATCTTCGCCAACCCGCCCAAACTGTTCATAAGCGGACACTCGCACATTCTGAAAGTAAAATTTGACAAGACACTCGGACTGCTGCACATCAATCCGGGAGCGGCGGGCATCTATGGGTTCCATAAGGCAAGAACATTGGTTCGTTTCACCGTTGACAACGGAAATTTCTCAGATATGGAAGTCATCGAACTGAATGATAAAAGATAAAAAAACTTGTCACTTTCAAAAAACTTTCCGAAATTTGCGGCGATAAATTAAAGACCAAATTATGAAAACTTATCTTGTAACAGGAGCGGCCGGATTCATCGGTGCCAACTATATCAAATACATCCTGGCAAAATACGATGACATAAAAGTGGTGGTTCTTGATGCATTGACTTATGCCGGCAATCTGGGAACAATTGCCGATGACATTGACAACGAACGCTGTTATTTCGTCAAAGGGAATATCTGCGACCGCAATCTGGCCGACCAGCTGTTTGCCGAATACAAGTTTGACTACATCGTGAACTTTGCAGCAGAAAGCCACGTTGACCGCAGCATAGAAAATCCGCAACTGTTCTTGCAGACCAACATTCTCGGCACTCAAAACCTGCTTGACGCAGCCCGCCGTGCGTGGGTGACAGGCAAGGATGAATATGGCTATCCCACATGGAGAAAGGGTGTGCGCTATCATCAGGTTTCAACGGATGAAGTCTATGGCTCGCTGGGAGATGAAGGATATTTCACTGAAGAAACTCCAATCTGCCCGCACAGCCCGTACAGCGCCTCAAAAGCCAGCGCCGACCTTATCGTAATGGCTTATCGCGACACCTATAAGATGCCGGTCACCATTACACGCTGCTCAAACAACTACGGCCCTTACCATTTCCCTGAAAAACTGATACCGCTGATAATCAAGAACATTCTCGAGGGAAAACGTCTTCCGGTTTATGGCAACGGGACCAATGTCCGCGACTGGCTGTATGTCGAAGACCACTGCAAAGCCATCGACATGGTAATCCAGCACGGACGCAACGGGGAGATATACAACGTGGGAGGACACAACGAAAAACAAAATATAGAAATCGTCAAACTGACAATCGCCACCATCCATCGTCTGATGACAGAAGAGCCGGCATACCGTTCTGTACTCAAGAAAAAAGAAATCGGCTCCGACGGACAAATCAATATCGATTGGATCAACGATTCGCTGATTACATTTGTAAAAGACCGCTTGGGGCATGACCAGCGTTATGCCATCGACCCGACAAAAATCAAGAATGAATTGGGCTGGTATCCCGAAACCAAATTCGAAGACGGAATCGTAAAGACAATCAGATGGTATCTGGACAATCAGGAATGGGTGAAGAACGTAACGAGCGGTGACTATCAGAATTACTACGAAAATATGTACAAGAACCGATAAGCCTGCTTTTCGGTAAAAAAAATGAATCAAGGCCTGCCGTCTGTCAAGTGAGAACGGCAGGCTATTTTTTTGCGCATCTGCCCTATGGACAACAGCAATCCATGAAATAAAAGCAGACAACAAACGCTTTTCAAAATAACGCTATCACAGCAGAAGAACAATCATTTTGACAAGTTTTCCAAAGAAACATATTGCACATTTACAAAATAAGGCTATCTTTGCCAAACATATACAATAATAACAAAACAAACCGAAGTATGAGCTATCTTATAAAACCTGCGAACTACAAGCCATTGCTCGACATGAAACAAACCGAGCTGGGCATTAAACAAATAAAGGAGTTTTTCCAGCAGAACCTGTCATCCGAACTCCGCCTGCGCCGTGTAACGGCACCGCTTTTCGTACTGAAAGGAATGGGCATCAACGATGACCTCAGCGGAACGGAACGCCCTGTTACTTTCCCCATCAAAGACTTGGGAGATAAGGAAGCTGAAGTAGTGCACTCGCTTGCAAAATGGAAACGGCTGACACTGGCCGATTATAAAATCGAACCGGGATACGGCATATACACGGACATGAATGCGATACGGGCAGATGAAGAGCTCGGAAACATCCATTCGCTCTATGTTGACCAGTGGGACTGGGAACGAGTAATCACTCCCGAACAGCGCACTGTTGAATTCTTGAAAAGCATTGTCACTCGCATCTATGCTGCCATGCGGCGCACCGAATACATGATCTGTGAAATGTATCCGCAAATCACTCCTTTCCTTGCACATGACGTGCATTTCATCCATGCAGAAGACTTGCTGCAGATGTACCCCGACAAAACGGCCAAAGAACGCGAAAACCTCATTACCGAACGTTACGGTGCCGTGTTTATCATCGGTATCGGCTGCAAGCTGAGCAACGGACAACCGCACGACCTGCGCGCTCCGGACTATGACGATTATACTACGATCGATCCCAAGACCGGCCTGCCGGGACTGAACGGTGACCTGATGGTATGGAACAGCGTATTGGGACGTGCCTTTGAAATCTCATCAATGGGTATACGCGTAGACAAGGAAGCAATGCTGAAGCAGCTGGAACTGGCCGGAAAAGAAGAACGCACCAAACTGTATTTCCACCGACGCCTGCTGGAAGGAACGCTGCCTCTCACAATCGGAGGAGGTATCGGACAGTCACGCCTGTGTATGCTCTATCTTCGAAAAGCGCATATCGGGGAAATCCAGGCAAGCATCTGGCCGGAAGATATGCGCAAGGAATGTGAAAAACTGGGCATGCAGCTGATCTAACAACACATTATACCGCAAAATAGAAAAAACCGACAAACAAACTGAATGCAGAAACACAAGGTCACAAACAGCGTTTTGCAGCCTTGCGTTTCTGCATTTGAGTTTCTGTTCTGCTTCAATCCGCTTCCGGGATTACCACTGTATGGGCTTTTCTCCATGCTCTACAAGATAAGCATTGGCCCGGCTGAAGTGTTTGTTTCCAAAGAAACCGTGATAGGCCGACAAGGGAGAAGGATGTACGGATGTCAGTACAAGGTGCCTCTGACGGTCGATAAAAGCACCTTTCTTCTGGGCATACGATCCCCATAAGATGAAAACAAGATGCTCACGGCTTTCAGCCAGCACACGAATTACCGCATCGGTAAAAATCTCCCAGCCTTTCCCCTGATGAGAGCCAGCCTGATGGGCACGCACTGTTAAGGTAGCGTTCAGCAAAAGCACCCCTTGCTCTGCCCATCTTGTCAAGTTCCCGCTCGCAGGAATCGGCATACCCAAATCGTCATGAATTTCTTTGAATATATTCTGCAACGAAGGAGGGAAAGGAATGCCATCATTCACCGAAAAGCACAATCCATGAGCCTGTCCCGGCCCATGATACGGATCCTGACCGATAATCACAACCTTCACCTTGTCGAAAGGGCAAAGATTGAATGCGTTGAATATCAGCCGCCCCGGGGGATATACTGTGGTGGCACGATATTCCTGCCTGACAAAATCGGTCAACTCTTTAAAATAAGGCTTTTCAAATTCCGGAGCCAAAACCCGTTTCCATCCTTCTTCGATTTGTACATTCATATACTGCCAGTATTAAAAGTTTCAGTCCCAAAGATTCAGCCGGTTTTTCTGCGCCTCTTCCAACGAAACGGTACTTACCGTTTTCATACGGTTACTTTCACGCAGCCGCTCATATTCAGCCGCAAGCTCTTCCGCAAAATGTTTTGCCGTATCCGGATTCAGCAAACGCGCCGCAACGGGTGCATTCTGAGAGGCGTCTTTCAAATAAACGACCGTACCGCCATAAGCAGGATCAATCTTCAAGGCTGTATGCAGCTTGGAAGTCGTAGCCCCTCCGATCATTACCGGAATATGCAGACCTGCACGCTGCATCTCACCGACTACATGCACCATTTCTTCAAGCGATGGAGTAATCAATCCGCTCAACCCCACAATGTCCACTCGCTCACGGATTGCCGTTTCCACAATCTTTTCTGCCGGCACCATCACACCCAAATCAACAATTTCATAATTATTGCAGGCCATCACAACCGATACAATATTCTTTCCGATATCATGCACGTCCCCTTTCACCGTTGCCAGTAGCACCTTTCCTGCCTTTCGGGCACCTTCCTGCTTTTCCGCCTCAATATAAGGCTGAAGAAAGGCCACGGCTTTTTTCATCGTGCGGGCTGTCTTTACTACCTGCGGCAAAAACATTTTGCCGGAACCGAACAGTTCGCCTACCCTGTTCATGCCATCCATCAGCGGTCCTTCGATGATACTTACCGCATTCGGATACTTTGCCAGCGCCTCATCAAGATCCTCTTCCAGATAATCACCGATACCTTTGACCAAGGCATATTGCAGACGTTCTTCAACTCCGGTGTCTTCCCTCCACGCCTGATGGGTCTGTGCACCTGCGCTTCCCGCTTCGTCCCTCTCCGCTTTCAGCCGCTCGGCAACCTCCACCAGACGCTCGGCCGCATCGGAGCGGCGATTCAGCACCACATCTTCAATACGCTCCAGCACATCAGCCGGAATATCCGTATAGAGTACAGAGGTACCCGGATTGACTATTCCCATATCCATGCCTTCACGGATGGCATGATAAAGAAACACTGCATGCATAGCCTCACGGATGTAATTGTTGCCCCGGAAAGAAAACGAGAGATTGCTCACCCCTCCGCTGACATGCGCTCCGGGCAAATGCCTGCGTATCCATCCGGCCGCCTTGATAAAGTCAACCGCGTAATTGCTGTGCTCTTCAATGCCTGTAGCAACAGCCAAGACATTCGGGTCGAAAATGATGTCAACCGGATTGAAATCCAACTTACCGACCAACAGGCGGTAAGCCCGTTCGCAAACTTCAATCTTACGCTCAAACGTATCTGCCTGCCCCCGTTCATCAAAAGCCATGACTACCACAGCCGCTCCCATCCGCCTGATTTCGCGGGCATGTTCCAGAAATGTTTCTTCACCCTCTTTCAGCGAAATGGAATTGACCACACACTTTCCCTGCACGCACTTCAGCCCAGCCCGGATCACTTCCCACTTAGACGAATCAATCATCACAGGCACACGGGCCACATCCGGTTCAGAAGCCATCAGATTGAGAAAGTTTGTCATCTCGGCAACTGCATCCAGCAAGCCGTCATCCATGTTCACATCCAGAATCTGCGCTCCGTCTTCCACTTGCTTGCGTGCGATGGCAAGAGCTTCATCGTATTTTTTTTCGTTGACCAGCCGGAGAAACTTGCGCGAACCTGCCACATTGCAACGCTCGCCCACATTCACAAAATTGATTTCAGGAGTAACGTCCAGCAATTCAAGCCCCGAAAGCCACAAGGTTTCCGGCTTGGGAACCGGAACATGCGGACGTGCTCCACGCACCAGCGGCTGATAGGCCGCAATATATTTTTCCGTCGTACCGCAGCACCCCCCTACGATGTTCACCAGCCCTTCATCTATATATTCCTTTATCTCTGCGGCCATTTCTTCGGGAGTCTGGTCGTACTCGCCCAACGAATTGGGGAGGCCCGCATTGGGGTAAGCGCTGATATAATAAGGAGCGCGGCGTGCCAGCTGCTCCAGGAACGGCTTCAGCTGCCGGGCTCCGAACGAACAGTTCAGACCGACAGAAAAAATGCCGGCATGCTGTACGGAAGCCAAAAACGCATCAAGCGTCTGGCCGGACAGCGTTCTTCCGCCCGTATCCGAAACCGTGACGGAAAGCATCAGCGGAACCTTCCGCGCCGTTTTCTGCATCGCTGATTCGGCCGCAGCAATAGCGGCTTTCGCATTCAGCGTATCAAATATAGTTTCAATCAGAATTGCATCCACCCCGCCTTCAAGCAAAGCCTCCATCTGTTCGCGATAAGCCGCTTGCAGTACGTCGAAAGTCAAGGCGCGGAAAGCCGGATTGTTCACATCCGGACTCATAGAACAAGTCTTGTTGGTAGGTCCGACCGCACCAGCGACAAAACGGGGTTTGCCGGGCGTACGGGCAGTATATTCATCCGCCACACGGCGTGCCAGACGCGCAGCCTCCAGATTGATTTCACGGCAGCAGTTTTCCGTGTGATAATCCGACATAGACACCGAAGTGGCATTAAACGTGTTCGTTTCGATGATATCCGCCCCCGCTTCCAGATACTTGCGATGAATTTCTTCTATTATGTCAGGGCGAGTGAGGCAGAGCAAGTCATTGTTTCCTTTCATCATTCCCGGCACATCTTTGAAACGTTCTCCACGGAAATCCGCTTCCGACAAGTTATACCGCTGAATCATTGTGCCCATTGCCCCGTCGAGCACCAGTATGCGTCCGTTTATCTGTTCCTGTATTGTTGGCATATTTCTGTATGTTTTGGAAGAAGAAAATCCCGGTCAACGTTTGAACATACGGTCCATCATCCGCTTGTCTTCTCTCTCTTTCAACGTTTGCCGCTTGTCGTACTGCTTTTTACCTTTGGCCAATGCGACAACTACCTTCGCCAGTCCCTTCTCGTTGATATACAGACGTGCAGGCACAATGGTAAATCCGGGTTCGGCCGAGGTGCGTTCCAGCTTGCGGAGTTCCTTCTTTGTGAGGAGAAGCTTGCGGTCACGGCGTGCCAGATGATTATTGTACGAGCCGTAGAAATACTCGGCTATGTGCATGTTCTTCACCCACAGCTCTCCTTTAGAGAAAAAGCAGTAGGTATCCACCAGGCTTGCCTTTCCCTGACGGATGGATTTGATTTCAGTACCCGTCAGAACAATGCCCGCCGTATAGGTGTCAATAAATTCGTAGTCGAACGATGCACGCTTATTCTTTATATTGACATTATTGTTCGTCTTCTCTTTCATCAGTTCAGTATTACAGTCAGTTTGTTAAATATAAATTCAATCAAGGCAGGAGAAAGCAAGATGACAACAGAAGCTGCCACCGTATAAAGCGTAAGTTTTTCCTCGTCCACCTTCAAGAACCTTCTCGCGCCTTCAAACACGATCAGAATCGTATAAAGCTGCAGAATCCACTGCAAGATCAGGATCGAATAAAAGCTGCACACAATGTCGAGCACAAAAATCACAACCATGGAATAGCCCACAAAAGTCTGAATGTCGCTCCTGGAAACATTCTTCGGCATCCATCGACCGCAAATTCTTTCCACCAGGTAGGCAGCCAGAAAAAAGCCTCCGAACAAAGCAACGGCCACGGCACAGCAGCGCATCAGCGCCCACTGGAAAAGTTCGCCGGCAGCGCCGTCATAATGGATGAATGTGCCGGCAAACTCTGCCAGCCCACACAGGCCGATCAGCGGATACACGAAATCCATCTGTACATTCCGGCTGCACATGCCGTCTGTTTCGCCCCAAAATCTGGAGGGATTCGAAAGCAGCAATGCTATTTTTCTGAACAAATCCTTATAATCCATGTTCTATATCTTTCGTTTTCAATCGGTCAAACAAGAAATGAACTACAAAGGTATAAAAAAGGTATAAAAAAGTATTCTTTCCAAGAAAAAAGAAGCCGCATCAAACTGAAAACGGCACAGTTTTAAACTTTTTTCAGTTTGACGCGGCTTCCAGATTTTTCATTGGAATGGGATCACTGGTCATCCGAAACCTTAACCCAATCGTAAGAAATAGTCCTGCTGAGTTTCTTGTCGGGATCCATAGTAGGAACACTGCCAGAGCCATTGTAGTCTTCGTATTCCACAACAATTTTTTCCGGATCGTTTCCCGAGTTATTTTCCTGATACTTAGATATCACGTCTGAAAGTCTTACGTATACGGCGTCCGTATAAGGAACCGTGTATTCATCAGCCCAATGTTCTGCATCAGAGGCTTCTTCAGGCGCGGTCGCCCCACTTATCGTATACCGCAAATTAAGAGTCAGCGTGCTTGTATTGGTGTTCTCATTTGCATCATAGTACACTTCCAGACGATGGTTTGCAAGCTCTTCAGTCAGATTTTCATCAGTTGTTCCCGATTTCAGCAAATAGGTCGGTGACAATACCAGAAATTCATTTACGCCCCAAATTCCTCCATTGGCGCTGCTCAGATCAACCAACGACACCGTTTCTTTTTCATCCGGAAGGGTGGTGCCGACATAAAGACGTTTCAGATAAGTCGGATTCTGCAACAGCGTAATGTCGATGCTCGTAGCTCCTTGCGTAATGTCGTTCTGGTTATAGGTAAAATACAAAAAAGCCAGTTCGGACGTCGGACTATCCATAAGGGAAGTTGTCGGCTGATATTTGAAATCATACATGTCTTGAAAATACACTGCGCCATAATTCCCCACAGCACGGAAATACCCCAAAGTGGTACGCGTACCATCATCGTCATTATTCAGACACGACGTAAACCCCACCATAGACACCATTGCGGCAACCAGAGCCGCCCACTTAAATCTTTTCATGTTCTTCAATTCTGTTTTTATAGTTTTTAGATAATCGTTTATAAAATAAATGCAAACAAAGCGAAAGCACTGCACTCGCCCGGAATTTTTAACATAAAAAAACGGCTCTATTCGCCGTCATCCTGGCTTATCTCCGCAAAATCTCCAATATGCCCGTCTACGTAGCGCGCTATCTGTTCCGTAATCTCCTCCTCTTCACTGATAAACTCGTCCTCAAAGTCATCGAACGCCTCATACTGTTCGTACATGGCCATAAACTCCTCTTCCGTACAGTCTTTTTCCAGATCGGCCCGATGTTCGTCATAAATCTCCTTGGTGGCGTAAATCATTTTCGCAAACTCTTTCAGCCCCATCAGACGCATCGCCTTCGCAAAAGGATTGTCATAGATATAAGGTCCGAAACCGTTCTGTATAAGCTGCACAAAGCCTCCCTCCAGCACTTCCTGTCTGAAGAAATGATAGCTCAGCAGCGCATGCTGCCAGCCGTTGAGCCTGTGCATTTTCTCCGCATCGAAACCTTCTCCTTCCATAACCTTCAGATAGGCATCGATGAACACCTGCAAAAAAGCATCCATCCCTTTCTCCGCCCCTTTGCGCAAGGCCGAGTCACTGATCACAATTCCGTTCTTTTCCATAATCGTTTTTTACTAACATTCGCCGGCATACATTTTCAATCTCCAGGCTGGAGATAAAGAAATCCACGGCAAATATACAAGGAAAATACCATACAGAGAAACGATTTGGCAACCGGACTTTACAAAACAGAGAATTACTAGAAAAATATCATTAAAATGCAACAAAAAGTTAGGTCCGCCTCGTTGCAGAACTGAAATAAAAGGAGTAACTTTGCGTGCGAATTGGGGAAAGCATTCTCTGATCAGTGGTTTACGAACACTTATTTTTATTACTAACTAAACGTAAGGAATATGACTTATTCACACGAAGTTGAACACATGTGTTGTGTCGCAAAAGGACCCAATCACGGTCCCGCTCCGATTCCCGAAGAAGGGAAATGGATTCAGGCAAAAGAAATCAAAGACATCTCAGGTTTGACACACGGTATCGGATGGTGCGCTCCGCAGCAAGGTACCTGCAAACTGACACTGAACGTGAAGGAAGGTGTCATCGAAGAATGTCTGGTAGAAACTATCGGTTGCTCAGGTATGACTCATTCTGCGGCTATGGCATCTGAAATCCTGCCGGGAAAGACTATTCTGGAAGCATTGAACACCGACTTGGTTTGCGACGCTATCAACACTGCCATGCGCGAGCTGTTCCTGCAAATCGTTTACGGACGTACTCAGTCGGCTTTCTCTGAAGGCGGTCTGATGATCGGTGCAGGTCTGGAAGACTTGGGCAAGGGCCTCCGCAGCCAGACAGGTACGCTGTATGGAACAAAAGCCAAAGGCACCCGTTACCTCGAACTGACTGAAGGCTACATCACCCGCATGGCTCTTGACAAAGACAATCAGGTGATCGGTTACGAATTTGTTCACATGGGCAAGTTCATGGAGCAAGTGAAGAAGGGTGTAGACGCTAACGAAGCGTTGAAAGCCGTTACCGGAACTTACGGCCGCTTCAAGCCCGAACAAGGCGCAGTTAAATATATTGACCCACGTAAAGAATAATAGGAGGACACAGATTATGATTAGACCAGTACAGTTTGAAAGTCAAGACCGTCGCATGAAGCAGATTCTTGCTGCATTGAACGAAAACGGTATCAAAGACATTGAAGAAGCTAACGCAATCTGTGACGCGGCAGGACTTGACCCGTATCTGACTTGTCAGGAAACACAGGGCATCTGCTTCGAGAATGCAAAATGGGCTTACGTGGTAGGTTGCGCCATCGCGCTGAAGAAAGGCTGCAAGAACGCTGCTGACGCTGCCGAAGCTATCGGTATCGGCTTGCAGGCATTCTGCATCCCGGGTTCTGTGGCTGACGACCGTAAAGTTGGTTTGGGACACGGCAATCTGGCTGCCCGTCTGCTCCGCGAAGAAACCCAGTGCTTCGCCTTCCTGGCAGGCCACGAATCATTCGCTGCCGCTGAAGGTGCCATCAAGATCGCAGAAATGGCAAACAAAGTTCGCAAGAACCCTTTGCGCTGCATACTGAACGGTCTGGGCAAAGATGCTGCCATGATCATTTCCCGCATCAACGGCTTCACTTATGTGCAGACTAAGTTCGACTACTTCACCGGCGAACTGAATATCGTGAAGGAAACTCCGTATTCAGACGGTCCGCGCGCTAAAGTAAAATGCTACGGCGCCGACGATGTTCGCGAAGGTGTAGCTATCATGTGGCACGAAAACGTAGACGTATCTATCACAGGTAACTCTACCAACCCGACACGCTTCCAGCATCCGGTTGCAGGTACCTATAAGAAAGAACGTGTACTTGCTGGCAAGCCTTACTTCTCAGTAGCATCAGGTGGCGGTACAGGACGTACACTTCACCCTGACAACATGGCTGCAGGTCCTGCTTCTTACGGTATGACCGACACCATGGGACGTATGCACTCAGACGCTCAGTTCGCAGGTTCTTCTTCAGTTCCCGCTCACGTAGAAATGATGGGATTCCTGGGTATCGGAAACAACCCGATGGTAGGATGTACTGTAGCTTGCGCCGTTAACGTAGCTCTGGCTCTGAACAAGTAATTCTGACTAATTAATCAGCATAATAAATCCCTGTAACTTCTAAAGGTTACGGGGATTTTTATTTCCGGCTGCCGAATAAGGATTCCAACAAGCGTTTGTATACATCACATATAGCCTTGCCGCCGACAGCACGCATAACGGCCTTAGTTTTTCACTCCCAGCAGCATAGTATCAGTTTTTGATAAGAAAGTAGAAGACAATCCAGGCACATTCGCCTAACTTTACCCACAAAACACTTAACCTTTATATCATGAGGAAACAAATCTTTTTCTGCGTGATGGCATGTGTGGCAGGATTGTCATGCTCATCACCCAAACAGGCAAACGACGGAAGCCCTTTCGTTTCAGTCAAAGACGGACAGTTTATCCGCCACAACCAACCGTATTATTATGTGGGAGCCAACTTCTGGTATGGCGCTATCCTTGGTTCTGAAGGAACAGGAGGAAACCGCATGCGCCTGACAGCCGAACTTGATTCGCTCAAGTCAATGGGCGTAGACAACCTGCGGATTCTGGTAGGATCCGACGGCAGACGCGGAGTGCCCGCCAAAGTAGAACCCACCCTGCAGACAGCTCCCGGCGTATACAACGACACCATTCTGGCCGGACTTGACTATCTGCTGGCAGAAATGCGCAAACGGGACATGCTGGCTGTGCTCTATCTCAACAACTCCTGGGAATGGAGCGGAGGATACGGACAATACCTGGAATGGGCAGGACACGGCAAGGCACCGGTTCCGGCAGTAGACGGATGGCCGGCATACATGGATTATGTGAAGCAGTTCCCGCGATCTGAAAAGGCAAAAAAACTGTTCGCCAATTATGTAAAAGACATCATCACACGTACCAACCGCTATACGGGAGTGAAATATACGGACGATCCCACCGTAATGTCGTGGCAAATAGGAAACGAGCCAAGAGCTTTCTCACCGGAAAACAAAGAGGCTTTTGCGCAATGGATCGGAGAAACAGCTGCACTGATTGATTCGCTGGCACCCAATCAGCTCATTTCTACCGGAAGCGAAGGGAAACACGGATGCGAAGAAGATTTGCAACTGTTTGAGAAAATCCATGCCGACGGGCATGTTGACTACATGAACATCCACATCTGGCCATACAACTGGGGATGGGCCAAAGAAGACCGGCTGACAGAATGTCTTGACTCTGCCAGGAAAGAAACAAAAGCATACATCGATGAGCATCTCGCCATAGCACGCAAATACAGCAAGCCGATCGTCATCGAAGAGTTCGGATATCCCCGCGACGGCTTCCGCTTCAACAAAGAAGCATCAGTAACCGCACGTGACGACTACTACAGCTTCATCTTCAGTCTGGTAAGCGAAAATGCCCGCACCGGAGGACTTCTTGCGGGATGCAACTTCTGGGCGTGGGGAGGAAATGCAACATTGTCTGCCTCTCACTCGTTCTGGAAGCCGGGAGATGACTATACCGGCGACCCGGCGCAAGAAGCGCAAGGGCTAAATTCGGTATTCTCGTCCGACACTACTACAATCAGGCTGATCCGGCAGGCAAACGAGGCTGTCGGAAAGTGTTCCGGAGAAAAAGCCGACTGACAAAACGGACAGCATCACCCTCTCCTCTTTGATACATATCAAGAAATAAGGGGAGAATGCAAATTTTCTCTCCCTTTCTGATGACAATTCATAAAACGGCCTTATTTTTGTGCTGTAAAACATATAAACAAACACAAACAAAGCGTCCTTCACACAAGAAGACAGCATTTTTAAGGATAACAAAACTAAACTTTAGGTATTATGAAAGAGGTAAAAAGTTTGCTCCGCACCATCAGAAAGAATTTGGAATGGAGCGCAAAAGCAATGTACGGTCAGTATGACAGAAGATAAGCTGACTTGAGCAAGAAAAAGAGAGAGGTTTTTTATAATCAGAAAGGACCGCTCCGGACAAATGCCGGATGCGGCTCTTTTTTTATTATTCCCAATCGTCCGTACGAAAAGGTATCAGCGGAAGACCGCGCAGATTGGCTACATTTCCGGGAAAATAATCGCGGAAAGCATATCTCACGGCAACAGGCTTCGCCACCTTGTCGCAAGTCACCTTAATCCGGTTCTTGCCGGCCACCTCTGCCTGAGCCGGATAGAACACACGGTCTTCGCCGGCCATCTCGAATCCTTCCATGCCTTTCAACCGGTTGAATCCGTTGTCCGCATGAACAAAATCGAGCATTGCCGCATTTCCTTCCACCGTCATCGACTTGTATGCCGGGCTGTCGGCCTCGATTCCACCTACATGATAAGTCTTCACCAAAGCCTGATACGCCAGGCGCTCTCCCACATGCTTCTTGTCTTTCGGGTGAATATTCCATGCCTCGTAAGGCTCTACCAAATCGTTTGTTGAAATCATCGCACTGTTCGGTATCAGCGACTGGGCTTTATACTGGGCTTCCCTCAACAGAGCCGATCCCGTCCCTTCGAAGCTTCCATACGGAGCCAGTTCCACAAAATAGAAAGGCAGTTCACCAATCCCCCAGTCCTTGCGCCAGAGGTCCACCATTGTTTTCAGACGCTCTCCGTAAGTTTTGTGGGAACCTACGTTCGATTCGCCCTGATACCACAGAAAACCTTTTATGGTATAGTTCTGAAGAGGTTTCAGCATACCGTTATACATCAATGTCGGACTCAGGTAATGCCACCAGTCGTGCGGTTCTTCCTTCCGGATATCGCGTTTAAGGTCTACATCGGGGTACTGCGAAACGATCTCGGCAGGAAGCCATCCTTCCACTTTAGAGCCTCCCCAACTGCAATTGATAATGCCGACCGGAACATCAAGCACCCGATTCATCATCCGCGCAAAAAAGAAAGCCGTAGCACTGAATCTCGGAGCATTTTCCGGACTGCTTGCTTTCCAGACTCCCTTGCAGCGGTCGACCGGCTTCAACTGGCCGTTCTTCTCTACCGTAGCCACACGGATTCCTTTCCATTGCGACGAGGAGGCTATCACTTCGTTCGCTCCTTCGATGGGACAGTTGTCGAATCCTGCCAGAGGCATTTCCATATTAGACTGGCCGGAGCAGAACCACACTTCGCCGATCAGTATATTGTCCAGCACTACCGGTTCTCCGTCGGAAATCTCAATGGAACGCGCAGTATAATCCGCTGCAGGGGTAGCGACCGAAAGGATCCATCTGCCTTCTCCGTCGGCCTGCGTGCGGTAAACCTTGTCGCTCCACGAAGGTTTCACCGTTATGTTCCCATTCGGAGCAGCCCAGCCCCACAAGCGCACGTCCGTCTGCTGCTGGAGCACCATGTTGTCACTCAAGATTTCAGGCAAAGTAACTTTTGCCTCCGCAGCACCCCAGCCACATGCCAGCAGCGCGACTGCAATCAGTTTCTTCATATTATATGTCAAAGTTTTTAATGGTATTGATAAAATCTCTTTTACGCAAATATAAAAATAAATTCTGCCGTCAGGCACATGTTTCCGAAAACATCGGAACACCCTCAGAAACTATTTCTGCAAGGATAACAGAAACGAAAAAAGGATGGCGGAACCTGCTTGACACGTCAACCCGCCATCCTTTTACTTTTCACTTGAAGTTATCTGAAATCCGGAAGCTCGTCACGCGAAACCACGTAATCCTGATTCATCGCGTCCTGCCACCATGCTTCATCGGCATGAAATGAGGTACTTTCCGCCGAATCATACCACGGCATGAACCACAACCAGCGCGCTCCTGCATTCCACTGTTCGGAAAGCAGACCGACAGTGGAATCGGTATATTCCGAATAACCGCATTCGCTCAACGTAATCATCTTGTTGCCGAAGTCGTTGGTGAGGATCCGGTATTGTGCAGCGCAGTCGACAGCATCGTTTCCATACAGATCCCGCCCGATAATGTCCACGTACTCATCACCGGGATACCAGTCGGTGTCGTTGGTTTCACTGGTCCATACCCAAATCAAGTTATTCAAGCCTTGCGTTTCGAAATAGTCGAACATTTCTACCCAAAGTTTTTTGAAGCTGTCGGCGTTCTTTCCCCACCAGAACCATCCTCCTGCAGCTTCGTGCAGCGGACGCCAGATCACAGGAATGTTGGCATCGTGCAATAATCTCAGGTAACCGGCAATCTTTGCAAGGTCAGCATGCACGGTATTGTATTCCCAAGTACCTTCTGTAAAGGCGTTGTCAATGTTAAATGCAGTTTCGCTTAGAGTTGAAGTGTAGTTATTTGTATCAGTATCACCTTCAGCTTTTGGAACGTTCCAGTGCCACATGGCGAGCACGATGCCTCCGTTGTCCCACCAGCTTTTCACAGGAGTGATGTCGGAGTAGTCAATCCAATTGGACGGTGAAGCAGCTAAGTGCAGGTAGTCGAAACAGTTCATAGCCGGATATTGCCCGGTCCATTGGTACACTTGTTCGGCATCAGCAGTATTCCAGCTTCCGGTCTGTCCCGATACGCCGTCTACAGCCATTGTGGCGGAAAGGGTACGTGTCTCAAAGTTTTCCACCAAAAAGTCGTACACTTGTTGCGCTTCGGCGGTCAGCGAATTTACCGGTGTGGTATTAAGTCCGGTTGTGCTGAGTGTCAGGCTTACTTCAGGTGCTGGCATTTGGTTGGGGCCTGTTACCAGTCCTGCAGGAACGGTAAGCGTGTAAGTGGCTCCGCGGTTAGGACAGTTTGCCACGATGGTCAGTGTATTGCTTACTCCGATGACATCGGCACTTACTACCGTTCCATTATCGGATATGCTGATTTGGCTGGCATCTTCAGAAGCGAAATAGATGTTCTTGTCGTATTGCAGGGTGACGGTGACATTGCCTGTTTTTACGGTGCTTCCTGTTTCAGGGGTTGCCGAAACGAATACAGGAGCATCTACTTGGGCGATGTCGTGTTCTACGTCGGTGTCGCAGGCGGTTAATAAAAAGGCAGCCGCAGCGAAAGCATATAGTATATGTAGTTTTTTCATAATCGTCATTAGTTAAGTATGGTAACTGATTCGATGGTATAGTTCTTTCCTTTTATAATCAGTCCGCCTGACTGGATTTGGCCTAGAATATTTTCGGTTACGGTCATCGTAAACGAATCGCCTGAGAGTGCAAATCCATCGTAGGCAGGGTCAATAGAACTCCAACTGCTGTTCTGGAAAGCTCCTTGCGCATCTGCTCCGATATTGGAAATGTAGACGGTGATGATAGATCCTACGTGCGCGTCAGCGAAGAGTTCACTGCCTAATTGCACATAGCCTTCCCAATTGCCTGCGTTCACGGCAGGTCCGGCATAGATGACTACGGCTGCTCCGTCGGCGATGCTGATGGTGTAAGGCATTTCGCCATTCGAAGATACGAGCGTCAGTGTAGCCTCGCCGGATACGTCGGCAGGCAGTGAAATCAGAAGGCTTCCATCTCGTACAATATATTGTACGGTGTTTCCGTTCAGTTGTACAGAGGTTAGCTTGTCACTGTTTTCGATGCTTACTTCAAGCAGTGCGCCAGACTTGATGTCTTCTTCAGGCCATGAAGTGATGTAACAACATTGCGGCTTGGTCACATCCAAAGTCGGACAAGCGACGGTTTCCCCGTTTGTCATGGTGACGGTAACAGCGACTTCGCCTTCTGCAGTGGTAACAGGCACTTCTATATCAAGCGTTGCGCTTGGTGTAACCGCAACTGCTTCTCCATCGCCGAATGTAATGGAGGCAATCAGGTCAAGGTTGCTTCCGCTTAATGTTACGCTTTCACCTGCCGAAACAGTTGTTGGAGTATATCCGCTAACTACTGGTTTCAATGTCTCGATAGCTACGGCTACTTGCTTTCCGCTTCCGGTGTTCAGCATTAAGTTGCCGCTTTGTGCCATTTCGGGCATAACGACGGTTGCTTGTTCTTCGGTTTGCGAAGCCAAAGCTACTGGCTCGGCTACGTTGGGGAAAGTCACGTTGGCAATCAATTCCATATTCTTTCCGGTCAGGGTGAGAGTGCTTCCAGCACGGAGTCCGGTGGCAGGGATTGCCTGCACATCGGTCGGCACAGCCATTGTCAGGTTGGCAACCGGCACTTCCACGCCTGATGCAGGAACCATCACCATTTCGCCATCGGTTGCATCGGCAGGGATTTCAAAGCGAAGTATTTCATCGTTTGTTACTACAAATTCTGCTTCACTTCCATTACTGGTCCGTACTTGCTTTACCAGATTCAAGTGTTGTCCTTGTATCTCTACCGTATTTCCCGGTTTGGCATTGTCCAGTTGGCTAACGTTATTAACCGAAGGCAGAATTACCGTCAGTTCTTCTTCCGAATAAATTTGGTTTGGAATCTCTGCCGTATCCGACAGGATGATGAGTCCGCTTTGAGCTTCTTCGGGCACGGTCAGCGTAATGCGTTGGCGGGTATGTTCAATAAAATCGGTATAATCCACTTCCACTTCATCAGCAAAAATCACTTTCTGCATCAGATTCAGGTAATCACCGGTGATAGTGATTGTTTCTCCTGGAAGTACATTAGTCGGGCTGAAACTTTCCAACGAAATAGGCTCTGTATATGTAATCTTGGTTTCGGTCTGTATATCTCCGGCAGGTGTTTTTAAGATAACATATCCTTCCTCTGCTTCTTGCGGAACGGTGACACGGATTTCACGGTCGCTGATGACCTGTATGTCGGTGATATCCGCACATCCGGGTATGGATATAGCAGTCACTTGATTCATGCCGCTACCGATGAAACGGAGTTCTCCTCCACGTGCTACCGGGCACGGGCCGAATACATTCAGGCTGATACCTCCTGTGAATTGGTTGGTATCTACATCGTCACCTTGGCAGGATGTGAAGGATATACCGCTTCCCGTAAGAAGCAACCCTGCCAGGCAAAGTGTTAAGATTCTATTTGTTTTCATTGTTGATACATATTAATAAGGTTAATACATAGGTACGATACGCACGTTGTCAATGCAGATAGTCGGGTTACATGCCGTACCGGTCACTCCTCCGCCATATACAAAGATAGTCAATCCTGTGATATCTGTTGAGGAAAGTGCGTTAATAGCTGTTCCGGATGAACCGAAACGGAATTCAGACAATGGAATGGTCACTGTAGTCCAGCCGTCGGTGGTGTAGCTTCCGGATGACTGCCACGGAATCCAAAGTGCGCGTGGGAAAGTTTCGTTCTGGAAGAAGCTGTTGTTTTGGTTCGAACCGCTTACTTCGCTGTTGGTTGTCAGCATGATTTGCATCGCGCAGGCACTCCAGGCATCTGGAATGTTGACTTCGAACTTGAATTGCAGGTTATCCAAATCATTGAATTCGGTCAACGTATTCAGGTAAGGAGTATCATCGTCTCCATTTGGCCAGTATTCGAAAGCGAAATGGCTGTCGTCCCACGTATTGTTGTCTAAGCTACCTTGGAAAATCAGGTAGTTATTGTCTATCGGGGTGACCTCTGTCAAGATACCGATGGTAGGTGCGTGCCAGCCGTTGTAGTTGTACAAGGCATCGTCGCCATCGTTGTCGAAGTCGAATAATATATTACTTTCCATATAACGGAAGGTAGACTGTCCAGTTCCGTAAATGGAGGTGGCATTGATATAGCCGGTCGATGCTCCTTGTGGAATCACGAAACTGACAGCATTTAAGCTGATGTTGGTGATTTCGGTTACAGGTACATTACCCATCGTAATGGTGAGCGGCACATTCGGGTCATCAATGAAATAGTTTCCGCTGATGGTGACTTCCGTTCCCGGAATAGCGTACTCGTTCGTCATCGCAGTGATTTGCGGTTCAGGCACTTGAATGTTGAAATCATATGCCACTGTATCTTTATCGAGATTGACCAGATACATCTTGTTGGTTACCACGCTGGGAATTCCTGAGGGAACATCTACGATAATCGTATGGTCGGTCATCAGGCTGGTGTTCAGAATGGCTTTCTGGTCGTTGAAGTATAGCTCATACACACTGCGCAGGTTGTCGCCCACAATACAGATGGTGTTCGACAAGTACGATCCTGTGATGAGAGAGTCTGCCACTTCCGGGTCGGGCAAGCGTACATAATGTACGGTAGGCAGCCCTTCGGCTATTTCGTATTTGTCCGGCTCATCTTCGCACGATGTCATCGCCACTCCTGTAAAGAGGATGGTCAATAGAGCCAGTTTTTTGACATATTTTGTTGTTTTCATTGTTTGATTCGTTTAAAAGGATTAATAACTGTATTCGCTGCGTACATCCACATGAATAGGGTCTTCCATCAAGTGCGGGTTGAACACTACGTCTTCGCTTGGGAACGGAAGGGTGAAGCTGGATACGGTTACATTGGGTTTCACTGCGTTCGGATTGTAGCGGTGTTCATTGGGATTGACGGTGAACGATCCTGTTTCGTAGTATTGTTCGTACAAGTCTGATAGGTTGTAGTACACGTCACGACGTTGGTTAGTCAGTTCATTGATGGCACGTTGTGAGTCGTAATAAGACAAACGTACAAAGTCATACCAACGGTCTCCTTCGCACGCCAATTCCAGACGGCGTTCCTTCCAGACATCTTCCCATGTAATGGATGACGGACGTTCGTAGGTGTTTACCGAACGGTGGCGCACTTGATAAAAGGCATCAATGGCGGATGCGTCGGTTGTAGAGCCGGCATTACCTATTACAGCTTCTGCATAGATAAGGTAGATGTCTGCCAGACGGAGCAGGTGTGTGCTGAGGCTGCTGCGTTGTTGCGCAGGCGATACGCCGGTTGCGGACACGTGATCGTAAGTATCTCCATACAGATTCTTTACCGAATTGGCTCCGGTAGGGCTTTGGTATTGTTGCGGACCTCCTGATGTAGGACTGAAGCAGAAGTCGATGTAGTTGAATCCTCCTTTGTCGGTCCAGAAATAGTCGTAGGTGTCGCCGCACATCATCATTGTAGCTTTGCGGCGTGCGTCTCCGTTATAACGTGTCGGACTGAGTGCGTTTTCGCCGAAAGCATCCTGCAGGTCTACCGAAGGACCATTATACCCGCCCCAACAATTGAACTCATCAAAGCCTACAATGGCAAGTTCGGCTTGCATTTGATTTTGGCAGGTCCATACATCCGAGGATACCCAGTGCCAAGAAAGCAAGCATTCTTCATTGAAGTTATTTGCCAAGCGGAAGATGTCTGAGTAATTTTCCAGCAGATGACGGCCGGAATTGTCGATGACATCCTTGGCGTATGCCGCTGCTTGGCGAAGGTCTTCTTCGTTGCGTGAACCATTCATACCATAACCGGATTTGGTCAGGTAGACCTTTGCCAATAATCCTTTGGCCGTGTATTGGTCAATGCGCCCTTCGGAGTTGGTAGGTGGAAGCAGTTCGATAGCTCTTTCCAACGTCATAATGATATATTCGTATACATCGGGCACTTGTACTTTGTATTTTTCGTTGTAGTTTCCTGCAGCTATGTCTTCCGAGTTGCTGTGCACGATGGGAACGGCACCGAAGATGCGTACCAAGTAGAAGTAAGCCATGGCCTTCCATACCAAACATTCACCAATGCACGTGTTGATGGTTTCGGGAGAAGCGTTGGCGGTGACAAGACGTTCGCGGATGGTATTGGCATACGCATTGACCGACCACAAGGAGTTCGACATATCTACCAGTTCTTGGTCGGTACCGTTCACGGTGAAAGTCAGATAAGGTGATGATCCCCAATAATAATTGCCCGAAAGCACCTCACCGATGCGGAAAAATCCACGTTGGAAATCGAACCAAGGAGAGTTGTAAAGTGGATTGACTCCTTGGATGCACTGTTCATCATTGGCGTAGAAATTGTCCACGTTGTAGGTATCTTCTGCCGGACGGTCTAAGAAGTCTTCACAAGAAGTCAGACCTGTCCCGAAAACTGCTGCCAGTGCCCAATATCTAAAAGTATTCAGTTTCATAATTATCGTCACATTAATAAGGTTAGAAAGAAATGTTCAATCCGAATGAATAAACTGTTGGCGAAGGATAACGTCCATTATCCAGACCGTACACGTTCATGCTGGCGGTACTTGCGCCGATTTCAGGATCGTAACCATCGTAACCGGTAATAGTCAGCAGGTTTTGGATATTGGCATAGATACGCAAGTTATCCAGTCCCCATTTGTTGATGAGCTTGCTGGGGAATGTATATCCCAATGTGATGTTTTTAAGTCGGATGTACGAACCGTCCTCAATGTAGCGGTCACTGATACGGTCGTTGTCGTTCGGATCTTGAATGGAAGCACGCGGAGTGTTTGTGCCGGGGTTCGACACACGTACGTTGGTTATGTCATCATACCAGTTCCATACGGTCACACCGTTCACGTTTACTCCTTGCGAGTAGTCTTTGCCCGGGTCGATGGCAACTATCTGTGCACGGTCGTTTACCGCATTCAGCTGATTTCGCCAAGGCGAGTTCATGTGGGTCAGTTGCATTGCCATGTAGTTGTATACCTTGTTGCCATACGAGCCATTCAAGAAGATGCTCAGGTCGAAATTCTTGTAACGGAAGGTGTTGGTCCATCCGAACGTGAACTTGGGCAGCGGCGACCCGATGTTGGTGCGGTCGTTTTCATCAATGACTCCATCACCGTTCAAATCTTTATACTTGATATCGCCTACCCATACGGTATTGGTGCGGTTGAACACGCCGTCAGCAGGATAGTGTGCAGGTTTTGGAGATGTTTGCAGATCGCGCAAGTCTTCGTACACGCCATCGCATACATAGCCGTAGAAATTATAGAGCGATTCACCCACTTCAGTTACACTCACCACATCGTTCCATTGTCCGTAGCCCACAATTTGCGCGTTGGCTGTGCCGTCCAAGGCGCGGAGTTTGTTCTTGTTGAACGAAATCTGGAAGTCAGAATCCCATTGGAATTCGCCGATGAGCGGATGGGTATTCAAAGTGATTTCCCAACCGGTATTTTCAATGTCGCCGTAATTACCCATTGGAGCGGCAAGTGCCGAAGAAACATTGCCCGATGTTCCCATATAGGACGGTAGCTGAAGAGACATCAACATGTCTTTTGATACTTTTTTATACCAGTCTACTACCAATCCAATACGGTCGTTGAAAAAGCCTAAGTCAAGTCCCACGTTTACTTGTTCCTGCGTTTCCCATTTTACGCCTAAGTTGGCGATGTTTGTCTGGCGGTATCCTAATCCCAATCCGGTAGGCATACGTGAGATGGATGCACCCCAGCGGTATCCGCCGATATTGGAGTTACCGGTTTGTCCCCAGCCAAGACGGAGCTTACCATTGTTGATAACGTTGCGGACAGGCTCGAAGAATGCTTCATTCGAGAAGCGCCAAGAGGCAGCTACAGCATGGAATCCAGCCCAACGGTTGTCGGGACCGAAGTTTGAAGAACCATCGTAGCGATAGGTATAAGTACCTAAGTAGCGGTCGTCGTAATTATAGGTCAGACGGGTAAAGAATGATGCCATCGACGAGCTTCCGAAACCAGAACTGATGGTCGGTGTTCCACTTCCTAAAGAAGGATTGTGTACAGCGTCCGAAGGCAAGTTGGTGTTTTCTACGCGTGTGTTGTCGTAGTTCGAAGCCCACATTTCCTGTCCTACCATTGCCGTAAATCCGTGCTTGTCTATCTGCCCTGTGTAGGTTACGTAGTTTTTCAATTGCCAAAAGGTGCTGTTATTCTTTGAGATAGAACTCATGTTGCTATCCCGCTGCCAGTTGCCTAAGTCTACTCGCGGCTGGTAGCGTTCACCTTTGTTATAACTGATGTCATAGCCGAACTCGGCGTGCCAGGTCAGATTTTTCATCAAAGTTACATCAGCAAAGATGCTTCCGGTCAACTTTTGACGGTAGAGCAGGATTTGGTCCATCATCGCCAAAGCGATGGGGTTGGGATTGGTATATCCTTCGCGCACTACCGATGAGTAGTTCCCGTCGATGTCGTAGATGGGGATGTCGGGCGGCGTGGTCAGAGAGTAGTTGATGATACCCTGGTCACTGTCTGCCAACTTCAAGTCGTCTTTGGTCGATGAATACGTGGCGTTCAAACCGATTTTCAACCACGGTTTCAGTTCGGCATCCAAGTTGGTACGGAATGAGTAACGGTTGAAGCTGGAGCCTATCAACGTACCGTCCTGGTCCATATAAGAACCCGACACATAATACTTCACTTTTTCGCTACCGCCTTGTGCCGACACCTGGTGTTGGTGTTGCAAGGCAGTACGGAAGATGGCATCCTGCCAGTTGGTTCCTACGCCTAAAAGTGACGGGTCACCGTAAATGCTGCTAGGTTCCAGTTCACCCACGTCCACGAAGTCGTTGTAGAAGCTGGCAAATTCGCGCAGGTTCATCATGTCCAGGCGTTTGGT
This sequence comes from Bacteroides gallinaceum, assembly GCF_030373775.1. Classification (NCBI taxonomy): domain Bacteria; kingdom Pseudomonadati; phylum Bacteroidota; class Bacteroidia; order Bacteroidales; family Bacteroidaceae; genus Bacteroides; species Bacteroides gallinaceum. The sequence goes on along the minus strand of NZ_JAUDEN010000006.1, from coordinate 10,617 downwards.
CTGGCGTTGTACGGCTACCATCCCGTCATACGTAAATTTCGCCTCGCCTGTCTTACCACGTTTGGTGGTAATCAAGATAACGCCATTCGCACCTTGCGCACCATAGATGGCGGTAGCGGAAGCGTCTTTCAAGATTTCCATCGATACGATATCTTGCGGGTTGATGGTAGAAAGTGGGGAGATGGTTGATACAGAACCGTTGCCCAGTGCATCGCCCAGTCCGAAGTCGGAACCGCTTTGTCCGCCACCTTGTACAATGACACCATCGATCACATACAGCGGTTCAGCATTAGAGTTGATGGTTGCCTGACCGCGGACACGGATTGAGGAAGCCGAACCCGGAGCACCGGAAGTAGATACAGCGGCCACACCTGCCGCACGTCCCTGAAGCGACTGGTCAAGGTTTGTGATAATGGAGCCTTTGATAGCGTCTTCATCCATAGAAACAGATGCTCCGGAAAGGTCGCTTTTCTTCATTGTACCATAACCGACAACCACCACTTCGTCAAGCATCTCAGAATCATCCTTCATGACAATATTGTAAGAAGTCTGATTCCCAACCTTGATTGTTTGTGTTGTATACCCGATAAACGAAACTTCAACGGTGGCACCGGGAGCCACGCTCAAAGAAAAATTACCGTCAAGATCAGTGATGACACCGTTGGTCGTCCCTTTCTCCACTACACTCGCACCGATAACCGCCTCACCGGCAGCATCGACAACTTTACCTGTAATCTGCTTTTTTGCCTGCTGCGCAATTTCAGCTTCCGCCGAAGATACAGCCCAAGCATGCGACGCGCCACCCAACAGGAAAGCTGTACAAGCTCCAGCCACCCAGACGCTTCTTTTTACATTTAGCTTCATACTGTGTTTTTGATATGATTAATATTACGTTTACTTGTAGGATAACATGTAAACAGGTTAATAAAGATTGTTTCTTTAAAATACCAGTCCTAAGGTTATCTTATTTTTACAAAGGCAAAAGTAGTAACATTTGCAATAGTGTTATGATACTTTATTATCCATATGTAACACTATCGAAACAACTGCCTTACCAGATATCAGAGGGATTCCTGATGCTGTTGGAAACCCTCTGCATTTCATCAGATTGACTTATCTCAAGAAAAGCGTTCGATGATTTCCATGCACATGCGCCCATTGTGATAAGGGCATTTCCAGAACCCGGCCTTGTCATCTTTCCGATTAACCGTTCCATCGGCATAGCGGCTCCAGTACCACTCTCCGCCTTCGCCGTCTATCAGGTTCTCTTTTATAAACTGCCAGCATTTCAATGCTTTATGCAAAGCGTCTTCGTCATGGAAATATTGATACAGATTGATATGCCCCACCACATTTTCTGCCTGAACCCACCAGTGAAGCTCGCGATCCACTTTCTGTTTGTCCACAAAATTCTCATAAATCATGCTGCCATCCCGGTTCAAGCCTTCATCGGCAGCCCGGGCTATCTTCACTATTACCGGTTCTGTTTCTGCCAGCAACTGCTGATCTCCCAGCACCAATGCCGCTTCATGAATCAGCCAAGAGGCTTCAATATCATGTCCGTAAGAGATAATATGATACTTATTTGACCAATCCTCTTCAAAAAAGAGATTCAAATGCCCGCTTTCCGCGTCAAGTATTCTGGTTACAAATACCTTGATCAGGTTGCGCAGCTGCTTTTCCAGACGTTCGTCTTTCCACACGCGGTAAAGATTCGCATACGGCTCCAGAATATGAAGATGCGTATTCATCGTCTTCTTCTCGTTCTCATCCTTATCGCTCAATCTCATGTCCTGTATGAGCTGCCACTCGCGGGTCAATGCTTCTACATAGCCGTTCTGCACCGGATCAAAACTGTATTTTTCAATCACCTCAAACAACCGGACCGCATATTCCAAAGCCTCGCGGTCACCGGTGGCGCGGGCATACTCACTCAGTCCGTAAATAGCAAAGCCCAAGGCATAAATCTGTTTCTTGACATCCGAAGGTGTACCGTCGGCATTCAGCTCCCAGAATATGCCGCCATACTGCTTGTCATAAAAGAAATCCAGCAGATAACGTTTGGCGCGTGTAGCCGTTTCCAGATATTCCGGCTTCTTCAACAGGCGGAAAGCGGCTGAAAAGGTCCACAATATTCTGGCATTCAATATCGCTCCTTTGGGAGCATCCGGATGCAAGCAATTGTTTCCGTCAATGCGTCCGTAAAATCCGCCTTGCTCACGGTCGGTCATCCTATTCATCCAGAACGGTAAAATATCATTCACCAGTTCATCCTTCACTTCTTCACGAAGAGCCTCTAATTTCTTAATCATTTTTCATTGTACGCTTTAAGTTTAACGTTTCGATTATCTCTCTCATCTTTTGTTCGCCCAAGGGATAGCCTATCACGAACAGCATCGAAATGAATGCCGCAGCAGCAGGCAGCCAGCTTAAAAACATCTTTATACCTTGTATCGTTTCCGCGCTCTGAACAGCATTCGCCTGAAATCCGAAATAAGACAGCAGCCATCCCGTAACGGCCGTACCGATAGCCCAGCCGAACTTCTGACTCATCGAAGAAGCGCTGAATATCAGACCTGTGGCACGGTTTCCTGTATTCATCTCCGAATAATCGGCGCAATCGGCATACATCGACCACAACAAAGGGAAAATGCTTCCGGCACAGATACTGATAAGACACTGGAACACAAATATCAAAACCAAGTCATCCTTATCAAACCAATAGAAGACGACGCTCAACACCGTAGCCAGCAACATGGCAACGGCAAAAGTCTTCTTCTTTCCGATTCTGTTGCTTACGGGAGCCGCCAGCACAACGCCAACAATATTTGCCATCTGTCCGACCGACAGGAAAAGGCCGCTCAAGACAAACGACATTCCAAAGAGCGAAATGACATGAAAGTCTTCTTCCACGATAAAATACTTGAAGTAATACACCGCAGCGCCGTCACGGATGGAATTGAACACCAGCGACGCTATGCCGGCACCGAAAAGAACCCACCAGGGACGGTTGCGGAACAAGTCGCGCACATCCTCCTTCAGTGAACTTTTCACTTCCCTGATCGGTTTCACCCGTTCTTTCGTCCATGAAAAGCAGCCGAAGAAAAGCAACACACACATCGCCGCTATCACAACCACCGCCATCAGCCAGCCATGCTGCTGGTCTGCCATATCGGAACTGTGCCCGCTGAAGGCGTTCTCCATCGGCATAAAGAGCAGAAGAGCGATGAAACTTCCCAGATAGGCAAACATCATGCGGAAAGTGGACAAGGTCCCGCGCTCCTTCGGATCAGGGCTCATCACGCCCAAAAGGGAAGCGTAAGGAACATTGATCCCCGAATAAACCATCATCATCAGCGAATAAGTAATATAGGCATACGCCAGCTTGCCCGCATCGCCAAACGGCGGCGTGTAAAAAGTAAGTACCCCAATCAAGCCGAAAGGAACGGCCAGGAACAGCAAATAAGGACGGAACTTGCCCCAACGACTGTCTGTTCTATCTGCAATAATACCTATTACCGGATCAAAAACCGAATCCCAAATTCTTGTGACTAAAAACATTGTTCCGACCATCGCGGCAGGAAGCCCGAATATGTCCGTATAAAAAATCATCAGATAGGCTCCAAACAACTTCCAGAACATGGAAGAAGCCATATCGCCTAATCCATAGCCTATTTTCTCTCTAAGTGTTATCATGGCAGTACTTACTTTTATTATTGTCATTTCATGATCGCCATATTGCGGTCAATCAATTTCTTCAAGGTTTCAACAGATGCCGACGTTGACAGTCCGTCCTCCGGAGTATTCATACAATAGTCAACCAGCTTATCAACAGTAGAAACGGCAACATGCATGCGCGTATCGGAAGATGCATAATAAATATACACCGTACCGTCCTCGTCTACTATCCAGCCGTTGGAGAACAACACATTTGAAACATCGCCCACACGCTCCTCTCCTTCCGGAGCCATAAAATAACCGCCCGGCGATGCAATCACTTGGGTGGGATCTTCAAGAGATGTCATATACATGTACAGCACATAGCGCAGCCCGGCAGCACATCCGCGGACACCGTGCGCCAGATGAAGCCACCCTTTCGGCGTTTTGATGGGATGCGGGCCTTCCCCGTTCTTCACCTCCTTTATGGTGTGATAATAGCGGCTTTCAATGATTTTCTCTTCCTTCACCTCCGCATGGGTGATATCCTCTACCAAGGCCCAGCCGATGCCTCCGCCGCTTCCGGCATCGATAAATCCGTCCTGCGGACGGGTATAGAACGCATACTTGCCGTCAACAAACTCCGGATGAAGCACCACATTGCGCTGCTGGCTTTTCGACTTCAAGTCGGGCAGACGCTCCCAGGTCTTCAGGTCTTTTGTGCGGGCAATGCCGGCCGTGGCCGTAGCAGACGACAAGTCACCCGCAGGCGCATTGCTGTCATGACGTTCCGCACAGAAAACGCCATAAATCCATCCGTCCTCATGAGCGGTCAGCCGCATGTCATAAATATTGGTAGCCGGCACCACATCATCCGGCATAGTGACCGGGTAGTCCCAGAAACGGAAATTGTCTACCCCGTTCGGGCTTTCCGCCACCGCAAAGAAAGATTTCCGGTCAACGCCCTCCACGCGCACAACCAACAGATATTTTCCATGCCATTTGATCGCGCCCGAATTCAGCACAGCGTTTACGCCAATGCGTTCCATCAGGTAGGGATTGGCCTTTTCGTCAAGATCATACCTCCAGAACACCGGCGCATGAGCGGCCGTCAACACCGGATACTTGTAACGCACATACACGCCGTTGGAATCCTCAACCGGCTCATTCTTCCGGGAAATCAACACCTCGTGCTTGGCAAACAAAGCCTTTACTTTCTCATCAAAGTTGTTCATAGTCATAACTCTTCGTTTTCATTAGTATTGTTGAAATTAATTTTATTGAAATCGTTCAGGAAAAGCGTTTTCGGGCTCTCGTAAAACTTCACGAAGTCAGCTTCCGAAGCATGGCCCGGATAAGGGGCATAGAAATGGTTTTCACGCTCGCGGGCATTGCGCCAGAACAGCACGTAACTTACCGGATACTTCTCTGCCAAAGGCAACAAAGTCTGTGTCCACCATACAGAATCGGGAATGGTTTCATAACCGGTTTCGGTGACTGCCATCGGCTTCTGATGGCTCACGCTCACCTGCTGCATCACACGCAGCACGCCGTTCATGCTCTTGAGATAGGCGTCACGGTCGAACTGATAACCGTCCACCCCGATCAGATCAATGATGCTGTCGCCCGGATAACGTTCCAGATATGCCGCAGAATCCTGAGGCTCCGTACCCGGAGAATAAGCATAGAGCAACTGGCTGGCTCCCTTTTCCTGCATACGGCTATATGTCATTTCCCAAAGACGCTTATATTCATCGGCCGAGCACAAGTTCTGCCCCCACCAGAACCAGCTTCCGGTATGCTCGTGCCACGGACGGAACAATACGGGAACTTTCACTCCATCTGCCGTCCGGATTGAATTGAAGAAATCGGCAACCGCATCCAGCCATCCCATGAATTTCTCATGATTCGCCCCTCCGGGCAACACCGACTTCACGACCGTGGAGTCAGACACGTCCCACGAATCCTTCCCTGTGAGCGGATTGTCCGCATGCCAACTGAAAGAAACGATTCCGCCCCGCTCATATTGAGCCACCGTTTCCTTGCGGATCCGGTCAAACGGCACTTTGTCGAGGTTCATCTCACCTCCCAGCTCAATATGCCCCAGATCGAACGACATCACGGCTGGATAATCGCCGCACACGCTCTTTATGTCGCTGCGTGCTGAATCGCCCTCCCATCCGATGCCATACACCGGGTCATCGTGGTGACCGATCATAAAGCCGAACTTCGGCACATTCTTCAACTGCGCTTCAAGAAATCTCGCTTCCGGCGTTTTGCTGTTGTCCGTCACAGCAGGCTCTGTCGAGCAAGAGGCGAATGCCGCCAACATCACCGCCCCTGTCATAACCTTCAAGTTCATACTACTTAACTAATAGGATTCAGTAATCTGTTTTCGTTGTCTTTTCGTAAGTGCAAAATTAGGCGAGTCGGCGCAAAAAGAACAATACTATTTTAGCCAAAAGCAATACAAGAAATAAAAAGCGGAAAAACGCTGCCGCACATACGCCAATGCGCACCCATCCTTCCGGCAAACCGGAAGCTGCAAGGGAAAAAGGCAGAAACAAGCCGGCAAAAACTCCGTTCCACAGCGTGGTTTATATAATCCACAGCGTGAAACATACATTCCACAATGCGGTTTATACAATCCACAACGTGGAATACAGAATCCGACGGCATCATCCTGACTTTTCCGCACGGAAAGCCGGCTTTTGTTCCCTGAGCGAACGGAGCAGAAGCCGGCTGCAAACAAAAGACAAACGGTCAGATGAGCACCCGTTTCTTCCGGTAATTCTCACGGAACTCTTTCGGCGAGCAGGATTTCTTCTTCCGGAATATCCGGTTGAAATTCGACAGGTTGTTGAATCCGCACTCATAGCAGATTTCGGCTATCGACATGGTAGAATCCACCAGCAGCCTTACAGCATATCCCAGACGGATGTCAATGATATAGTCCGACAGGCTTTTCCCTGTGCGCAACTTGAAGAAACGGCTGAAAGCCACCCCTGTCATCCCCACCATCTCGGCAAGCTGGTTGAGCCGCACCTCCTCCTGATAGTGTTCGCTGATATAATGCTGCACTTTCTGAATCCTCCGGCTGTTGGACTGCACCTCGATTTTCGCGAATGAAGAGCTTGAGAGCGTGCGTGCCTGGTCTACGAAGAAAGACAGTTCATACAGCAGCGAAAGGAAGCTCAGCACCGCATAGAAGCCCTTCTTCTCCGAGAGGGTGTCTATCTGCGAATAAATCTTCATGATAGCAGAAATGGGAAAACAAAGGCCGTTCTTCGCCCTGTTCAGCATTTCCTTCACCCGGTCAAACTGGTTGGTATTGATCAGGCTGTCAAAGAAATGGGACGAGAACTGTATCGTCACCTCGCGGATGTCCGGAGAATGGCAGTCGCCCTGCTCCCAGCAATGCTCAAGATCAGAACTCGTTATCAGCACCAGATCATAGTCGGAAGTGGATTCAACGGAATCTCCCACAATCCGTTTCAGGCCCTTGCCGTGCTCGACGAAGTTAAGCTCAAATTCCTTGTGGCAATGTATCGGATAGGTGAATTCCGTCTTCCTTCTGTCTGCAATATAAAAGCAGTCCTTGTCTGAAAGAGGAGTTATTTCACGGATGATATGCGAATCGTCAAGTTTGTCCATAGCAATATCTTTTTTAACAAAGCGTTTCTCAAAGCAAAATTAAAAAGTTTCCGGCAAGCCGCAAATATTTCATGAGGAATTGATAAAAAAATACCAGTCAGTCACATGCAAAACGCTTATTTTTGCACTTGTAATAATCATCTAATATCATCAATGCACATGAGAAGAAAAATGTATTTGCTCACAGGACTGGGCCTGCTGTCCATGGCTCTTTCGGCCGAAAACATCTGCGTTTCCACGCCGAATACTTCACTCGTGATAAACGCATCCGAAGGACAGGAACTGAAATTCATCTATTACGGTGAAAAACTATCTGAAGATGACCTGAAGAATATCAGCAGTTCGGGCCTGCCGCAGTTTCCGGCATATCCCGTATACGGAATGAACTGCCCCGGCGAAGCGGCACTGGCCGTGAAACATGCCGACGGAAACATGTCGCTCCAGATGGAAGTGGAAAAAACGGCTTCACGGACCGAAAACAATGCGGTCATTACAACCATAACCATGAAAGACAAGGTGTATCCTTTCTACATCGATGTCTGCTACAAAGCTTATCAGGATGCCGATGTCATTGAAACATGGACCGAAATCAGCCACGGAGAAAAAAAGCCGGTGGCACTGAACCAGTTCGCTTCGGCCTACCTGCCCATCCGCAGAGGAAACGTATGGCTCTCGTCGCTTTATGGCTCGTGGGCAAACGAAGGGCGTCTGGCACAAGAAGCGCTCGAACCGGGCATGAAGGTCATCAAGAACAAGGACGGGGTGCGCAACTCGCATACGGCCCACGCTGAAGTGATGTTCTCGCTCGACGGACAACCGCAGGAAAACTCAGGCAACGTAATCGGTGCCGCGCTCTGCTATACGGGCAACTACAAGCTGAGAATTGACACGGACGACAGCGAATACCATCAGTTCTATGCCGGAATCAACGAAGAGAACTCGGCCTATACACTGGAAAAAGAAGAAACGTTCCGCACTCCGGAACTGGCCCTCACCTACAGCAAAGAGGGACTGAGCGGAGCCAGCCGCAATTTCCACCGCTGGGCACGGCTCCACAAGCTGGCGCACGGAAACCAGCTTCGCAAAATCCTGCTCAACAGCTGGGAAGGCGTGTATTTCAACATCAACCAGAAAGGCATGGACCAGATGATGGCCGATATCGCCTCGATGGGAGGAGAACTGTTTGTCATGGACGACGGATGGTTCGGCGACAAGTACAAGCGAAACAGCGACAACTCGTCCTTGGGCGACTGGGTGACAGACACGACCAAACTTCCGAAAGGTATCGGGGGACTGCTGGCCGACGCCAGGAAAAACGGAGTGAAGTTCGGCATCTGGATCGAGCCGGAAATGGCAAACACCACCAGCGAACTCTATGAAAAGCATCCGGAATGGATTCTGAAGGCTCCCCAGCGTGATCCGGTGCTGGGACGCGGAGGAACGCAGGTCGTGCTCGATCTGGGCAATCCGGAAGTGCAGGATTTCGTGTTTGGAGTTGTAGACAATCTGATGACAGAATACCCCGAAATAGACTACATCAAATGGGATGCGAACATGGACATCATGAACCACGGCTCGAATTTCCTGAACAAAGACAAACAGAGCCACATGTACATCGAATACCATCGCGGTCTTGAGAAAATCTGCCAGCGCATCCGGGCCAAATATCCGGATCTGACCATTCAGGCCTGTGCCAGCGGAGGCGGACGCGCAAACTACGGCTATCTTCCTTACTTCGACGAGTTTTGGGTGAGCGACAACACCGATGCCTTGCAAAGGATCTACATGCAGTGGGGAACGTCTTACTTCTTCCCGGCCATCGCAATGGCTTCGCACATCAGCGCTGCTCCGAATCATCAGACATTCCGGACCATTCCGCTGAAATACCGCATCGATGTGGCCATGAGCGGACGCCTGGGAATGGAAATCCAGCCGAAGAACATGACCGATGAAGAAAAAGAACTCTGCCGCAAAGCAATCGCAGACTACAAGACCATCCGACCGATTGTGCAGTTCGGCGACATCTATCGCCTGATTTCTCCTTACGACCGACTGGGTGTGGCTTCACTGATGTACACTTCACCGGAAAAAGACAAAGCGGCATTCTACTGGTGGAAAACGGAAACATTTGTCAACCAGCACATACCGCGTGTCAAGATGGCGGGACTGAACCCGGAGAAACGCTATCGCATCCACGAATTGAACCGGATCGACAACACCCCGCTTGCGTTCGAAGGAAAGACATTCAGCGGAGCGTTTCTGATGAACAACGGCCTGGAAATCCCATACAGGCACAACGTTGACTATCATAAGCAAAACGACTACGCCAGCCGCGTGCTCTATCTGGAAGCTGTGAACTGAAAAAAAGAGAGATGCTGAGAGAGGCTGCGCCAACATGAAAACCAACTTTCATTTCTGGCGCAGCCTCTCTGCAACAAACAGACGTAAACGCATACGGCTCAAGATGCCATCACCACTTCACTGCCTCATTCAGGATATTTCCATCAGCAGCATCCTCGGCCGCAAACGTATGGGCCTTGTACTGCACACACAACATGACCAGCGGCTCTGTTCCATTGTTGCGGACAGAACGTCTGCCTTCGGGAGATACACGGACCACCGTACCTTCTTCTACAGGAAACGCTTTGCCATCCACCTGAAACTCTCCCTTTCCGCTCAGAAAGAAGTACAACTCCTCGTGATTCTTGTGCGTATGCAAAAAGCCGGTTTCCGTTCCCGGACGGAATGACTGGAACGAAAATTCGCTTCCTGTAGCCTGCAGAGAAGATCCCCCAAACACTTTACCCGGAATCTTCACGTCCGGACCCAGCTGCAATTCATAATCACCCAATTCGTTCATTTTGCCGACACATATAGCCGCAAAATTCTTGGCCTCAGCCACTTTCTCGATCTGTTTCATAACCTGCTTCTGTTTTATGTTTCTACAGAACAAATATAGAAGCATTTTTCAGCGCATACAATAAGGCACCTGCACCACAATCAGTTACCTGAATGAAACTATTGTTGAATATGAAAGACTTCCATTTTCAACTTTAACTATTTTTCATACAGCATAATGAACCAGCGCCGCCTCCAAAAGAACACCTTCCCCCGCAAAGTCCAAAGCACATCCCCATCCGCCAAAGCTATCCGTCCGTCCAGCATCCCACACAACGAACGCAAAAAGGCACGGAAACGCAGAGAACAATAAACCTCCGTGCTTCCGTGCCTTGGCGTTTGATTTACATTTCAACCTCTGCACCCAAAGGCAGAAGCTGTCCATTACATATCATGCAGACTGATCCG
>NZ_JAUDEN010000059.1:0-1875 GCF_030373775.1 Bacteroides gallinaceum | reverse complement strand
AGGGTGTATCAAAATTCCGATACATCCTCTTTTCATATCCATCGGTAAAGAATGCATATAATGAAACAAAGCCCCGACTTTCCCAAGCCAAGGCTTTGCCATATCATAAAAATTTTGTATCTTTATGACATACAATCATATATATGTCAGCAAAGATACACTTTCGGGATTACAATCCCAAACAAACGATTCTTTTTCCCCATCGTCTTGACAAGGACATTGCGGGAAACGACCCTGTGCGCGTGGTTGACGCGGTAATTGATAACCTTAAGCTGGAAAACTTCCGCAAACTTTATAAAGAGCGCGGCCGCAGTCCATACCATCCGAAGATGATGCTCAAGGCCGTGATTTATGGCTACATGAACAACCTTTATTCCTGCCGTAAGATAGAGTCCGCCCTTAAGCGTGACATCCATTTTATCTGGCTGGCGGGTTATGAACAGCCGGACTTCAACACCATCAACCGCTTCCGCAACCGTGTGAAAGAAGAAATCAACCATGTATTCACACAGTTGGTGATAATACTGGCGGAAAAAGGATTCATCACTCTTGAGGTGGAATATATTGACGGTACAAAAATCGAATCGAAGGCCAACAAATATACTTTTGTATGGCACAAGACTACCGAGAGGAACCGTGCCAGGCTGATGGAGAAGATCAAGGCTCTTCTCGAACAGATAGATGAAGCCATAGCACAGGAAAACGTCCGGGAGGAAAACGGACAGGATTTCACACCGGCAGACCTCATGGATATTGCCGATGAACTCAACCGGTCTTTGGGGAAGGAACCTGAACCGGCAACAAAGCAGGAAAAGCGTCACCGGAAAGAAAAAGAGAGACAGATAAGGCAACTCAAGGAACATGCCGGCAAACTTGAAGGATATGACGAAAAGCTGCGCATCCTTGGCGAGCGCAACTCCTGTTCAAAAACCGACCCCGACGCCACGTTCATGCGCATGAAGGAGGATGCGATGAACAACGGGCAGACCAAACCGGGTTATAACCTTCAGATAGGAACGGAGAACCAGTTCATTCTTGACTTCGGCCTGTTTCAATCCCCCGGGGATACATTGACCATGATCCCGTTCTTCAACTCGTTTGCCGAGCGTTACCATAAACTGCCGGGCAAGGCGGTTGCCGATTCCGGCTACGGTTCGGAAGAAAACTACCGGTTCATGGATGAAGCCGGCATTGCCGCCTATGTGAAGTACAATTGGTTCCACCGCGAACAGCGGATGCACTATGAGCCCAACCCGTTCAGTCCGCAATCTTTATACTACAATGCCGAAGGTGACTATTACGTCTGCCCGATGGGACAACACATGAAACGTATCGGTACGGCACGGTCAAGGACGGAAAGCGGATATGTCACTGAAAGCGCACGATACAAGGCCCGTCGATGTGAAGGATGCCCGCTTCGTGGAAGCTGTTTCAAGGCTAAGGGGAACAGGATTATCGAAGTCAATCACCGGCTGGACGAATATCGGAGGAAAGCCGGGGAGAGGCTCACATCAGAAGAAGGGGTCAGACACCGGGGACGGCGGTGCATAGAGCCGGAAGCCGTCTTCGGACAGATGAAATACGACATGGCATACAAACGCTTCCGTCATTTTGGAATAGACAAGGTTGAAATGGACCTTGCCTTCTTTGCCATTGCCTTCAATCTAAAGAAAATGTGCTCAATAATGGCAAAAAAAGCCATTAAGGGAGGATATTGTCCAAAACAAAACCAATTTATGGCTATTCCTATAATTCTATATGCGAAGAATCAAAGATTTAAGAGATACTCTCTAAATAGGGCTGCCTAATAAATTCTAAGACTCAACAAAGGGAAAAAGAGGATGTATCAAATCTTCTCAATTTTGATACACCCTC
>NZ_JAUDEN010000058.1:0-2079 GCF_030373775.1 Bacteroides gallinaceum | reverse complement strand
GATCACTTGATTGTCCGTACTGTCCTGCACGTTTTCGGTTGCAGGCAAATTTTGCTGGCTGTTTCCCCCGCATGCAATAAAAGGAAGAAGCAATGCAGCCATCGCCACTGTCTTCAGTTTTTTCATAGGCTCACACATTTATTAGTCTCACCGCAAATATACCTAAGTTTGCCAAAGATGAAAATTTAAATTCCGCGTAAAGCCAAACTTTAACAATTGAAAAGAATCCTTCACCACACAAAATGCAGGCATTGACTTGAGCGAAACAGCAGCAACGCCCAAACGTTGCACTTCCTGCCTAAAAATTCCCCAAACAAGAAACAACAAAGAAGGTGTGTCAAAAAGCACACCTTCTTTGTTTACGTTAGCCATAAAATCGGTTCATGTACTATAAGCTGCGATATTTTGTGGCTTTCTCTGATTTATGTGTCCCCAACATCTGAATATGGCGGCGGCAAGCCCATAAAGCAGTTCAGTCAGCCGGCCAATACATTCTTTTTCCATCTTTGCACACATCTTTTTTATATTGAAGGCAATGGCAAAGAAGGAAAAGTCCATGAAGACCTTGTCCTTCCCAAAATGGCGGAAACGCTTGTAGTTCATGTTGTTTTTCATTTGTCCGAACACATCTTCCGGTTCTATGCATCTCTGTCCCCTGTGTTTCAGACCTTCCCCGGAGCAGAGCAGCCCTTTGGCTTTCTGCCTGTATCTCCTGAGCCTGTGATTCAGTTCAATCATCCTGTTCCCCTTTGCATTAGAGTATCGGCATCTCAGCGGGCATCCCTCACATCTGACGGCCCTGTACCTGGCATTTCCGCTGACATATCCGGATGCGGTTTTCACGCGTTTGGTCCCTGTCCTCCGCATCTTTTGTCCCATGGGACAGATGCAGAAGTCATGCTCTTCATTGCAGTGGAAGTTTTCTGCCTTGAACGGGTCCGGATTGAATCTCGGCCGCTGTTCCATGTGAAAGCGGCTGTATTTGACGTAGGCCTCCATGCCGTTTTCTTCCATGAAGCGGTAATTCTCCTCAGAGCCGTAGCCGGAATCGGCGACCGCCGTATGGGCAGGCCTGCCATATCTGTTGGAGAAGGACTGCAGGAAAGGTATCATGGTCAGTGTATCCGTAGGGTTGGGGAAGAGTGCAAAATCGGTAATGAACTGGTTCCCGGTACCGATCTGAAGGTTGTAGCCGGGCTTCGTCTGACCGTTGCGCATGGCATCCTCCTTCATCCTCATAAAAGTGGCGTCCTTGTCGGTCTTTGAATAGGAGTTCCGCTCTTGCAGGGTCTTCAGATGATTGTCGTATTCCTGCAGCTTGTCCCTGTGGCTTTCCAGTTCTTTCAGCTGCCTGCGTGTCTTTTTCAGCGCGGCCTTTCCCTCTTGGGTGGAAGGTTCGGGAACCTGTTCAAGCGCACTGCGCAATTCTCCCGCCATTTCGGTCAGCATGGCCGGAGTGAACGCTATTTCCTCATCGCTTTCCGATGAGTTCTCCTGGGCGATGGCATCGTCTATCTGTTCCAACAGGACGTGGATCTTCTTCATCAGGCGTTCACGGTTCCGCTCAACCGTTTTTCTCCAGACGAACGTGTACTTGTTGGCCTTGGATTCAATCTTTGTCCCGTCAATGTCATTCCACGTTCAGGCTGATGAAGCCCCTGGAAGAGAGCAGAAGTACAACCTGGGTGACACTTCGTTGATTTCCTTCTTCACCCGGTTGCGGAAACGGTTGATAGTAATGAAGTCCGGTTTCTCGTATCCGGCCAGCCAAATATAATGGATGTCACGGTGAAGGAGGCTTTCTATTTTCCGGCAGGAGTAGATGTTGTTCATGTAGGCATACAGAATGACCTTGAGCATCATTTGGGGATGATAAGGGCTGCGCCCGCCTTCCTTGTATAACTTCCTGAAACTTTCAAGGTTCAGGCTTTCAACCAGAGCGTTAACCATACGCACCGGATCGTTTTCTGCAATATCCTCATCTATTCTTTTGGGAAAAAGCACTGTCTAGTTGGAATTGTAAGGACGAAAATGTATCTTTGTCATAGTGAAATTTGTTATACTTAAAGATACAAAATC
>NZ_JAUDEN010000057.1:0-2491 GCF_030373775.1 Bacteroides gallinaceum | reverse complement strand
GTAGGCTCGGCTGTCGGCGCCATGCCACCTTACGGTGGTAGGTTTCCGACAGCCTGCCTCCGAACCGTACGTACACGTCTCCATGTATACGGCTCTCCGCCCATAACGGCATTTTAGCTATTCTCCGCATGAATCATGTTATGACATTCTGCACAGACGATTAAAGATTTTCTATGCATTTTGAGCATTTTACGTTCCCATCCGGTTTTGCCTCTTAATTCTGAGAGTTTCCTGACGTGGTGTGACACAACATTTCCTTCTTTTCCGCACAACTCACACTTATTTGCAGTCAGTCTTTCGACCAGACTCATAGATGGAGTGTTGAACAAGTAGGGCAAGTTATCACATTTTTGAGTTCCCAAGTCGGTAATACGCTTGAAGCCCTCATTGTAAAACACCCTTGGTTTGCGTTCGCCTTTCTTGTCCGTATACCACACCACAAATTTATCATCTTCACGATACTTGTCTGTTATGGTTCTGACGGAACTGTTAAGTTTTTGCGCAAATGTCTTTAGCATACTGAACCTCATGATACATCCAAATGAACGTCCAAGTGCCGATGCATTGTTTGCAATGGAGTAGTAGTTGTAGAATCCTCTGATTTCTGTGTTGAAACGTGCTACTATGTATTGTGGCTCATTGTCTATCAGGTATGTTCTACCTTTAGAACTCCACACTTCTTTGCCATTTCGTGTTTTCACATTCATGGCTTCAAGACTCAGTAACTTCTTCTTTATTACTTCTCGTGATACGTGTAGTATCACATTACCATTACGATGTCTACGAGTTTCTCCTCTTGCATTTTTCTGCGTTGTGTAATCTTTACGGACTGATATTTCATAGCCGAGAAATTTTGCACTGTCTTGTGCGTTGGTTATCAAGGTCTTTTCTTGCGACATCTCCAACTTTAGCTTTTCTTGCATAAATTGTGTGACATCCGCCTTGATTTTCTCGCACTCTGCTTTATTTCCAATGACCCCTATAAGGAAATCATCAGCGTAGCGTACATAATTCAATCTACGGAAATTCTCATCCATATCGTTACCGCTCGGCATAGTCAGTATTTGCTGTTGCTTATTACGAACTTCCTCCCGCATTGCTTCCAATTTATCAACGTCCGTCACCTCCTTCATTCTCTTCTTTAGATAGTGAACTCGATTGTTCAGTCTGCCGATATCCTTGTTGCGGTGTCTAACTTTACCCTTATGGAAATCTTGTGCATACTTCTTCATATACTTATCGAACTTGTCCAGGTAGATATTAGCCAGTATTGGACTGATAATTCCACCTTGAGGCGTACCCGAATAAGTTCTATTGAAGTGCCATTCTTCCAAATATCCAGCGTTGAGAAATTTACGTATTAACCGAAGGAAACGCTCGTCAGATATGCGTTCCCTCAGAATTTCTATCATCACGCCATGGTTGATATTGTCAAAGAAACCTTTTATGTCTCCCTCAATGAACCACTTTGTTCCGTTGAAATTATTCTGTAGACTCTTAAGTGCCGTGTGGCAGCTTTTGTGTGGTCTGAAACCATGTGAAGTCCGTTCAAAATATCCTTCGTATATGGCTTCGAGAACCATTCTCACTACCTCTTGCACTAATTTATCTGCAAACGTAGGGATACCGAGCGGACGTAACTTTCCGCTCTTCTTCGGTATGTAAACCCTCTTTGCCGGTTTAGGCCTATAGACTTCGCTTTTGAGACTGTCTATTAATGCGTGTATCTTGTCAATGCTCATGCCGTCCTCCGTCTGTCCATCAGTACCGGGTGTCATATTGCCTGGTTTTGCATGAATGCGCTGATATGCGACTAAGAACATCTGCTCATTGAACAGAATACGATAGAGTCGTTCGTATTTGTAACCTGACTCGTTGCTGTGTCCAGCTAAAATGTTTAATACTTGCTCGGGATTTCTCATACGTCTCTCACGTTTTCCTTTGTTTGTACTAAAGTTATGGACTGTTCCCCTTCGCCATGTACAAGCCGTTAACTTGCTCGGACTACTATGGGAACTCCGTTGCCATATCAGATATTCAGAGACCAGCTCTCATAGCCTTTGAGGCGTTCTGACTTAGGCAATCCCCAGTTAGTTTCACTTGATAACTATTAGCGTGACATATTGTCGGATGCGACTTTCGTTCTTGTCCGCTTATTGCGGCTGTGTCATAGTCGGTTCTTAATGCTCTGAACTAACGCACAAAATAGCCAGAGTACTATGAAATAGCGTATATAAAAGCCTTCCGCTATTGCAAGATGTGGTACCACCGAACTATCGTTCAACCAATCAAGGCTTCATCCTTGTATATGTCGTTTCGTCTTGCCCTTCAGTCGCTACTTGGCTATTAGTAGACTCAGGGCTTTAATCAGCATGCTACACTCCCCGTTAGGTTTCCCCGTCGGATAAGCTGATTGACGATAGGATTATATTGAACCCAATCCTAACTTCTTGCTACAGAAGTATTTATCAAGCGACCAGTCTGGGCGCAC
>NZ_JAUDEN010000056.1:0-3200 GCF_030373775.1 Bacteroides gallinaceum | reverse complement strand
CCTCGGAATACGGCGGCGACCTACTCTCCCGCTTTCGCAGTACCATCGGCGCGCCGGAGCTTAACTGCCCTGTTCGGAATGGGAAGGGGTGGAGCCTCCGGGCTGTGGCCGCCTCAATGGGAAAGGAGAGGATGGACGGGAAGGACAGACGCGGAAGCTTGAACATCCAGGAAAGCGTGCGGGCAATTAGTAGCGCTCGGCTGAGGGCGTCTCCGCCCGTGCACCTGCGCCCTATCGACGTCATCGTCTCTGACGGCCCTGTGAAATCCAATCTTGCGGCCGGCTTCGCGCTTAGATGCGTTCAGCGCTTATCCGATCCCGACGTGGATACCCGGCGGTGCGCCTGGCGGCACAACCGGCAGACCAGAGGTCGGTCAGGCACGGTCCTCTCGTACTAGTGCCCGAGCCGCGCAAATTTCATGCGCCCGCGATAGATAGAGACCGAACTGTCTCACGACGTTCTGAACCCAGCTCGCGTGCCACTTTAATGGGCGAACAGCCCAACCCTTGGGACCTTCTCCAGCCCCAGGATGTGACGAGCCGACATCGAGGTGCCAAACCACTCCGTCGATATGAGCTCTTGGGAGGGATCAGCCTGTTATCCCCGGAGTACCTTTTATCCTTTGAGCGACGGCCCTTCCATGCGGAACCGCCGGATCACTATGCCCTGGTTTCCCACCTGCTCGGCATGTCTGCCTCCCAGTCAAGCGCCCTTATGCCATTGCACTCACAGGCCGGTTACCGATCGGCCCGAGGGCACCTTTGGAAGCCTCCGTTACGCTTTTGGAGGCGACCACCCCAGTCAAACTGCCCGCCAAGCGGTGTACCCCGCCGAGGGGGTTAGCGCCCGGACAAACGGAGGGCCGTATTTCAACGACGGCTCGGCGGACGCTGGCGCGCCCGAGTCGAAGCCTCCGGCCTATCCTACACACCGCGTGCCCAGGCGCAGCGCTAAGCTGCAGTAAAGGTTCACGGGGTCTTTTCGTCCCATCGCGGGTAATCGGCATCTTCACCGATACTACAATTTCACCGGGCTCACGGTCGAGACAGTGTCCGGATCATTACACCATTCGTGCAGGTCGGAACTTACCCGACAAGGAATTTCGCTACCTTAGGACCGTTATAGTTACGGCCGCCGTTTACCGGGGCTTCAGTTCAAGGCTTCTCCAGAAAGGATGACCTCTCCCCTTAACCTTCCGGCACCGGGCAGGTGTCAGGCTGTATACGGCTACTTTCGTATTGGCACAGCCCTGTGTTTTTGTTAAACAGTTGCCTGGACCTATTCTCTGCGCCCTCTCTTGCGAGGAGGGACCCTTTATCCCGAAGTTACAGGGTCAGTTTGCCTAGTTCCTTGACCGTGATTCACCCGAGCGCCTCAGTATGTTCTACCCGACCACGTGTGTCCGTTTCGGTACGGGTGCCCGCAGGGTGGAGCTTAGCGGATTTTCTCGGCGGCCTGGTTACCCGCGCTATCGGGGAGCCCCGAAGGGATCCCCGTACTTTCAGGTTCGGATCGGAGCCCGGACTTTCCTGGACTCCTCAGCTCCTACACCCTTAAACCGTCCATTCCGTCGGACGGCGGCGGTGCCACTCCCGCGTCCCCGCATCGCCCCTGCGGGCAGTGACGGAATCTTGACCGTCTCTGCCATCGGCCTCGCCGTACGCTTAGCCTTAGGGCCCGACTTACCCTGATCCGATTAGCGTGGATCAGGAAACCTTGGTCTTGCGGCGGGGGGGTTTCCCGCCCCCCTTATCGTTACTTATACCTGCATTTGCTTTTCCGTGCGCTCCACCGGAGCTCGCGCCCCGGATTCGCCGCGCACGGAATGCTCCCCTACCGACCTTAAGGTCCCGCGTCTTCGGCGGGAGGCTTATACCCGATTATTATCCATGCCCGGCCCCTCGACTAGTGAGCTGTTACGCACTCTTCAAACGAATGGCTGCTTCCAAGCCAACGTCCTAGCTGTCTCTGCGGCCGGACCCCGTTAAACTAACTGAGCCTCCACTTCGGGGCCTTGGACGGCGGTCAGGATTCTTCTCCTCTCGGGCGCGGACCTTAGCACCCGCGCCCTCACTCCCGGGCTGTGGGCGGCGCGCATTCGGAGTTTGTCAGGACTTGGCAGGCGGCGAAGCCCCCGCATCCTATCAGTCGCTCTACCTCGCGCCGCGAACGCCCGGGGCTGCACCTAAATGCATTTCGGGGAGTACGAGCTATCTCCGAGTTTGATTGGCCTTTCACTCCTACCCTCACCTCATCCGGAGGCTTTTCAACGCCTATCGGTTCGGACCTCCATCCGGCGTTACCCGGACTTCATCCTGGACAAGGGTAGATCACTCGGTTTCGCGTCTTCCGCCGCCGACTGAACGCCCTGTTCAGACTCGCCTTCGCTGCGGCTCCGGGGGTCGTCCCCCTTAACCTCGCCGGCGACGGAAACTCGCAGGTTCATTATGCAAAAGGCACGCCGTCACCTTCAATAGAAGGCTCCGACCGCTTGTAGGCGCACGGTTTCAGGTTCTATTTCAACCTCCTGTTCGGAGTGCTTTTCACCTTTCCCTCACGGTACTGGTTCGCTATCGGTCTCCCGGGAGTATTCAGCCTTGCCGGATGGGCCCGGCAGATTCAGACGGGATTGCACGTGTCCCGCCCTACTCAGGATCCCGCTACAGTCCGGGAAGGCTGCGCGTAAGGGGCTTTCACCCGCTGCGGCCGCGCGTTCCAGCGCGTTCCGCTCGCCTTCCAGAACCGACCTCGCGGTCCTACAACCCCGCAGGCGCCGAAACGCCTGCGGTTTGGGCTTCTCCCCGTTCGCTCGCCGCTACTGGGGGAATCACTGTTGTTTTCTTTTCCTGCGGGTACTAAGATGTTTCAGTTCCCCGCGTTGGCCTCCCGCAAAAGCGGGATGTCACCCCTTCAGGATGACGGGTTGTCCCATTCGGAAATCCGCGGATCAAAGGCTGCATGCGCCTCCCCGCGGCTTTTCGCAGCTTGCCGCGTCCTTCGTCGCCTCCGGGAGCCAAGGCATCCGCCGTGCGCCCTTAACTACTTTCCTGCGCCCCCGCATCTGCGGGGGGTATTTCGCCCGGACTTGCGTCCGGAGCTCGCTTTCGCGTCTGTCACATCATGTCATCGAACTCCTTTTGTGTGGAGAATAACGGATTCGAACCGTTGACCCCCTGCTTGCAAAGCAGGTGCTCTAGCC
>NZ_JAUDEN010000055.1:0-3212 GCF_030373775.1 Bacteroides gallinaceum | reverse complement strand
GTCGCTCCAGTGATTCGATCTCTTCACTTAAGTGATGCATTCGTATCACTCCAGTGAAGAGATAAAAACAATACGATATCGCCACAGACGCCCACAGGACGGCCGGAAAAGACATCCGGACCGGTGCATCATACGCCATCAAATTTAAATTAATTAACCCTTTCATATTAAATAAATATAATATAGCCCACACAATTAATGAGCATATTAATTAAATTTGCAGCAGATAAAGAAACAAATATCAATCACATCTAATATGCTAACACAAATTATTAATGCCCGCATCCTTACCCCTCAGGGCTGGCTGAAAGACGGATCGGTACTCATCAGAGACAACAAGATTCTGGAAGTGACGAACTGTGACCTTCCCATCGTGGGAGCAACACTGATTGACGCAAAAGGAACATACATCGTTCCCGGCGGAGTTGAAATCCATGTACACGGCGGGGGCGGCCGCGACTTCATGGAGGGAAGCGAAGACGCGTTCCGCGCAGCTATCAAGGCGCACATGCAACACGGTACGACAAGCATTTTCCCAACTCTTTCTTCATCAACCATACCGATGATACGGGCAGCGGCGGCTACAACCGAAAAGCTGATGGCCGAACCCGACTCACCCGTACTGGGACTTCATCTGGAAGGGCATTACTTCAACATGAAAATGGCAGGAGGACAAATGCCGGAAAACATCAAGAATCCCGACCCCGAAGAATACATCCCTCTGCTTGAGGAAACGCACTGCATCAAACGCTGGGATGCAGCTCCCGAACTTCCGGGAGCCATGCAGTTCGGAAAATACATCACGTCAAAAGGCGTGCTGGCAGCAGTAGGACATACGCAGGCCGAATTCGAAGACATCTATACGGCATACGAAGCGGGATATACACACGCAACCCACTTCTATAACGCCATGCCGGGATTCCACAAACGCAGCGGATACAAGTACGAAGGCACGGTAGAAAGCATCTACCTGATGGACGACATGACCGTAGAGGTAGTGGCCGACGGAATCCACGTGCCGCCCACCATTCTCCGCCTTGTCTACAAGATAAAAGGAGTTGAAAAAACCGCGCTGATAACCGATGCGCTCGCCTGCGCTGCAAGCGACAGCAAAGAGGCGTTCGACCCGCGTGTCATCATCGAAGACGGGGTGTGCAAGCTGGCCGACCGTTCGGCACTTGCCGGAAGCATCGCCACAATGGACCGCCTGATCCGCACGATGGTGCAGAAGGCCGAAATCCCGCTGGAAGATGCAATCCGCATGGCTTCAGAAACTCCGGCGCGCATCATGGGAGTAGCCGACCGGAAGGGAACCCTCGAAAAAGGAAAGGATGCCGACATCCTGGCTCTCGACAACGACCTGAACATCCGTGCCGTATGGGCGATGGGCAAGATCGTGGAAGGAACCAACACGTTATTCTAAACCGATAAATACAAGAACATTATGCTGACACAAATCATAAACGGCCATATACTTACGCCGCAGGGCTGGCTGAAGGACGGCTCTGTACTCATCAACGATGGGAAAATACTGGAAGTGACCAACAGCGACCTTGCCGTAATCGGCGCAAAGGTCATCGATGCGAAGGGAATGTTCATCGTGCCCGGATTCGTATCAATGCACAGCCACGGAGGAGGAGGAAAAGACTTTACGGAAGCAACTCCCGAAGCGTTCGGAACCATCGTCAACGCACATCTGAAACATGGTGCCACATCCATCTTCCCCACCTTGTCGTCAACAAGCTTCGACGTGGTCCGCCAAGCTGTAGCAACTTGCGAGGAAATGATGCAGCGGCCCGAAAGCACAATTCTAGGACTGCACATCGAAGGCCCTTACCTGAACCGGAAAATGGCAGGCGCGCAATGGGGCGACTTCCTGAAAGATCCGGACCCGAACGAATACATCCCGCTGCTCGAGAGCACAGGCTGCATCAAACGCTGGGACATCAGCCCGGAACTTCCGGGAGCGCACGACTTCGCACGCTATACCTCCGGACACGGCATACTGACGGCCATCACTCACACCGAAGCAGAATATCCTGAAATCAAGGCTGCATTCGAAGCCGGATTCACTCATGCCGCCCACTTCTACAATGCCATGCCGGGATTCCACAAACGCCGCGAATACAAATACGAAGGTACGGTTGAAAGTGTCTACCTGATGGACGGAATGACCGTAGAAGTGATTGCCGACGGAGTGCATCTGCCTGCCACAATCCTGAAGCTCGTCTACAAGCTGAAAGGCGTGGAGAAGACATGCCTGGTAACAGACGCGCTGAAATATGCCGCTTACGAAGGTGAACCGATCGACGATCCCCGCTACGTAATTGAAGACGGTGTTTGCAAGCTGGCCGATCACCAGTCGCTGGCAGGAAGCATCGCCACGATGGACCGCCTCGTGCAGACAATGGTAAAGAAAGCCGGCATCCCACTGGCCGACGCTATCCGCATGGCATCCGAAACTCCGTCGCAGATTATCGGTGTGTCCGACCGTAAAGGAACGCTCCAGAAGGGCAAGGATGCCGATATCGTCATCCTCGACAAGGACGTGAACGTGCGGTGCGTATTCTCATACGGAAATGTCGTAGAAGGAACGAATACAATGATTCATTGAACGGTCTGAATGCCGGATAAATCTACAAAGGCACGGAAATGGCAGAAGTCATCTTTCGTGCCTTTCTTTTTTTAAAGGAATCTCCGTATCTTTAGCTGCATAAATGTCCGGCACTGATCAGCACCTGACTAAGCGATTCTGAAATGGAACGAAAAACACTTCTTTATCTAGCAATTGCCTGGATGATTGCCTACTTCCTTACAAGTTACAGACCGTTTCCATGTACAGAAGCTTGCTTATGAAGCCGTTCAGAACATGAGGGTTAAAGCCCGCTGAGAAGCACTTGATGAAGAATCGATACAGCTGGCACATGCAAAGGCATGCGGAAAGGCATATCATGCTCCGGTATTTGAGAACGGAGATTCAAGGAAACAGTTGCTAGCCAGAAGCATATACCTTCTGTATAAGAAAGAATCATTATGGACCGAATCACAGCGTATACGTGCCGGTATCCTGTTCAGGGAGTATCCGGATATAAAGAAAGCGTACTGTCTTTCCATGAGGCTAGGATTGATTTATCATCAGTGCAGACATAAGGATGCAGCCCTGACAAGGCTTGCCAGATGGTATGACGAAGTGGAAAAAATCTAATAAGGAT
>NZ_JAUDEN010000054.1:0-6415 GCF_030373775.1 Bacteroides gallinaceum | reverse complement strand
ATTTATGATTAAAAATACGCATAATAGCCCTTCTTTATTCAGTAACCTATCTGACATGCTGAACCAATCGTACCCACTTTACCAGTTGGCTGACAAAATAGCTTGGGAAAAATTTGAAACGGCTTTTCAGCCTTTGTATTGTCAGGACAACGGTCGTCTCGGTAAGCCAATCCGTTTAATGTGTGGTTTGCTCATTTTGAAACACCTTCGTAATCTGTCAGATGAGTCATTGGTAGAACAATGGAGTGAAAACGCTTATTATCAGTATTTTTGTGGGATGCAGGAGTTCACTCCGTCTGCTCCATGTGCCTCTTCAGAACTGGTTCATTTCCGCAAGCGTATCGGTGAAGAGGGGATTGAACTTATTTTTCAGGAAAGCATCCGTGTGAATAACGAGGATGATGAAGACCATCATCATGATACGGCCTTCATTGATTCTACAGTTCAGGAAAAGAATGTCACTTACCCCACAGATGCAAAGTTGCATAAGAAGACCGTGAAAAAAGTCCTTGGCATTGTGAAAAAGCTGGGCCTTCCTCTGCGTCAAAGCTACACCTTTGTGTTGAAGGATATTTAGAAACTGTTTTGAATTTATCGTGTGCTGATTTGGAATGAGTTTTTGAGGCATTTCCGTTTGTGTGATGAGGAAGATAGCGGGCTATCTGACGAAGAACAGAAGCGGAAAAGACCAAAAATAGCCCAAAGCACACACGAAAACGAATACATCAAGCCAAGAAAAACTTTTTGGAGAAATTCAAAACAGTTTCTTAGTACTATTTTGTTTCTTAACGCTTTGTAAAATACATTTATATCATTGATTATAAAGTAAATACAATTAATATCAGATATAAGAGCCTAATACCCCAAAAAGCTGCCGCTTTTGAGGGGGTGCCACACAATTCAGCAAGCTGAACATGATGTATAGCCAATAGGAAAGAAAGGTCATGTCATAATTTCCTTATTTGACCGATCCGTGAGTTTATACTTTATTTGATAGTAAAATCCAGATAAAGTAGCATCTCGGAAACGGGCAAGTAGTATGAGTTTATACTTTATCTTGATTATTTTAACGGATAAAGTATAAGCTTATGCCTTGAAAGTTTGGCTGACACAGGCGGATTTAGTACCTTTGCCGAAAATTGAAGCATCATGCAGGACAAATTGATTTCACGGAAAAGAGAATGTGAAGAATTGCAGAGGTGTCTGGATTCAGACCGTTCGGAACTTGTCATCATAAGTGGTCGTCGCCGTATAGGCAAGACATATCTTATAGACAAATTCTTCAAGTATAAATACGATTTTACATTTGTAGGAGAGCACAAGACCCCTGCGACAGTCCAGATACAGAACTTCATGCGTGCACTCCAGCGGCAATCCAAAAAACGCCAGCCGAAGGCGGAAACATGGTATGATGCCTTCAATGCACTTGAAGATTATCTTGAGACATTGCCTTCTGACAGAAAAAAGGTGGTTTTCATCGATGAAATGCCATGGATGGATACACAGCGGTCAAACTTTGTCAGCGCATTGGAGAATTTCTGGAACGGCTGGTGCAACAGGCGCACAGACATCGTGCTTATCGCTACAGGTTCGGCAACATCATGGATGGCGGACAAGATAGAGGGGAATCAAGGCGGTCTTCATGCGAGGATCACCTGCAACCTGCACCTGTCCCCGTTCAACCTTCACGAGACGGAAGAATATCTGCGGCAGAGGAACTGCCAATGGGACAGGTACCAGATATTGCAATGCTATATGATATTCGGAGGCGTGCCTTTCTATCTGAGTCTTCTGAATACGGCAGACAGCCTTGCGCAGAATATAGACAGGCTGTTCTTCTCCGAGGGAGCACAGTTGAAAATGGAGTTCGATGAACTTTACAATGCCCTTTTTACAAATGCCGATACTTATATATCAGTAGTCAGGCTGTTGTCAGAGAACAAGTCGGGGATGACAAGGGAAGATATAGTCAAGGCCACCGGCCTGGAAGGAGCATTCCTCAGCAAGATACTGAAGAATCTGGAGCGTTGTGACTTCATCACACGGCTGTCACAATATGGAAGTAAAGTCCGTAACAACATATTCAGGCTTACGGATTTCTACACGCTGTTCTATTACAAGTTCATTGAATCCAACAACACCAAGGATGACAGATGGTGGAGTAACAACATGGGGGCACGCAGTGTATCCGCATGGATGGGACTGAGTTTTGAACTGGTGTGCCTGGGTCATCATAAACAGATAAAAAGCGCACTCGGAATAGCAGGAGTGGGAACCTCCATATCCACATGGCGGAGCAAAGCCGACACTGAAAAAGGGATACCCGGTTTTCAGATTGACATGATAATCGAGCGGGCAGACAGGATTATCCACCTATGCGAAATGAAATTCAGCACGGACCAATATGGCATCACCGATAACTATGAGATGAAGCTGAGGGAGCGGATGGGACTGTTTCGGATGGCGACAAAAAACAAGAAATCGCTTGTGATCACTTTTGTAACAACTTATGGTGTCGTGGGCGGAAAACATAAAAGCATCGTCCATAGCGAAGTTACTATGGAC
Source organism: Bacteroides gallinaceum (assembly GCF_030373775.1). Classification (NCBI taxonomy): domain Bacteria; kingdom Pseudomonadati; phylum Bacteroidota; class Bacteroidia; order Bacteroidales; family Bacteroidaceae; genus Bacteroides; species Bacteroides gallinaceum. The sequence goes on along the minus strand of NZ_JAUDEN010000054.1, from coordinate 3,850 downwards.
GACCTTTTTCAAGCATGAGCAGTTTTACTGTTCCAATTCCTTTATTGCTTTCTGTATTCCATAGAATACGGAATCAGGATTGCGTCTTGCCGCAGACAAAGCTGTAGAAAGATTGGAAGCAGAGACAAAGTATTTGCCATTTTTGCATAAAAGGAACTTTCCTTTTTCAAGTACGGACTGCCAGTGGTACTGAATGAACCGATTTTCAAGAAGGGCATCAAACATGACAGTCACATGGCGTACATTGTTCACCCGTATACAGAAGCCATCCTTGCACGCAAAGAGTGCTTCCATATCCTCAATTTTAAGAGATGGTACACAAAACAGATGATATGCCTCGGCACAAGCCGTAATACCGGCCAACTGTCCATCAGTAAAACTACAGTCCAAAGAGAGAGGTGCACGGAAATGGGAATCAAGGCCATTCTTGCAAGAAAGCAGCAACGGACTTGAAATGTCATACATCTTTTTGAGCCTCATGCTGTCCTCAAATGAGAATATTTCAGACCAAAAAAACTGCTTTACAAGATTCTTATAGTCGGTCAGCAATCCTTTAACAATAAGAAGGTTCATCTCATGGCAGTTCTTGCAGACCGTCCGCTCACAGTTGATGTATCAGTGGCAGTTTACAAAATCTTCCACAAAGCGTTCATAACGCTTTTCGCCAACTACTAACTTGCCTTTACATAAAAGCTCGATTATTCATTCTATAAAACATACCGTATCTATATATTCAGGGAACTTTGTGGTATCAGATTACAGTAATTCCTATAATTCAAAGCTGAAAATCAAAAGGATATATAATATAGTTTGGTTCAAGCGTGGAACTGCAATGCTACCACATTCTGATTGGAGGTCCTAGGAAAACCTTGTACACGGATATGGTAATAGCAGCCCACGCTATAGCGTGAGAACCACTATGCTATCCTTGTGTACAATTGCGAATTTCCTAGGTTCCCAATCACAAGATAAGCATAACGTTTCTTTCTAAAATTCTATGTTACCGGAATAAGAGTCACTACCCTAAGTTCCACAACAAAAATACGAATTATCTTTTAAAAACAATTATACATAATTCCAATCATCCCAGCACGCTCCCCAAATAGAGGAAGAACATGCCGACAAGCACAAGCACCAGATCGACCGCCTTGCTCTTGAGGTTCTTTTCATGGAACACCATCGCACCGAAAAGGAACGACACCACCACGCTTCCCCGGCGCACCATCGACACGATGGAAATCATGGAACCGTCCATGCTCAGAGCGTAGAAATAAACGAAGTCGGCGGCTGAAAGAAACACCGAAATCAGAATGATGCACCAGTCCCAATGGAAAGGAGTGCCCGACTTTCGGCGCGGCCACCAGAGGAACATCAGCACACCCCCCATCAAGAAAAGCTGGTAGATGTTATACCATGCCTGCACCACCATGTTGTTGAACCGTCCCATCAGGTATTTGTCGTACAGGCCGCTTACGGCTCCAAGGAGAGCGGCAAGCACCACAAACCAAATCCACTTGTTATGCTCAAAGTCGATGCCTTCCTTTTTCCCCGAACGGCTCAGCATGAAGAACGAAACGATGGCCATCAGCACGCCTATCCACTGATACACATTCAGCTGCTCGCCGAATATCAACAGGGCACCCACCAGCGTCATGACCGGACGGGTGGCATTGATCGGCCCGACGATAGTAAGCGGAAGATGCTTCATGCCGAAATAGCCGAATGTCCACGACGAAAGGACAATAAATGATTTTATGAGAATGTACTTATGCACCTCCCAGCCTGCATCGGGGACATAAAACAGAGAGCCTTCCAGCCAGCCGGGACTGAAATGAGAGAGAAGAATGAAAGGCAGAAAAATCAAGCTTGAGAAAAGCGTATTCAGTCCCAATACCGGAAGAACCGCATTGCCTGCCAGCGACTTTTTCTTGAATACATCATAAAAGCCCAGCAATGCCGCCGAGCAGAATGCCAACAATAACCACATATACCGTTTTCTTTTATCGGCGCAAAGGTACGGAAAATATAGGAAAAGTGCCTGATAAAACTTGGACAAACGCAAAATCCGTCGAAAGCGCAAATGTTCCGGACACTTTCTTGGGAAAAGTTTTCTTGCTTATCTCTTTGTTTTTCCTTATCTTCGCAAAAAGCAAAAACATTTCGGTATGAGTCCCAAGTTCAGACAAGAAGATGGATATAACATTCAAAATATACTCTAATGAAGAAGAGCGAAAGCATATCCACGTTGTCAAAGCCGAATGTGAAGCAAAATTCTGGCTGGAACCGGAGATGGAACTTGCCAGCAATTATGGCTTCAACAACAAGGAGCTGAAAAAGATAACGCAATTAGTAGAAAAATATGGAGATGACTTCAAACAGCAATTTGCAGCCCACATCGGTAAGCGTCTTGATGATTAACGCACAAGGAATGATGCTTTCCGTTTTAGAACAAGATTATTTTGTGTCGTACAACCGAGTTCCCTGGCTACGCGACGCCCGCATAAGCAGCGCGCTCAACGTGCGCATGGCCGGTCCGAATGCAATCGAATGGCCTGAACTGGACATTGACCTCGAAATTGATAGTCTGAAGCATCCGGAACGATACCCATTGGTAATGAAACATTCGCCATTGGACGCAATTTGATAAAGATTTGCAGAGAAAAAGCGTCCCCACTCTCCCTGCGTCCAGATGGCATATTACCCTATAAACCTATAACAAAATGCAACGCTCGCCAGCAAGCTCCCGGCATCTCCTGTCTTTCTGCCTCAGAACGATTTCCGCCGTTTCCCTTCTTGCCTTTCTCACCGTCCAGACTTACGCAAAGAGCCACGACAGCATCCCGGAGAGAATCATCCATTCCATCGAGTTTGATGCGAGGCCGGCATATATATTCCCCACAAATCCGTTCTTCAAAGGATTTGACGGAGAAAGAAACCCTAACAGAAACGCATTGTCGGGACATCTGAAATATGGCTTCAAATTCGGGCCGGACACCTACTTCGGCCAGCAATATCCGCACGCCGTACAAGGAATAGGTGTCGGATACAACACGTTCTTCAACACCGCGGAGATAGGAAATCCGCTGGCCGTCTATGTGTTCCAGACTTCAAGGATCGTTTCGCTGGCTCCCAATCTGTCACTGGACTATGAATGGAACTTCGGAGCGTCTTTCGGCTGGAAAAAATACGATGCGCAAACCAATCCGTGGAACATAGTCGTCGGCTCAAAAATCAACGCCTACATGGCCATAAACATCCTGCTGAACTGGCAGATCAACTCCCGGACAAGCCTGAAAGCCGGAATCGGAGCCGCACACTATTCAAACGGAAACACCAACTATCCGAATTCGGGCGTAAACACGCTCAACGGAAGCATCGGCATCACCAGGTTCTTCGGACCAGCCCAAACCGACTCTCCTGCCACATGCCGGAAAACGAAAGAAAAGCCCGCTCCCCATGTCAGCTACGATCTGATTGTCTACGGATCGACGAAAAGAAAAGGAATCTATCCGGAGGGCCTGAACCCGATGCTGGTGCCGGGATCTTTCGCCGTGGCCGGAATAAACGTTAATCCCCTGTACAACTTCACCAAATATTTCCGTGCCGGACTTTCGCTCGACATGCAGTATGATGAAAGTGCAAACATCATCAACCACATCGCAAACAAATCAGTTCCTTCAGACCCCAGCGAACTGAAGTTCTACCGGCCTCCGTTCATCGAACAATTCTCGGCAGGGCTCTCTGCCAGGGCAGAATTCATCATGCCCATTTTTTCCATCAACCTCGGCATAGGCCGGAACTTCATCGGCAAAGGAAAGGATCTGGATGCGTTCTATCAGATACTTGCACT
>NZ_JAUDEN010000053.1:0-10554 GCF_030373775.1 Bacteroides gallinaceum | reverse complement strand
GCTGTCTTATTTGATTGCGCTTGCAAAGGTAGTGCATTTTTTTTAACTGACAAACTTTTAGAAAGGAAAAAATGATTTTTTTGCTTTTACGGCTCTCTTGATATGAAAAACAGCATCCTAATGCAATGGATTCATTGCCTTGGGATGCTGTGATTTTTTGAGGCTTATTCTTTCAAAGGGTTCCACCCCTGAGCTTTCAACTCCAATTCATTGCCGTCACGAGTGACGAGAGCACAGCCAAGTTCCGGTTTTGTAATGTGGCCGATTATCTTGACATCTTTTAATTCAGAAATCGTTTCATGCGCTGTCAAAGGTACGGTGAACAGCAGCTCGTAGTCTTCTCCGCCATTTAAGGCACAAGTGCTTAGATTCATATTGAACTCTTCGGCCATGACAGCGGTCTGATAATCGATTGGAATTCTTTCTTCATAAATCCGGCAGCCTGTATTGCTTTGTGAACAGATATGCATCAGTTCCGATGAAAGCCCATCTGAAACGTCCATCATGGCAGTAGGCTTGATGCCAGCCTGGGCAAGGTTTTCGATTATATCTTTTCTGGCTTCCGGTTTCAGAATTCGTTCCAACAGATATTCTTTCCCGGCAAAATCCGGCTGAACGTCTTTTTCGCCTTTAAATACGGCTTTTTCTCGTTCAAGCAGCTGAAGCCCCATGTAGGCAGCTCCCAAATCACCAGAAACACAGATCAGATCTGTATCTTGAGCTCCGTTGCGGTATACTATTTGCCCTTTGTCTGCTTCACCGATGCAGGTGATGGAAATTGCCATTCCCGTGACTGATGAAGTTGTGTCGCCTCCTACTATGTCAACGTGGTGTAGTTGGCAGGCCAGTTTTAATCCTTCATAAAAATCTTCGAGATCTTCCACACAGAAACGTTTTGATATGGCCAGCGAAACTGTTATTTGTTTCGGTGTACCGTTCATTGCGTAGATATCCGAGAAGTTTACCATTGCCGCTTTGTATCCCAGATGCTTCAGTGGAGTATATACCAGATCAAAATGAACGCCTTCCATCAGCAGGTCTGTGGTCATCAGCACCTGTTTGTTTGAAAAGTTCATGACTGCAGCATCATCTCCTACACCATAAACCGTTTCCGGGTTCTGAAGTTTGATGCCTTGAGTTAAATGCTTGATCAAGCCGAACTCGCCTAGAGTTGAGATTTCTGTTCTTTGTCCTTCGTGCATGGTCTTTTATGCTCTGTTTATAAGTTCCCTCATAATGGTTGTCATGCGTGGTTGCGCTTCGTCTGCTGCTTTTTGCACCTCTTCATGCGAAACTTCCACAATTTTTCCTTCTACGCCTAAGTCTGTAATAACGGAGATTCCAAAAACCTTGATTCCGCAATGGTTGGCAACGATAACTTCCGGAACGGTTGACATTCCCACCGCATCTCCGCCGAGGATATGGTACATCTTATATTCTGCAGGCGTTTCAAAGGTTGGGCCTTGTGTGCCGATATATACTCCCTGCTGTACCTTTATGCCTTTTTCTTTGGCGATTTCCAATGCGTGGTTAATGATTTCTTTTGAATAAGCTTCGCTCATATCCGGGAAGCGAGGACCGTATTCGATATTCTTGCCGCGTAGCGGATGCTCCGGGAAAAAGTTGATGTGGTCGGTGATAATCATCAAATCTCCGATTTCAAAATCGGGATTCATGCCTCCGGCTGCATTGGAAACGAATAAGGTTTTGATGCCAAGTTCGCGCATGACACGTACCGGAAAGGTTACTTCCTGCATTGAGTAGCCTTCGTAAAAGTGAAAACGTCCTTGCATGGCCATTATATCCTTGTTTCCCAGTTTTCCGAAAATGAGTTTTCCCTTGTGTCCTTCTACGGTTGACACAGGGAAGTTGGGTATGTCCGAATAATTGATTTCGTATGCATCAGTTATTTCCTGTACCAGACTGCCCAGCCCGGTTCCCAGAATGATTGCTGTTTCCGGTTGAGTGTGCATTTTAGCTTTGATGAATGCTGCTGTTTCTTGAATTTTTTCTAACATACTCGATTATTTTTTTGTTAAATATAGTTTCTTGTTTATTTATAAATTCCACTTCTATAGGAAGTGTGTAGATCGATTCTTTAAGCACGTTGCTCAATTGGTGCATTCTTAGCCGTGCCGCGTCTTTCTCTGTCGTAACAATTAGCCTTCTGTCTGCCGTCAGTTGCCCGAACATTCTTTCCAGCTTTTGCAAATCTTGCCTGTCGAATGCGTGATGGTCGGGAAACGCCAGCAGGCGAACCTTGTCGCAATGTGTCCTCAATGTTTTTGCCAGACCATCGGGTGAAGCAATGCCTGTCAGCAAAAGAATCTCTTCCTGTTTCTTCAGGCTGTCGAGTGAACGTTCGGCGGCATTGGCAAACAGAGGCTGTAGTTTGCCGTATTTCATGGTTGTAAACAAAACTTTCTGTCCGGAATGAGGCTGAAGTTTCCTTTTTATACTTTCTTGTTCCGTGTCAGACAATCCGGCGGGGCACTTTGTTACGATGATCATATCTGCGCGTTTTTTACCGTTCCGTGTTTCCCTCAGCCTTCCTGCCGGCAATAGCTGGTCCTCGTAAATCGGGCGGTTGTAGTCGGTCAGCAAAACCGATAGTCCGGGGGTTACATAACGGTGCTGGAAAGCGTCGTCAAGCAGAATCACTTCAGTTGCCGGGCATTTCTCTTGTATCAAATTGATGCCCTCGCAGCGGTCTGCATCTACGGCTACTGTAATGTCTGGAAATTTGCGTGCTATCTGGAACGGCTCATCTCCGATTTCGGCAGCCGTGCTTGATGAGGAAGCAAGCACAAAACCCTTTGTTTCCCGTTTATATCCCCGACTTAATGCCGCTACTTTGAACTCCTTTTTCAGCAGACGGATCAGATACTCCGTGTGAGGAGTTTTTCCCGTTCCTCCTACCGTCAGATTTCCAATGCATATCAGCGGGAACGGGAAGGAGCGGGAGCGCAGCATTCCCCAATCGAAAAGCTTGTTGCGGATGCTTGCTCCGATTCCGTATAGCATACTGACAGGCCATAGCCCCCAATATATTTTGGGCTTGTTCTTGTGCATGGATTCCTGGTTTTATCGGATGTGCAGTTCAAACGGCATGCGAGCTTGCAGACGGTCTGCTTTGTTGATGTTTTTGAGCAATAGCAGTTCGTTGTAGAATTCGCCGCAAGCCTGCTTCAGCTGACTCTTGATGTAGCGTCCTTTGCCCGTGCTGATCAGACTGGTAAAGAAATCTTCCTTTTCCGGATAGCAGATCAGGTTGTATTCGTCCGTGCCGCTGAGCTCTTTGGCTAGAGATATTGCCGTGTCCAGTCCTCCCAGTTGGTCCACCAGATTCAGCTCTTTTGCCATAGATCCTGTCCAGACGCGTCCTTCTGCAATGCTTTTGATGGAATCGACAGACATGCCTCGTCCGTCTGCGCAGCGTTTGGTAAAGAGTTCGTATCCGTTATTTACCATGTGCTGGATCAGTGCGCCTTCTTCTTCGTTCAGCGGGCGTCCCATACTGCCAAGGTCGGAAAGTTTATTGGTCTTCACCCCGTCGATGCGGAGCCCCAGTTTATCAGTCATCAGTTGTGAGATGTCCGGAACCAGTCCGAAAATACCGATGGAGCCGGTCAACGTCGTAGGTTCGGCTACAATTTTTGTTGCGGCGCAAGAGATATAATAACCTCCGGAGGCTGCATAATCGCCCATTGATACGACTACCGGTTTTTCAGCTTTCAGCAGTGAAACTTCGCGCCAGATCTGTTCCGATCCGTATGCGCTTCCACCCGGAGAATTCACGCGGAGCACTACAGCTTTTACATGTTCGTCTTTCCGCAGGTCACGCAAGTCCTTGCATACCTTCTCAGAATTGATGCCTTCATCGTAGGAGCTGCCATTGTCGATGTCGCCAGTTGCATAATATACAGCGATAATGTTTCCGCTTTTGTTTTTCGGCTTTTTGGACGAAACGTTGATCATGTCTTCCAGCGTCAAAGTGCGCAGTTCATCATCTTCTTCTGTTTCTGTCAATGATTTCAGGTAGGCCAGCACCTCATCCTTGTACATCAGCGTATCGGCCAGTCCGTTCTCTATGTATGTCTGTGCCGGTTGGAAATCCATATTTCTGTCCGCCAGTGCGTTCAGTGAGTCTTTGCTTACATTGCGTGATTCTGCGACATCCTCCAGCATCTCGTTCCATATTGAATGAATGAAAGCTTGTGTCTGCTTGCGGTTGGCCGGGCTCATCTCCGTACCGATATAGGGTTCTACAGCCGACTTGTAAGTTCCGACACGGAAAACCTGCATTTTTACGCCTATTTTGTCCAGCAGATCTTTGTAGAACATACTTTCGGCAGCCAGACCATGCCAAGACAGACTTCCGGCCGGGTTGACAATAACCTTATCGGCGACGCTCGCCAGATAATACCCCCCCTGTGTGTAAGCATCGCTGTATGCAATCAGAAATTTTCCGCTTTTCTTGAAATCAGCCAGAGCATTCCGTATCTCTTGCAGGGAGGCGCTGGAACACACCAATGCTCCGCTGTTCAGGTATATTCCTTTGATATGTTTGTCTTTTTCGGCCTTGCGTATGGAAGCCAGAATGTCGTCCAGTCCCATAGTCATAGACATGTTGTCATCCAGAAACTGGTCGATGGGGCTTGGTTGGTAACGTTCGTCAACCACCCCCTGCAAGTCGAGCGTAAAGACAGACTTGTCCTTCACTACGGTTTCTGTGGCAGATGTTGCCAGCAGCCCTGCCATTGTTGTGATTCCCAGAATGGCGAAAATGAATCCGCAAATGAATATGCCCGCAATCGTGGCTAATGTACTTCGGAGAAATTCTTTCATACGGTGTTGTTTTAGTTTGTTTCTTGTTCTTGCGCTTTTGCCTTAAACGCAAGCGCATACATACGCATCTGTTTCACCATGGCCAGCAGTCCGTTGCTGCGTGTCGGTGAGAGGTGCTCTTTCAGACCGATTTTTTCAATGAAATACAGGTCTGCATCCAGAATTTCGTCTGGCGTATGCCCTGATATCACTTTTATGAGCAGCGCAATGATTCCTTTTACGATCAGCGCATCGCTTTCTGCCTGAAAGATGACTTTCCCGTCTACGAGATCAGCCTGAAGCCATACCCTGCTCTGACATCCGTCAATCAGATTCTGGTCGGTTTTATATTTGGGATCGAGGGCTTCCTGCTCATTTCCCAAGTCAATGAGTAGCTGGTATTTGTCCATCCAATCCTCAAAGTCGCTGAATTCCTCTATTACTTCATTCTGAAGTTCATTGATCGTTTTCATTGTCGTTCGTTTTATGTTGATTATTTTTCATTGTAGATTACTCCCATTACGGTCTGTCCTACAGCCTGGAGTGTTGCTTTGTCAATATGTTCGATCGTATCGTCTGTTGTATGCCATGTCGGATTGAACCCCGTATCGCCCTGCACGTCATAATGAATGATGTCAACGCATGGGATTTGGCGGAACTGGTTGACGTAGACGTGGTCGTCTGTCACCTCTCCTCCTTCCTGTTTGATGAAGTATCGTCCGTATCCCAGTTGTTCGGCCATCTTCCAGATTTTCTTCATTGGGCTGTTGGCCGTACGTGCCGAGAAACGTTCGTAATAGAAAGTGGCGTCTTTGGCTCCTACCATGTCAAGCAGAATGCCGAAGCGTGCCTTGTAGTCGCTGACATGGGGGATGCGTCCCCAGTATTGTGCGCCAAGGCACCATGTGTCGGATTTGTAAGTCCCTCGGTAGAACTCGGGAATTCCGTAGTCTTCCGCATCGAAGAAAGCGATGTCGATGCCTATTGCCGGAGCTTTCATCTGGATTTGCCGTGCGATTTCCAGCAAGACTCCTACGCCGCTTGCTCCGTCGTTGGCTCCGTCGATAGGCGTCTGGTGGAATTTTTCTTCATCTTGGTCAGCATAGGGGCGGCTGTCCCAGTGTGCGCAGAGCAGCACCCGCTTCTTCATTTCCGGCTTGTATGAACCGATGATGTTGCGTGCTTTCAGGATGGTGCCGTCATAAGCCATCAGGTCGGCGTATTGACTGTATACTTTTGCGCCGAACTTTTCCAGTTGTCCGGCCAGATAGTTTCCGCAATTCTTGTGTGCGGCAGAGTTCGGTACGCGCGGCCCGAAGCTGACCTGTGCAGCGATATATGAATAAGCGCTGTCTGCATTGAATGCGGGAGCCGGAACAATCGTTTGGGAGGCAGCCTCTTCTGTCTGGCTGCTGTTTTTCTTGCTGCTTCCGCAAGAAATCAGCGCGCTTCCCGAAAGAAAAGCCAATGTTACCAATAGGTTTTTATATGAAATCATATCTTTTTGTCTTATCGGTGTAAAGTTATAATTTATTTGTATATGGATTTGTTTTTTGCCTGATTTTTCTTTCCCTTTTATCTTCCAGCCTGCTTCTGCACTTCTTCCATAATCCGGAGAAAATTGCCTCCCCATATTTTCTGAATATCTTGTTCGCTGTAGCGTTCGAACAGCAGGCGGCGGGTGAAATTGATAAGTTCTGAAGAGTCGTTGCATCCGATGATTCCCCCGTCGCCGTCGAAGTCGCTGCCTATTCCTACATGGTCTATGCCCATGATATTGACCGCATGATGGAGGTGTTCGACGGCATCGCAGATGGTAGCTTCTCGGGAGGAGTGCAAAAAGCCGCTGTAGAGGCATATTTGCACGGTTCCTCCTTTCCGTGCAATGGCTTTCAGCTGCTCATCTGTCAGATTGCGCGGATGATTGCATAAGCTTCGGCATGAAGAATGAGAGCATACCGGAGGCAGCGGACTGATTTCCAGTGTTTCATAGAAAGTGCGTTCACCTGCGTGCGACAGATCGACGACCATGCCCACGCGGTTCATTTCTTTGATTACCTGCTCGCCGAATTCACTGACTCCCAGATTCTCGTCGTTGTAGCGTGCCGATCCGCAGATGTCATTGTTTCCGTTATGGCATAGCGTCATGTATACGACTCCCCGCTTGCGGAAGCGTTCCACATTGTTCAAATCTTTTCCGATGGCATAGCCGTTTTCGATGCCGAGCATAATGGCCTTTTTTCCGTCACGCTTCAATCGGAACAGGTCCGCTGGGGTATAAGCGATGTCTACTGCCGTATAGTTCATCGCCGCCATTCTTTCAATCTCGTCCAAAAGCTGGTCGGCTTTGGCTGTCGCTGCCAGCAGAGCTTCTTCCGTGCGTTCTTTCTGAGGCAGATAAGCTACCATGATGGTTGCGTCCTGCCGTCCTTCGGTCATCTTGTGGAGGTCGACTTTGATCTGGGGATCGCGGGCGGCAAAATTGATGTTCCGGTCAAAGAACATCGGCGTGTCGCAATGCGTGTCAAGTGTAAGCAGCCGTTTGTGGATTCGTTTGGCTTCACGAAACGATTTCGCTTCCTTTATCAGCCAGCCGAAAAGAGGCATCATGCACTTGTCATGATTCAGCAGAAAGCATTCCGGATGCCATTGTACGCCTAGCATGGATTTGTATTCTGTGCTTTCGATAGCTTCGATCACTCCGTCGGGAGCCGTTGCTGAAACGCGAAAGCCGGGTGCCGGCGATTTGACGGCTTGATGATGGAATGAGTTGACCGGGAGCTTTTCTGTTCGCATGATTCGGTGCAGCAGGCTGTCTGCCGCGATGTCTACCGTATGTGAGGCAAATGCGCGGTCCATATCCTGGCTGTGCTTGAGCAGTGTGCCGTCCGTTTCGCTATAGATGTCCTGATAGAGCGATCCGCCCAATGCGGCATTCATTATCTGTATGCCGCGGCAGATGCCCAGTATGGGGATTTGGCGGTTGGCCGCCAGCCGGACAAGCATCAGTTCTTGCCTGTCGCGGTAAGGGTTTATGCTGTGAAGACCCGGTTTCGGCTCCTCATCCAGAAAGAGGGGATTGATGTCGCCGCCTCCTGAAAGAAGGATGCCGTCCAGACTGTCGAGCATGTTGAGAAGCAGTTGCATGTCTTCATAAGGAGGGATGATGAGAGGGACTCCTCCGGCTTGAACGACCGACTGATAGTATCCGGGAGCCAAGGTGAGGTTGCCGTCGCTGAAGTTTCCGGTAATTCCGATGAGCGGCGCTCCTTTTTTGTGGTTGGGAAAACGGCTATGCAGGTTGCTGTATTCTGAGCTGATGTCGAAAGATAAAGTTGTTGCCATACGTTAAATGTTTCTGCTATTCGGACAAATATAGGGATTTATCCGAATAAATTTTGCATATTTGTTTAAAATCTGATGATATGAATATGATTCAAACGCTTTCTCAGTTGGTAAATTGCCTGCGCTCCAGAGGAATAAGGCGTAAAGTAGCGGTTGTCTGCCCGAACGATCCCCATACGGAGTATGTGATCATACGCAGTTTGAGGGAAGAGATAGCCGAATATCTTCTGGTGACAGACTCTGCCCATCTCGATGTGGCCTGGCATCTTTGGTCGGCTTCTCCCGATTTTATCCGGATTTATGAGGTCGCCACTCCTGATGATGCCGCTGCCCTGGCAGTACAGTTGGTACGGACAGGTGAGGCAGATATTTTGATGAAAGGGCTTATCAATACAGACAATCTGTTGCGCGCGGTGCTGAAAAAAGGAGTCGGCCTGTTGCCGGAAGGGGGTGTTCTGAGTCATGTGGCAGTAGCTCAGGTGCCGCTTTATCATAAGCTGCTTTTCTTTTCGGATGCAGCTGTCATCCCTCGTCCGACGCTTGAACAGTTCCGTGCCATGATCATGAATGACATTTCTGTCTGCCGTAAGTTCGGCAATGACGAACCGCGTGTGGCATTGATCCATTGCACGGAAAAGATCAACGAGAAGTTTCCGCATACATTGAGTTATGCGGCTTTGAAACAGGAGGCCGCTGAAGGAAAATTCGGCAGAATGTTTATAGACGGTCCGATGGATGCCAAGACCGCATGCGACAAGCATAGCGGTGACATCAAAGGGCTTTCGTCGCCGGTGGTCGGGAATGCCGATATCTTGATTTTTCCGAACATTGAGTCAGGAAACACATTCTATAAGACTTTGTCGCTGTTCGGCGATGCGAATATGGCGGGAATGCTGACCGGAACGATTGCTCCGGTGGTTGTTCCTTCGCGGAGCGATTCGGGGAACTCCAAATACTACAGTCTGGCGTTGGCGTGTCTGGCGGGAAATCAACAAGATCAATAGTCATATATGAGAATATTAGTAATCAATCCCGGTTCAACTTCAACCAAGTTGGCCGTATATGACGAAAGCGGTCCTTTATGGAAGGACAGCCTGAGCCATCCGTCTAAGGAACTGGCTGCGTTTCGTCATATCAATGAGCAGTATGATTACCGGTGCAGCCACGTGAGGGACACATTGGCGCGTGCGGGTATCCGCCTGGAGTTTGACGCAGTGGTGGCGCGGGGCGGTTTGCTGAAACCGACGCCGGGCGGAGTGTACCGCATAAACGAGCGCATTAAACACGATTTGTGGAATGCGGATATGGAACACGCTTCGAATCTGGCGGCTTGGATTGCCGATGAGATTGCCGGAGAAGCGGGCTGCCCGTCGTTTATCGCCGATCCTGTGGTGACAGACGAACTTTGCGCTCTTGCCCGTCTGACCGGCATTCCGGAGATTCCGCGTATCTCCATATTCCATGCTTTGAACAGTCGGGCGGTTTCCAGAAACTATGCGTCACGGATCGGGAAAAAGTATGAAGAACTGAATCTGGTGGTGGCTCATCTGGGAGGAGGGATTTCAGTCAGTGCGCATCATCACGGAAAGGTCATTGATGTGAACAACGCCCTGAATGGAGAAGGTCCTTTCAGTCCTGAACGTGCGGGAACTGTTCCGGCACGCCAGCTTGTGGATCTCTGTTTCAGCGGAAAATATACCTATAAGGAGATCAGGAAAATGCTGAACGGCAAAGGAGGTCTGATCGCTCATTTGGGAACAACCGATGTGCCGACCATTGTCCGCTGGGCGCACGCAGGCGCGAAAAACCACAAGCTGGTGCTCGATTCCATGCTTTATGCGGTGGCCAAACAGATCGGCGCGATGCATGTGGCGCTTCACGGTCAGACTGATGCCATCATCCTGACCGGCGGAATCGCTTTCAGCGACTATTGTGTGGAAGGAATACGTGAATGGATCGAAGGGCTGGCTCCAATAGTTGTCATTCCCGGTGAAGATGAGATGGGAGCACTGGCCATGAATGCAATAGGAGCGTTGAGAGGAGAACTCCCGCTGCAGGAATATTGTCCGGCCTGATTTTAAAGCATAATCCGTAACGGCAGACGCTGCGGTTCGTTTGCCAAGAAGAATGGAATGTCAGCTAAAAGCAGGCGATTGTCCGTGATATTCTGTATCTCTGGCTTAGAGATGTCTATCTCCAGCCTGGAGATACATATCTTCAGATTGAAGATGTATATCTTTAGGCTGGAGATAGACTTTTTTAAGGGGCTGGCTGAATTCTTTCCAGAGAAGAAGGCACTTTTCATCGTTGAGAAACGTTTCCTTTCTGCAGAGGAAGGCGGCATTTTGCTGCCGCTTGCCTTGAAAAGGACTCGCTTTGAGA